>NZ_POUD01000708.1 GCF_003236395.1 Nonomuraea aridisoli | reverse complement strand
GTCACGCACGAGGAGCACAGAGATGGGCGCAGCAGAACGCATGTCCAACAAAATCGGCAACCACCGCACAGTCAAAGCGAGCAGCAACGCGATCCCTGACCTACTGGGGCAGCCACAGTTGGAATTCGTGCGCGTCTCGGGCCGCGAAGCGCTGAGCGAGTTGTTCACCTACACAGTGGATCTGCGCCCCGTTTCGTTGGCAGCCGATCAGTCCATGCTCGAATCAGATCTAGACGCTGCCATTGGCCACGAGATGACCTTGTCCATCGAACTGGACGGCATGGGCACCGGCCTGCTCGGTGGTGTTGGTGCGGGTGTGCGAGAAATCACCGGCCTGATCACCGCCGTCGAACTGATCGGCGGCGTGGACAACAATCGTCTCTACCGCTACAC
>NZ_POUD01000707.1 GCF_003236395.1 Nonomuraea aridisoli | reverse complement strand
CCCTGAGTCTGCGTCGGGAAATCAGCCTGCAAGAAGCCATTAACGAAATCGCCCAGTGGCAACTCCAGCCGCTACCCATTAGTGGCTTATGTTACTTCGACAATGCGTTGTGGATCCGCCTTGAGGGCGGCGAAGGATCGGTAAAAGCGGCGCGTGAACTGCTGGGGGGCGAAGAGGTTGCGGGTCAGTTCTGGCAGCAATTGCGTGAACAACAACTGCCGTTCTTCTCGTTACCAGGTACCTTATGGCGCATTTCATTACCCAGCGATGCGCCGATGATGGATTTACCCGGCGAGCAACTGATCGACTGGGGCGGAGCGTTACGCTGGCTGAAATCGACAGCCGAGGACAATCAAATCCATCGCATCGCCCGCAACGCTGGCGGTCATGCGA
>NZ_POUD01000706.1 GCF_003236395.1 Nonomuraea aridisoli | reverse complement strand
GCTTGCGCGTGAGCGTCGGCGCAAACAGTTCGATGAAGGTGTAGACGAAGCCGCGCAGGTACGCCCCTTGTTTGACGCCCAGGTGCGTGACGTTGGTGCCGAAGAGGTGTCCGGCCGGAATGGCGCGCAGGTTGCGGTCGCGCTCGGCATCAAACGCGACGCCGGCCACGATGCCCACGCCCAGGCCCACTTCCACGTACGTCTTGATGACGTCGGCGTCGATGGCTTCGAGCACGATGTCGGGCTTGATCTGGCGCAGCTCGAACGCGTGGTCGATCTTGGGCCGGCCGGCAAAGTGGTGGTCGTACGTGATGATCGGGTAACCCTTCAGGTCGTCCAGCGTCAGGTGCTGGCGCGACAGAAGCGGGTGGTCAGGCGGCGTCACCACCACATG
>NZ_POUD01000705.1 GCF_003236395.1 Nonomuraea aridisoli | reverse complement strand
CTTCTGGACGTCGTGGGCCGCCGCTGCCGACCGCCCAGGCGAGACCGACATCTCGTATACGAGCAACTGGCCGCATGAACCGCTGGTGGGCAACACCATGACCGGAGGTGCCGCAGTGTGGTCGATGGTCAGCATCGTGATGCTGCTGGGCGGTATTGCCGCCATGCTGTGGCTGCACGGCAGCAGCAAGCATGAAGAGGAGTCTGCGCCGCTGCCGGCCGATCCGTTCCTCAACGTGGTGGCCACGCCGTCGATGAAGGCCACGCGCAAGTACTTCTTTGCCGTGATCGGCCTGATGCTGGTGCAGATCGGCATGGGCGCCATCACCGCGCACTATGCGGTGGAAGGTGAATCGTTCTTCGGGATTCCGCTGGCGCAGGTGCTGCCGTACGTGAT
>NZ_POUD01000704.1 GCF_003236395.1 Nonomuraea aridisoli | reverse complement strand
GGTTTCAGTGAATCGAACATCGAAACGCGGATGAATCCGACGACGTCCTGTCTACAGCTAGCGTTTCGCGATGCCCCGCCCGGGGAGACGGCGATTCGTGCGGCGCTGGAAGCCGCGCAGCGGGTGCTTGAACGCAGTGGTGTGTCGCCGCGCGAAGCGTTCGCGGCCTACCAAGCCTTCGCCAGCGGGGCGGGGAGCCCCGACACGCTCGCGCTGACGTTCGCCCGAGCGGAAGCCGAGGCCATGGATACATTGGCCGCGCACGGCTACACCCGCTACGGTTCGGTCAGCCTGGCTGCGCTCTAAGCGCCTGCGGTGGCCGCGCGTTTGCGTTTCAGACTTCTGCTGTCTTTCCGCCCAGCCGCCGTGCCGTCTCGGACACATGGCGATGGATGCG
>NZ_POUD01000703.1 GCF_003236395.1 Nonomuraea aridisoli | reverse complement strand
GCACCGGATCCGGGTCAACAGCCTGCATCCAGGTGCCGTCAACACCCCGATGGGTACCGGCGACATGCTGGCCGCCCTCACGCGCGCCAACGACACCAATCCGGGCCTGATGCAGATGGTCACGCCGTTCCTGCCGGACTACATCGCCGAACCCGAGGACATCGCCGACGCCGCCGTGTGGCTGGCGAGCGACGAATCGCGCTTCGTCACCGCGAGCCGGGTGGCTGTCGACCTGGGTTCGACGCAGTTCTGATACCGCGAGCAGACACATAACTGCGCGAAAACGCGGGATTTCGCGCAGTTTCACGTCTGCTCGCGCAGAAGAATTCAGCGCAGGGACAGCGTGCGGCGCAGGAACGCGATCTGATCGGTGACCGCGGTGTCGAACCAGTCGTGGCC
>NZ_POUD01000702.1 GCF_003236395.1 Nonomuraea aridisoli | reverse complement strand
CCATCGCGGCCGCGATCTCGGCCAATCATCTCGAGATCCACGCCGCACAAGTGCACTCACGCCCCTTGCCCGGTGGCGGCTCTCAGGCCGTGGATCTGTTTTGGGTGCATGGCCCCCGCGGTAGCAAAGTCTGCATCGAAGATCGCTTGCCGAACCTGCAGCGAACCCTGCGTCAGGTGATCACGGGAGAGGTGGAGGCCCGGGACCTGCTGAAACGAACGAAAGCCGCGCCCTGGAATGTGCGTGCGCTACCCGCGGTGTTCACCGAGGTCGTGATCGATCACAAAGCCTCGGCGCGGCACACGGTGGTGGAAGTGCTGAGCCAAGACCGACCGGCCCTCTTGTTCATCCTGGCCAAGACACTGCACGACCTCGGACTCAGCAGCACCGTGGCCAAGAT
>NZ_POUD01000701.1 GCF_003236395.1 Nonomuraea aridisoli | reverse complement strand
GTAGTGAAGGCTACCGGGCAATTTTCCTCTCCCTTTTTCAGATCTCATCCATACTGGGTAGTGGCGAATAAATCTCATTTGCCTCACCTGCTATGCAGAACATCATCCGAAAAGGAGGAACTATGAAGGCTGCAGTTGTTACGAAGGATCATCACGTTGACGTTACGGATAAAACACTGCGCTCACTGAAACATGGCGAAGCCCTGCTGAAAATGGAGTGTTGTGGTGTATGTCATACCGATCTTCATGTTAAGAATGGCGATTTTGGTGACAAAACCGGCGTAATTCTGGGCCATGAAGGCATCGGTGTGGTGGCAGAAGTGGGTCCAGGTGTCACCTCATTAAAACCAGGCGATCGTGCCAGCGTGGCGTGGTTCTACGAAGGATGCGGTCATTGCGAATAC
>NZ_POUD01000700.1 GCF_003236395.1 Nonomuraea aridisoli | reverse complement strand
GACCTGCTGACCCTGTGAGTTGCGGAAGCTGACCGCGGGATCGATTTGGTTGGGTGAGTACACGGTGCGAATTTGCCGGAGACTTCAGGGAAAACGTCTGCCAAGCGGGACGCTCACTCCAACAACCGCGCACCCGGGGTCGCACCGCGAATCCGGGCACCGCGCACACGACGCGCCCCGCCGACACTGCCGGGCATGCCGCCGCATCAGTCGTGAAAGCGTGCTTGAAGCCGTCCGCTGGCTGTGCGCAATATGCGCCAGCCCGGGCGTCTCTCGCCCAAACCCGCTCCGAGAAGATCGGGGAAGACGATCGACTGCAGCCGGTGCCTTCGGTACTACGACGGCGGCACCTTTACTGCTCGTCGATCAACAGCGGGGCAACGGGAATCGTGCAACCGTGTACCG
>NZ_POUD01000699.1 GCF_003236395.1 Nonomuraea aridisoli | reverse complement strand
CATCGCTGCAAGGGCGTAGCCTTTATGTTCGGCAAAGGTCAACAGCGAACCCAACGGCGACTCCTGCATTACCGCCGGATTGGTCGTCGGCATGCCGTTAACGTCAATCAGGCAACCTGGCGGCACGGGGACGCCTTTATGCCAGGCGACGCGGGTTTTGCCAAATGCGATGGCGCTGGTGGCGTAATCAAGCAACAGCGGGAAATTATCTTTACGAGGGAAAACCACACAGAACGGATTGGTGCCAAAGCGGCTGTCGCGACCGTGGAACGGCGCGACCATTGGAATACCGACCACGCTAACAAAGTGGATAGAGACAAACCCCGCCGCTGCACACTGCTCCGCCCAGTAACCGATACGGCCGATATGATGCGAGTTATGGAGCGCCACGGCGGCAATGCCGTGCT
>NZ_POUD01000006.1 GCF_003236395.1 Nonomuraea aridisoli | reverse complement strand
CCAACGCCCCGCCCAGCCCAGCAACGCCCCAGCGACCCCGACGTACGGCCCTGCCGAGCAGCACCTCCCTGCGATCCCGACGCGCGGCCCTGTCGAGCGACGCCCCCGTGATCGCTGACGTGCCGTCCTGCCGAGCAACACCCCCACGATCCCTGATGCGCCGTCCGACCGAGCAACGTCCACGCGAACTCTGACGCATGGCCCGACCGAATCGCCGACCACGCCACGGAGCCCACGTGGCAATGGACTGAGACTGACACATCGCGCCCCTCGGTGGAGCCGGAGTGACGTATTGGCCCTTCCACGGACCACGGCGCATATATCGGGGCGCAGCGTCGACCTGGTTCGGCGCTCCGGGCCTCGCGGCTGGACCCTCCGGCCCTCTGCCCCGCCGTGGAGCCGAGTCGTAGCACCTGCTGTCGCCGTTGATGAGGCCCGGCCTCTTGGCGCGTACCTCCGGCCGCGCCGCTGATCGGGGTCGGTGCGGCTGCCGCGTCTTGAGGCGGTCCGGTACACCGGCCGCCACTGTGGACCCGGTCCGGTACACCGGTCCGCGCTGTAGGACCGTTCCATCCCATCCGCCCTCCCTGTGAAGCCGCGGGGGAAGAATGGCCTTCGCCGTCGATACGGGTCGGCGGGAGGCTGTACGGCAGAGAGCCCGCCCGTAGCGCCCCGCGGGGGCGGACCCACGCTGGGGCGGAGGGGAGTGGGGCGGGCTCTGCCGAGGAGGGCGGCAACGGCTAGAGGACCGCGGCGCGGACCGTGAGGACGTCGGGCAGGTGGCGGGCGACCTGGGACCAGGTGCCACCGTCGTCGCGCGAGCAGTAGACCTCGCCGTCGCGCGTCCCGAAGAACAGCCCCGCCGGCGACGCGGTCATCGCGTCACGCAGCACCGTCGCGTAGACCGGCTCGTCCGGCAGGCCCTTGGAGAGCGGCTGCCACGTGCCGCCCTCGTCGTCGCTGCGGTAGACGCGGTAACGGTGGTCCACCGGCGTGCGGTCCATGTCGGCGTGGAGCGGCAGCACGTAGACGGTGCCGGGCCGCGACGGGTGGACGACGATCGGGAAGCCGAAGTCGGACGGCAGGCCGGCGCCGATGTCGTGCCAGGTGCCGCCGAAGTCGTCGCTGCGGTAGACGCCGAAGTGGTGCTGCAGGTAGAGCCGGTCGGGCCGGGACGGGTGCAGGGCCACCTTGTGGACGCACTGCCCGAACTCAGGGTATTGCTGCCCCTCCGGCATGAACGGGGCCCGGATGTTCTGGTTGGCCGCCTCCCACGACACGCCGCCGTCGAAGGTACGGTAGAAGCCCGCGGCCGAGACCGCGACGCCGATCGTGCGCGGGTCGGTGGGGTGGGGGACGATCGTGTGCAGGCACAGGCCGCCGCCGCCCGGCTCCCAGCGCTCGCGGTGCGGGTGCTCCCACAGGCCCTCGACGAGCTCGTAGGTGACGCCGCGGTCCTCGGAGCGGAACAGCGCGGCCGGCTCGACGCCCGCCCACACCACGTCGGGCTCCGACGGCGACGGCGTGATCTGCCAGACCCGTGTGAGGGTCGTCTCGGTCTTCTCGGGGAAGGCGATCGGCGGGCGCTCCGCCTCCTTCCAGGTCTGGCCGAGGTCGTCGGAGTACATCACCGACGGACCGAAGTGGCCGTATTCGATACCGGCCAGGAGCCGGGGGGTGGCGCCGCGGGTGTCGACCGCCACCGAGGGCACCGCGACCGTGGAGAACTGGATCGGCTGGATCTCGAAGGGACCGCCGCCCGTCGAGCGGGCCAGGAACAGGCCCTTTCTGGTGCCGATCGCGAGCACTGCGTCACTCATTGCACGCTCCCATGTTCGGTTGCGGCCATCGTGCCACGCGCCACCGACAGTAACCGAGGACTGGGCGATTCCGCACCGACGCGGGAACGCGGCGGCATGACCTGGGAGGTAATCGCGGCCCTTCCCCCGGGCCCGATAGCGTGCCCGGCATGAGTGCTGTCGCCGTGGAAGAGGAGTCGTTCGGTGCGTTGTTGCGGTCGTGGCGGCAACGCCGGCGGGTGAGTCAGCTGGACCTGGGCATCGAGGCGGGCGTGTCCTCCCGCCACATCAGCTTCCTGGAGACCGGCCGCGCCCGGCCGAGCCGCGAGATGGTGGTGAAGCTGGCCGAGGAGCTGGAGGTGCCGCTGCGGCACCGCAACCGGCTGCTGGTCGCCGCGGGCTTCGCCCCCGTCTACCCCGAGCGCGAGGTACGTGAGATGCACGCCGTCCGCCAGGCGCTCGACAAGATCCTGGCGGGGCACGAGCCCTACCCGGCGCTGGTGGTGGACGCGGCGTGGAACCTGGTGGCGGCGAACACGGCGGCGGCCATGTTCATGGAGGGCGTGCCCGCCGAGCTGCTGGAGGAGCCGGTCAACGTGATGCGCCTGTCGCTGCACCCGCAGGCGATGGGCGGACGGCTGCTCAACCTGGCCGAGGTGCGCGCCCACCTGCTGCCCCGGCTGCGCCGCCAGGCCGAGGTGTCGGGCGACGGGCGGCTGGCCGAGCTGCACGACGAGCTGGCCGCGTACACCTATCCCGGGGTGGACCTGAACGTGGCGCACGTGCCCGGCCCCGGAGACATCCTGGTGCCGCTGCGGATCGCGGCCGGCGACCGGGTGTTGTCGATGTTCACCACGATCGCGACGTTCGGGACGCCGGTGGACGTGACGGTCTCGGAGCTGGCGATCGAGACCTTCTGGCCGAACGACGAGGAGACCGCCCAGGCGTTCCGCAGGAACTAGCGGCGACCCCCTCGTCCGCAGGCGGCTACACGGCGCGCTCGTCCGGGACGACGTCGCGGTGGATGCGCGACAGCGGCACGCCGTCCGACTGCAGCCGGCGCACGGTCTCGTTGACCATGGCGGTCGGGCCGCACACGTACACGTCGTGCTCGGCCCACGAGTGGAAGCGCTGGGTCACCTCCGGCAGGTGGCCGCGCATGCCGTCGTAGGAGGGCTCGTCCGACACCACCGGCAGCACCCGCAGCCACGGGAACGACGACGCCATCGCGATCAGGTCCGGCAGGTCGTACAGTTCGCCGGCGGTGCGGGCGCCGTACAGCAGGTGGATGTTGGGCCGGCGGCCCGAGCCGATGATCGACTCGATGACGGCCTTCAGCGGGGCCAGCCCGGTCCCGCCGGCCACGCACAACACGTCGCGCTCGCTGTTCTCGCGCGGCCCCATCGTGCCCATCGGCGGCCCGAGCATGACCGTGTCGCCGATGCGCGTGTGCCGGGCCAGCGCGGTCGACACCCATCCTCCCGGCACGGCGCGCACGTGCAGCCGGATCGTGTTGTCCGGGCGCGGCGCGTTCGCGATGGAGAAGGTCCGCCACACCCGGGGCCAGCGTGCGGTCTGCACGTTGACGTACTGCCCCGGCGTGTACGGCAGCGGCTGCGTCGGCCGCAGCGTGAGGACGGCGATGTCGCGGTGACGCGGCTCGTGGTCGATCACCTCGGCCAGCCACCAGGCGGGGGAGACCCCGGCGTCCTGCTCCGCCGAGCGGATCATGGCGTCGGCGGCCGCCGCGAACGCCGACACCCAGGCCGCCTCGATCTCGTCGGTCCACACGTCGGCGGCGAAGCGCCGGATCGTGGCGAGCAGCGCGTTGCCGACGGCCGTGTAGTGGTCGGCGACCACACCGTACTTACGGTGGTCCCGGCCGAGCTGCCCGAGGTAGGCGGCCATGCCGTCCGGGCTGTCCACGCTCCACACGATGCGCGTCAGCGCGCTGAACAACCGGTCGCGCTGAACGTCCATCGCCGGCGGGAACATGCCACGCAGATGCGGACTCTCAGCGAACAACCGGCCGTAGAAGTAGGCCGTGGCCTTGGCGGCCTGCGGCTCGACGACGGAGAAACTCTCCTTTACCAGGCGCGGATTCAACGACATATATCCAACCCCACCCCTTGACCGGAAACACATTCCGGTCTTGTCGTTCCACCTCCCTGACGGCTCCGGGTCGTGAGCGCCGGGCGCCACCCCGGCATATGCCCTGCGCTCGAAAGTGAGTGTTACACCACTGATGACGCGTCACAACCGTTTCACCCCAATAAGGTGCGAAGCCGAACTATCCGTAGTGGCACTGTGATTATCCGCAGCCATCCTTCGGGCGTTTTCTCCCAGCGAATGCGAAGAATTATCGCATTCGCCGAAACATACGCCGACGAGCGGAAATATCGCGTGAAAGCGGTTTCCGGAGGGCGCCTCTCCGGCGTACGATCCGGCCATGGCAGTCCTGCATCCCCGGCGGGTCGCCTGGGAAGGCGCGCGGCTCTTCGCCCTGGCCGCGGACACGGACGCCTACTGGTGGCTCAGCGAGGCCGTCGGCCACTACCTCGGGCTCATGTACCGGCTGCAGCTGTACGAGACCCGCCTGCGGCTCAAGGAGGACGCCGACCTGCTGTACGAGGAGACCGGCGCCTGGCGCGCCCGCCTCGACGAACTCCTCGACACCCGCCCCGAGACCGCCTCGATCCTCACCCAGCTGATCGCCGAGACCGCCGCCCGCCTTCCCTGAGAACGCTCTGGGGAGAAAGGAACGAAAGCCGGAAGCGGGAGCCAAGGGATCTTTGGGAGGGGTGACAATCGGGAAAGAGAGTGCGCCATGATGGGGCGTGTGCCCGCCGCCCCGGTCCGGCCGGTGACGGCGCGAACTCCACCATGCCCCCTGGAGACCGCATGTCCCGACCCCTGATCGGTATCACCGCCTACTTCGAAGCCGCCCGCTGGGGAGACTGGGTCCGCGAGGCCGTGCTCTCCCCGCCCTCGTACGCCAAGGCGGTCTCACGCGCGGGGGGCGCGCCCGTGGTCCTGCCACCGCTCGGCACGCACGCCGTCGACGACTACGTGCGCGGCCTGGGGGGCGTCGTCCTGGCCGGCGGCGTCGAGGTCGGGGCCGACACCTACAACGGCGAGCCCGACGAGCGCGTGGCCGAGCCCCAGGCCCACCGCGACCGGTTCGAGCTGGCCCTGGCCAGGGCGGCCATCCGCGCCGACGTGCCGATCCTGGCCATCGCGCGCGGCATGCACGTCCTCAACGTCGCCCAGGGCGGCACGCTCATCCCGTGGCTGCCCGAGGTGCTCGGCGACGACCGCCACGCCGAGCCCGGCGGGGGCCACACCATCCAGGTCAGCGTCTCCAGCAAGCTCGGCAAGGCCGTCGGCGACAAGGTCGAGGTCACCGCGCCGCACCACCAGTCCGTACGCCGCCTCGGCAGCGGCCTGCTGGCCGTGGCCTGGGCCGACGACCAGATCGTCGAGGGCATCGAGCTGCAGGGCCACCGCTTCGGCGTGGGCGTCCAGTGGCACCCCGAGCGCGGTGACGACAACCGGCTCTTCGATGCGTTCGTCGAGGCGGCCCGATAGGCTTCGGATCATGCCGCTGCACCCCCAGGCGCGCGATCACCTCGCCCGGTACCCGTCGGATCTCAACGCCGACCTGGCCACGCTCGACCTGGCCGCCATCCGCGAGATGCGCGCGCACGACGCCCTGGCGCTCCACCGTGGCCCGCTGACCAAGCTGCCGCTCGTCCGCGACGAGCCGGCCGAGGGCGTCCCGGTCCGCATCTACCGCGCCGACCCCGGCGACGGGCCGCTGCCCGTCGTGGTCTACTTCCACGGCGGCGGCTGGGTCTTCGGCAGCGTCCAGCGCAACGACGCCGCCGCCCGCGACCTCGCCATCCGCACCGGCGCGGTCGTCGTGTCGGTCGACTACCGCCTGGCCCCCGAAGACCCGTTCCCGGCCGCCGCCGACGACGCCTGGACGGTCGTGCGCGACATCTTCGCCCGGCCCGCCTTCTACCAGAGCAACGGCAGCGTGGCGGTCGTCGGCGACAGCGCGGGCGGAAACCTCGCCGCCGTCGCCGCCTGGCAGGCCCGCGACGCCGGGCTGCGCCTGGCCCACCAGGTGCTGGTCTACCCGGTGCTCGACGTGGCGATGGACACGCCGAGCTACGCCGAGTTCGCCAAGGGCTACGGCCTCGACGCCGAGGAGATGGCCTGGTTCGCCCGCCAGTACGCCGCCGGCGCCGACCCGGCCGACCCGCGCCTGTCGCCACTGCGCCTGCCCGACGCCTCCGGCCTGGCCCCGGCCACCGTCGTGACGGCCGAGTACGACGTGCTGCGCGACGAGGGCGAGCGCTACGCCCACCGGCTGGCCGAGGCGGGGGTGCCGGCCGAGCTGCGCAGGTTCGACGGCGCGGTGCACAGCTTCTTCGTCCTGCCCGGCCTGTTCGACCAGGCGGCCGAGGCCCGCGACTACGTCGCCCGGCGGCTGCGGGAGGCGTTGTGACGGGCCCGTACACCAAGCTCAAGACCGACACACCGGCCGAGGGCGTGCTGCGGGTGACGATCAGCGAGCCGGGCCGGCTCAACGCCGTCGACGCCACCGCCCACCGCGAGCTGGGCGAGGTGTGGCGCGACGCCGACCGCGACGACTCCGTCCGGGCGATCCTCGTCACGGGGGAGGGCGGGGCGTTCTCGGCGGGCGGCGACCTGTCGATGATCGAGGAGATGACCCGCGACCACGCCACCCGGCTGCGCGTGTTCGCCGAGGCCCGCGACATCGTCTACAACGTCCTCAACTGCTCCAAGCCGATCGTCTCCGCCATCCAGGGCCCGGCCGTCGGCGCGGGCCTGGCGGTCGCGCTGCTGGCCGACATCTCCGTCGCCGGCCGCACCGCGCGCATCATCGACGGCCACACCCGTCTCGGCGTGGCGGCGGGCGACCACGCCGCGATCGTCTGGCCGCTGCTGTGCGGCATGGCCAAGGCGAAATACCACCTGCTGCTGTGCGAGCCCGTCACCGGCGCGGAGGCCGAGCGCATGGGGCTGGTCAGCCTGTGCGTCGACGACGACGAGGTGCCCGCCAAGGCGATGGAGATCGCCGTCAGGCTGGCCGCGGGCGCGCAGGAGGCCATCCGGCTGACGAAATACTCGCTGAACAACTGGCTGCGCCTGGCCGGCCCGTCGTTCGACGCCTCCCTGGCGATGGAGTTCCTCGGCTTCACCGGCCCTGACGTGGCCGAAGGAGTGCGCGCGCTGCGCGAGAAGCGGCCTCCGTCGTTCGGCTGAGCGGCGCGTGTGCTTCCCCCGCCTTCGGGTAGGCGGGCCTCATGACGGTGGATCCGCTGAGACGCCAGAGGAGGAGGTCAGCCATCCGTACGCCCGGGAACGCGAGGGGCGGCAGAGCCCGCCGCGACACCCGGGAGCCAGACCCGCCAGGGAGTTGAGCAGGGAGCTTCCCGGCGTTGGTACGGCCACCCGATCCAGGCGCCGATCGGGCGGCCGGCCCCCAGCCGTCAGCGAGGACGGCGTGCGGTGAAGACGAAGGCCGGCGGCGTGTTACGCCAGACCGTACGCCCTTGCACGACCTCCTCGAACCGCTCGGCCAGCAGCGCGCGGAAGCGCCGGGCCGAGCTGAGCGGGATGGCGTGGATGTAGGAGAACGTCGTGAACGCCGCCCCCGGCGTCATGGACGTCGTCACCGCAGTCAGCAACTCCCGCTGCAACCCGTCGGGGAACGCCGCCCACGGCAGCCCGCTCACCACCACGTCGGCCGAGCGCAGCCCGCGCTCGTCGAGCAACTCACCGAGCTTCGACGCGTCCGCGTGCGCGACGTCCACGGCGGGGAAACGCTCGGACAACAGGCGCGCCATCGTGTCGTTGAGCTCGACGGCCAGGTGGTGGCCGCGCCCGCCCAGCCGCCGCTGGATCTCGGAGGTGAACGAGCCCGTGCCGGGGCCGAGCTCGACCACGACCGGCTCGCCGCGTTCGGGGATCGGCGCGCAGACGGCGGCCGCCAGGCGCCGCGAACTGGGGGCGACCGCGCCGATGGTGCCGGGGGAGCGCAGGAACTGCCCGAGGAAGACTGCGGTGTCGTTAGACATGTCCTCGAAGGTAGAGCAAGTTCCGGGTAGATCGCTCCCCCCTCCGGGCGGGATGTCCGGCCACTTGGAGGAGGCGGGGTCCTCCGCGCGGAGGATCAGCCGGTCACGCCCGGCGGATACCTTGTGTCCATGCGTTGGCGTGGTGTGCCGCTGGACGTCCTGCTCGCGGCCTCGGGGGTGAGCCTCGACCTGCTGACCACGGCGAACGTGGGCGACACCCCTTTCCTGCCCGCCGAGGCGAACCTGCCGACGGCGCTGCTGGCCGGCCTGCCCATGGGCCTCGTCCGCCGCTGGCCGGTCCCGGTCACCCTCTACCTGGCCGCCTTCCTCGTCGTCACCGACCAGATCGGGTCGTTCACCTCCAACACCGCGCAGATCCTCGTGTGCGTGGCGCTGGGCGTGGCCGGATTCCGTTCCACGGTGCGGGCCACCGTGCTCGCCGTCGTCGCCACGATCGTCGCGACCACGCTCAACGTCGCCGACCCCGGCGCCGCGCCCACCGGCAACATGTGGGTGTACTCCGTGCTGCTGCCCGTCTTCCCCGCCGTGCTCGGCGCGTATTTGCGCAGCTCCGCCGAGCGCCTCGACGAGCGCGACGTCACCCCCGACGCGCTGCTGGCCGCCGGCGGCGTGGCCATCACCGTGCTCAGCACGTGGACCACCTGGCACTCCGGCAGCCTGCCGGTGTGGGTGGTCGGCCTGCTCGCCGTCGTCGGCGGCCTGTCGCTGGGCATCGCCCGGCGGCTGCCCGGCCTGGTCTTCCTGCTGCAGGGCGTGCTGCTGGTCTGCGCCGACATCTATCTGAACGACGCCGTCAACACGTGCGTGATCCTGACGCTCATCGCGATCGGCGTGTTCGCCATGCGCGTGCAGTCGTGGCCGTGGACGGTCGCGGCGTACCTGACCGGCTGCCTGCTGAGTGCCATCGCCGTGGTCGGCGACGACACCGAGATCACCGCCTTCCGCGTCGGCGTGCTGATGTCGCTGGTCGCCACGCCCATCGCGATCGGCCGCTACCTGGGTGTGCGCCGGGCCGCGGTGGCCGCCGAGCGGCTGCGCGCCGAGGAGGCCGCGCGCGCCGCCGTCGCCCAGGTGCGCGCCGACCAGCTCGCCGAACGCGAACGCATCGCCCGCGACGTGCACGACATCGTCGCCCACCACGTCGGCGCGATGGTCCTGCGGGCCGGCGCCGCCCGCTACACCGCCCCCGACGGCCCCGTCGCCGACGCGCTCGACGACATCCGGGAGACCGGCCACCAGGTGCTGCAGGACCTGCGCGACCTGCTCGACCTGCTGCGCGACCCCGACCGCCAGCCCGACCTGCTGGCCAACCCGGCCGACGTCGTACGCGAGTCCGCCGAGCGCATGGCCTCCGCCGGCCTCGTCGTGGACCTCGACCTCGACCCGGCCGCCGACCAGGCCCCGCTCATCGCCCGCGCCTCAGCGGCCCGCATCGTCCAGGAAGGACTCACGAACGTGCTCAAACACGCAGGCCCCGGCACCCGGGTCCGCGTCTTCGTGGCCCCCTCGCAGGAGGGGCTGCAGGTCGAGATCCGCAACGGCCGCCCGCCCACGACCGTCGAACGGCTGCCCTCCTCCGGGCGCGGGCTGGCCGGGATGCGCGAGCGGGTGCGCGCCCTCGGCGGCACCCTCAGCGCCGGCCCCGACGGCGAGGGCGGCTGGCTGCTGGCCGTCCACCTGCCCAGCCGCCTGCCCTCGGGGAGCGCCGCGTGATCAGGGTGCTCGTGGCCGACGACCAGGCGCTCGTCCGCGCGGGCGTGCGCATGTTGCTGCAGGCCACCGGCGACATGGAGGTCGTGGCCGAGGCCGAGGACGGCGCCGAGGCGGTGCGCCTGGCCGAGCGCCACCTGCCCGACGTGATCCTCATGGATCTGCGCATGCCGCGGGTCGACGGCCTGGAGGCGATCAGGCGGGTGCTCGCCGCCCGGCCCGGCGTCAGGATCGTGGTGCTGACCACGTTCGCCGAGGACGGCAACGTCTACGCGGCGCTGCGCGCCGGCGCCGTGGGATTCCTGGTCAAGGACGACGACCCCGAGCGCATGGTCGACGCCGTACGCAGGGCCGCGGCGGGCGAGCAGTTGCTCGCCCCGTCGGTGCTGCGCCGCGTCGTGGAGCGTTTCCTCGACGCCGAGGAGCACGCCTCCCCGTCGGTGCCCCCGGGGCTGACCGAGCGCGAGCTGGAGGTGCTCGCCCTGGTCGGCACCGGCCTGTCCAACGCGGAGATCGCCGAGGAGCTGCACGTCGGCGTCACCACGGTCAAGACCCACATCGCCGCCGCCATGGAGAAACTGGGCCTGCGCAACCGCATCCAGGCCGCCGTCGTCGCCCACCGCACCGGCCTCGTCGACGCCTCCTTCCGTCCCGTACGCCCCAGGCGCGGCGGCTGATCGCGCGGGTCCGCCCGGAGGTGTAGCGGCGCGTCATCCCCCAGGCTGACGACCGGCCCGGGGCCGCGCGGCGACCATGTGGTCCTTGCTCGTTCCCACGAAAGGACCGTCATGCGAGAAACCGTCGCCCCGCCCTCCGCCGGCCAGGTCTCCTCCGGCCTGCTCTACGGCCTGCGCGTCGCCGTCACCGCCCACGCGGCGGCGCTGCTGGTGGCCGCCTCGTTCGCCGGCCAGTCGGTGGAGTCCGACTCGATGATCGAGAGCCACCTCATGGCCGGCATGGTCGTGCACCTGCTCGCCCTCGTCCAGATCGTGCTCGCGGTGCTCGTCTGGCGTCCCGGCCGCGGGGCGGGCTGGCCCGCGCTGGCCAGCCTCGCGCTGTTCCTCGTCGGCGGCGCCCAGCACGTCACCTGGATGTGGCTCGGCGCTCACGTGCCCAACGGCGTGGCGCTGTTCGGCCTCATCACCGCGGTGCTGATCTGGGTGTGGTCACCGGCAGCCGCCCGGCGCCGCTAAGGTCGGAGGCGTGTACGTGAAGATCTGCGGCCTGAGCGACCCGGCGCACGTCGCCGCCGCCGTCGAGGCCGGAGCCGACGCCATCGGGTTCGTCATGACCCGCAGCCCCCGCCGCGTCACGCCCGAGCGGGCCGCGGAGCTGGCCGCCCTGGTGCCGCCGCACGTCCTGACCGTCGGCGTGTTCCGCGGCGAGGACCCCGAGACCGTGCGCGCGGCGGTGCTGGCCTCCGGCGTGCGGGGCGTGCAGCTGCACGGCCGCCACCCCCACGGCGACTTCACCGCGCTCAAGGACCTCGGCGTCCGCCTCGTGCGGGCCGTGGACGCCCAGGCCGACCTGCGCTGCGGGGCCTACGACGAAGACCTGCTCATCGTCGACGCCCCCCACGCCGGCTCCGGTCTGCCGTGGGACTGGGCCGCCGTGCGCGGCCGCCCCACGGGGCAGTGGATGCTGGCCGGCGGCCTCGACCCGGCCAACGTCCGCGAGGCCGTCGCCGCCGCCGACCCGTGGGGCGTCGACGTCTCCAGCGGCGTGGAGACCGCGCCGGGGGTGAAGGACTCCGCCCTGATCAGGGCGTTCCTGGAGGCCGTACGCGGCTGAGCGAGCCCCGCAGGGCTCCGCCCTGACGCCTTCCGGTCAAGAAACCGGACATCACCAGCGGAAACGGGTGGAACAGATGTACCCATCCGAGACCGCTGAGACCGAGTTCCACGCAGTAGGGTCTGCTGCGTGAGTGAAACTTCCGCCGAGGACCGTATCTGGACGGTCCCCAACCTGCTGAGCTTCCTGCGCCTGCTCGGCGTGCCCGTGTTCCTCTGGCTCGTGCTCGGGCCCAAGGAGGACGGCTGGGCCATCGGCGTGCTCGCGGTGGCGGGTTTCACCGACTGGCTCGACGGAAAGATCGCCCGGGCCTTCCACCAGACCAGCCGGCTCGGCCGGCTCATCGACCCGGCCGCCGACAAGCTCTACGTCTTCTCCACGATCTTCGCGCTGCTCGTGCGCGAGATCATCCCCTGGTGGCTGGTCGCCGCCATCCTCCTGCGCGAGGCCTTCGTCGGATGTTCCATCCTCGTACTGCGCAAATACGGATATAGGGCACTTCAAGTGCATTTTCTGGGCAAGGCGGCCATGTTCAACCTCATGTACGCTTTCCCGCTCCTCTTCCTTGCCTCCCATGTTGGGTGGTATGCCGATATAGCCCAAATCGTCGGCTGGGCATTCGCACTCTGGGGAACGGGCCTGTACTGGTGGGCCGGGGTGCTGTATGTGGTACAGGTGCGACAACTCGTCACCGAGGCCAAGAAGGAGTGATCGGGTGAAGGCGGTCGTCATGGCGGGCGGGGAGGGCACTCGGCTGCGTCCGATGACCGCCAACCAGCCCAAGCCCCTGCTCCCCGTGGCCAACCGCCCGATCATGGAACACGTGTTGCGCCTGCTCAAACGGCACGGCGTGACCGAGACCGTGGTGACGCTGCAGTTCCTCGCGGCGCTCGTGCGCAACTACTTCGGCGACGGCCACGAGCTCGGCATGCACCTCCAGTACGCCACCGAGGACGTCCCCCTCGGCACCGCGGGAAGCGTCAAGAACGCCGCCGCCCGCCTCCGTGACGACCGATTCCTCGTCATCTCCGGCGACGCCCTGACGGATATTGATTTGTCCGACATGATCCGTTTTCACCGGGAAAATGGGGCGTTGGTGACGATCGGCTTGAAACGCGTCCCCAACCCGCTCGAATTCGGGATCATCATCGTCGACGAGTCCGGCCGCGTGCAACGCTTCCTGGAGAAGCCCACGTGGGGCCAGGTCTTCTCCGACACCGTCAACACCGGCATCTACGTCATGGAGCCCGAGGTCCTCGACGCCGTCACCGAGGGCGGGCCGGTCGACTGGTCCGCCGACGTCTTCCCCGCCCTGCTCGCCGGCGGCGCCGCGATCTACGGCTACGTGGCCGAGGGCTACTGGGAGGACGTCGGCACCCACGAGAGCTACCTCAAGGCCCAGGCCGACGCCCTGTCGGGCAAGGTCGAGCTGGACATCGGCGGCTTCGAGGTCTCCCCGGGCGTCTGGGTGGCCGACTCCGCCTCCGTCGACCCCGACGCCGTCCTCAAGGGCCCGCTGCTCGTCGGCGACTACGCCAAGGTCGAGGCGGGCGCCGAGCTGCGCGAGTACACCGTGCTCGGCAACAACGCGGTCGTCCGCGAGGGAGCGTTCCTGCACCGCGCCGTCGTCCACGACAACGTCTACCTCGGCCCCGGCGCCCACCTGCGCGGCTGCGTCATCGGCAAGAGCACCGACGTGATGGCCGGCGCCCGCATCGAGGAGAACGCCGTCATCGGCGACGAGTGCGTCATCGAGGCCGAGGCGTACGTCTCCAGCGGCGTCAAGGTCTACCCGTTCAAGACCATCGAGGCCGGCGCGGTCGTCAACACCAGCGTCATCTGGGAGTCGCGCGGCCAGCGCAACCTGTTCGGCCCGCGCGGCGTCAGCGGCCTGGTCAACGTCGAGATCACCGCCGAGCTGTGCGTCCGCCTGGCCAGCGCGTACGCCACCACGCTGCGCAAGGGCGCCCACGTCGTCACCTCCCGCGACTGCTCGCTGGCGGCCAGGGCGCTGAAGCGGGCCGTCAACGCCGCGCTGACCGCCAGCGCCATCAACGTGCTCGACCTCGAGGCCGCCCCGATGCCGGTCACCCGCTTCCACACCGCCAGGGAGTCGGCCGCTGGCGGCATCGCCCTGCGCACCACGCCCGGAGACCCGCAGAGCGTCGACATCGTCATCATGGACGGCCGCGGCGCCGACCTGCCGCCGGCCGCCCAGCGCAAGCTGGAGCGGGTCTTCTCCCGACAGGAGTTCCGCCGCGCCTTCCCCGGCGAGATCGCCGAGCTCACCTACCCGTCCAGGGCCGTCGAGGACTACACCCACGAGTTGCTCAACCACGTCGGCGTGAGCGACGTGCGCGACATGAAGGTCGTCGTCGACTGCGCCGGCGGCACCTCCTCGCTGGTGCTGCCCACGCTGCTCGGCCGGGTCGGCGTCGAGGTGCTCACCGTCAACGCCCGCCTCGACGACGTCTCGCCGACCGAGACGCTGGCCGGCCGCCGCCGCGACCTGCAGCGCCTGTCGGAGCTGGTCAGCTCCTCACGGGCGGCGTTCGGCGTGCGGTTCGACCCGGTCGGCGAGCGCATCGCCCTCGTCGACGAGAAGGGCCAGCTGATCAGCGAGGAACGCGCCCTGCTCGTCGTGCTCGACCTGGTCGCCGCCGAACGCCAGGGCGGGCGGGTGGCCCTGCCGGTCACCACGACTAGGGTCGCCGAGCAGGTCTGCCGCTTCCACGGCGTCCAGGTGCAGTGGACCACCACCTCGCTCGACGCCCTCACCTCGGCCGCCGCCGGACCCGACATGATCTTCGCGGCCGACGGGCGAGGCGGCTTCGTCGTCCCCGAGTTCAGCCCCGCCATCGACGGGCTGGCCGCGTTCATGCGGCTGCTCGGCCTGGTCGCCCGCACCCGGCTGTCGCTCAGCCAGATCGACGCGCGCATCCCGGAGGTCAAGCTGCTCAAGCGCGCCGTGCCGACGCCGTGGGCGGCCAAGGGCGCCGTCATGCGCTCGGTCATGGAGGCCGCCGAGGCCGAGCCCGACGGCTGCCGCATCGACACCACCGACGGCGTCCGGGTGGCCCGTGACGACGGGAGCTGGGTTCTCGTGCTGCCCGCCGCCGCCGAACCGGTCACCGACCTGTGGGCCGAGGCGTGGGACGTCGACGCCGCCCAGACTCTCCTCGAACGCTGGGCCCGCATCGTCGAGCAGGCCGCCACCTGATCCGGAAAAATCCATGCCCGCGACGTGCGCGCGGAGTGCCGCAAGATCGTAATGTTGAAACGCGCGGCGGCATGGACCCCGGGGCGGGCGCGGCGGTAACTTTGTCTGCGTCCGACACCCGAGTCCAGCGCCCCGCCTTGACCTTTGCCGCTGATCAGCGTAAGTTGCGGCATTCGCAAACGTGAAAGAGCGAAGGCAGGCGCGCCCGAAAGCACCGTGTCTTCGCGGTAGGAGGCCGAGCCGATCGATGCCGAGCGTCTACTGCACGCAGTGCGGGCACGCCAACCCCGAGGATGCCCGTTTCTGTTCCCGCTGTGGGTCACCGCTGACCAGACCCGAGGTCTCCGGGGACACCACGTCGACGATCTCCGTCGCGGGAATCGAGGCGTACGAGGCTGAGACAGGCGACATGCTCCTGGCCGAGCGGGCGCTCGTCGAGCAGCTCCCGCCCGGCGCGGCGTTGCTCACGGTGACCAGGGGCCCCAACCAGGGGAGTCGTTTCAGGCTCGACAAAGACCTGACCACGACCGGGCGCCACCCGGAGAGCGACATCTTCCTCGACGACATCACGGTCTCCCGCCGCCATGTCGAGTTCTACCGGCATCGCGGGGGCCAGTTCTCCGTGCGTGACGTGGGCAGCCTCAACGGCACCTACGTCAACCGCGAGCGGATCGAGGAGGTTCCGCTGCACTCCGGAGACGAGGTGCAGATCGGCAAGTTCCGCCTTCTCTTCCTGATGCGCGGCAACACAGGCGCATGAGCGGGCGGGTGGGGAAGCCGGTGTGGGAGGCAGCATGAGCTCACAGGCCGCACGCTCGCACATGAGCATCGGGGAGGTGCTCGCCCTGCTGCAGGGCGAGTTCCCCGATGTCACCGTCTCCAAGATCCGCTTTCTCGAGGGTGAGGGCCTGATCGAGCCCGAGCGCAGCCCGTCCGGCTTCCGCAAGTTCACCCACCTGCACGTCGAGCAGCTCCGCTTCATCCTGACCGAGCAGCGCGACAACTACCTGCCGCTGCGGGTGATCAAGGACAAGATGGCCGAGAGCTTCGGCCGCCCCCGCGTGCTGCAGGACAAGCAGGACGTCAGGCTCAGCCGGGCCGAGCTGCTGGAGGCCGCCGGCATCGACGAGGAGACCCTCGACGAGCTCGAGGACTACGGCCTGCTCGCCCCGGTGGCCCGCCGCTACGACGAGGAGGCCCTCACCGTGGCCCGCACCGTCGGCTCGTTGTCCCGCTTCGGCCTGCACGCCCGCCACCTGCGCGCGGTCAAGGCGGCGGCCGAGCGCGAGTGCGGCCTGGTCGAGCAGACGGTCGCGCCCATACTCAAGCGGCGCGCCCCCGGCGCCATCGGCGAGGCCGACGAGGCGGCCAGGGAGCTGTCCACGCTCCTGCTCGACCTGCACGCGTCCCTTGTGCGCACGGGCGTGCGGTCGGTCCTCGGGGGCTGAGGCCGGGGCGAGCTGGGAGGCGGGGGCACATTCCGGGCCCTGTGGGTGTTACGTTGAAACGAAGAGCCAATCAGCAGAAGCGATGTTCGAAGAGCTGTGCCGGGTGACCGGTCAGGATTACGGAGCAGCCCGTGTTGCAGATGGAGGTCGTGGGCGTACGAGTTGAAATGCCCACAAATCAGCCGATCGTCTTGCTCAAGGAGGCACACGGGGAACGGTTCCTGCCCATCTGGATCGGCATGACCGAAGCCACGGCCATCGCCCTCGCCCAGGCGGAGGAGCCGCCACCGCGCCCTCTCACTCATGACCTGTTCCGTGACGTGCTGAGCGCCCTCGGCGTCGGCCTGCGGGAGGTCAACATCGTCGCCCTGCGCGACGGCATCTTCTTCGCCGATCTCGTCTTCTCCAACGGCGTGGAGGTCAGCGCCCGGCCGTCCGACTCCATCGCGCTCGCCCTGCGCACGGGGGCGCGCATCTTCGCCAGCGAGGAGGTCGTCCAGGAGGCAGGGGTGATCATCCCCGACGACCAGGAGGACGAGGTGGAGAAGTTCAGGGAGTTCCTTGACACGATCACTCCAGAAGACTTCGGCCGGGCGGGGTAGGTATTTCAGTGCATTTACGCTTCACGACGCGCCGAGCCGGATCGTTGACTGAGCATGGTCGCGGTCCTACGGTGCAAGTGAAACCCGTGGCCGCACTTTACGAACCCCCAGATCAGGCCACGGGATGAGAGAAAGCCGGAGGTCCGCGTGGCGGTCAGCAGCGGCGAGGGTAAGACGGCCGGCCAGGAAGATCCGGTGCGGCGCGAGAGTGCGCGGCAGCGTGCCGGGGAGCAGGGCCTGCTCTTCGACGAGCAGCCGGCGACGCTGCCGGACGACATCGGATACCGCGGGCCGACGGCCTGCGCGGCGGCCGGCATCACCTACAGGCAGCTCGACTACTGGGCGCGCACGGGCCTGGTCGAACCCACGATAAGGGCCGCACAGGGCTCGGGTTCCCAGCGCCTCTACAGCTTCCGCGACATCCTGGTGCTCAAGGTCGTCAAGCGGCTCCTCGACACCGGAGTGTCGCTGCAGCAGATCCGCACCGCCGTCCAGCACCTGCGTGACCGCGGGGTCGCCGACCTCGCGCAGATCACCCTCATGAGCGACGGCGTCAGCGTCTACGAGTGCACCTCGGCCGACGAGGTGATCGACCTGCTCCAGGGCGGCCAGGGCGTGTTCGGCATCGCGCTCGGCCGGGTGTGGCGCGAGGTCGAGGGCTCCCTCGCGGAGCTGCCGGGGGAACGCGCGGCGGTCGAGGACACCGTCCCGGCCGACCACCCCGCTGACGAACTCGCCCGCCGGCGTCGCGCGCGCCGCATCGGCTGATCGGGCTTCCGCGACAGGCCGGCGAACCCGGCCGATCCTCACCATCCCGGCGCACCGTAGTAATCTAGGACGGGTAAGGCTGACGACCCCGTGCGGGAGAGTCCCCGGCCTGGTCCGGGGCGCCGAAGGAGCAACCCTCCCCGGAATCTCTCAGGCATCCGGTACCGCTCGGGTGAGGCAACTCTGGAAAGCAGGCGCGTCCGCCAGGCGCGCCTCACCGACGGTGCAAGCCCCACCGGGGTGAAGCTCTCAGGTCCCGTTGACAGAGGGGGAGATCCGGCACTCGCCCGCGCCCTGGCGCCGGTCTCCATAGCCTCGGGAGGCACCTCCATGACCGACCTGACCGCACCACCCTTCTCGTCCCGGCATATCGGGCCCTCGGAGTCCGAGCAGCAGCGGATGCTCGAGGCCGTCGGCTTCGAGTCCGTGGCGGACCTGGTGGCGGTGGCCGTGCCCGAGGCCATCAGGGCCAAGGACAGCCTCAAGCTGCCCGCCGCGATCGGCGAGGCCGAGGCCATCGCCGAGCTGCGCGCCCTGGCCGGGCGCAACCGCGTGCTCACCTCCATGATCGGCCTGGGCTACTACGACACCGTCACGCCCGCCGTCATCCGGCGCAACCTGCTGGAGAACCCGGGCTGGTACACCGCGTACACGCCGTACCAGCCGGAGATCTCGCAGGGCCGGCTCGAGGCGCTGCTGAACTTCCAGACGGTCGTCTCCGACCTCACCGGCCTGCCCGTGGCCGGCGCGTCCCTACTCGACGAGGGCACCGCCGCGGCCGAGGCCATGACGCTGGCCCGCCGGGCCGGCAAGTCCAAGAGCTCGGTGTTCGTGGTCGACGCCGACGCGCTGCCGCAGACCAAGGCGGTGCTCGCCACCCGCGCCGAGCCGCTCGGCATCACGCTCGTCGAGCACTCCCTCGACGGCGAGCTGCCCGAGTGCTTCGGCGTGCTCGTCCAGTACCCGGGCGCCTCGGGGCGGGTGCGCGACTTCCGCGCCGTGGCCGCCGCCGCGCACGAGGCGGGCGCGCTCGTCGTGGCCGCCGCCGACCTGCTGGCCCTGACGCTCGTGGCCGCCCCCGGCGAGCTGGGCGCCGACATCGCGATCGGCTCCTCGCAGCGGTTCGGGGTGTCGTTCGGGTTCGGCGGGCCGCACGCGGCCTACATGTCCGTACGCGAGGGCCTGCAGCGGCAGCTGCCAGGCCGCCTGGTCGGCGTGTCGGTGGACGCCGACGGCGGCCCCGCCTACCGGCTGGCCCTGCAGACCCGCGAGCAGCACATCCGCCGCGAGAAGGCCACCAGCAACATCTGCACCGCCCAGGTCCTGCTGGCCGTCATCGCCGGCATGTACGCCGTCTACCACGGCCCCGAGGGCCTGCGCCGCATCGCCCACCGGGTCCACCGGTACGCCGTCGTCCTGGCCGGCGGGCTGCGCAGGGCCGGGGTCGAGGTCGTGCACGACGAGTTCTTCGACACCGTGCTGGCCCGTGTGCCCGGCCGGGCCGCCGAGGTCGTGGCCGCCGCCGCCGAGCGGGGCGTCAACCTCTGGCAGGCCGACGCCGACCACGTCTCCGTCGCCTGCGACGAGAAGACCGGCGCCGCCGAGATCGCCAAGGTGTGGGCCGCCTTCGGGGTGCCCGCCGCCGACGTGAACATCGACGGGGACATCGAGGGCGCCTCCGACGCGCTGCCCCACACGCTGGTGCGCGAGAGCGACTACCTCACCCACCCGGTCTTCCACCAGCACCGCTCCGAGACCGCGATGCTGCGCTACCTGCGCAAGCTCCAGGACAAGGACATCGCGCTCGACCGCTCCATGATCCCGCTCGGTTCCTGCACGATGAAGCTGAACGCGACCACCGAGATGGAGCCCATCACCTGGCCCGAGTTCGCCGCGATCCACCCGTACGCGCCGGAGGAGCAGGCCGAGGGCTACCGGGAGCTGATCGGCACGCTGGAGGGCTGGCTGGCCGAGGTGACCGGCTACGACGCCGTCTCCATCCAGCCGAACGCCGGCTCCCAGGGCGAGTTCGCGGGCCTGCTGGCCATCCGCGCCTACCACCGCGCCAACGGCCAGGGGGAGCGCGACGTCTGCCTCATCCCGTCCTCCGCCCACGGCACGAACGCCGCCAGCGCCGTCATGGCCGGCATGCGGGTCGTCGTCGTGGCCTGCGACGAGAACGGCAACGTCGACCTGGCCGACCTCGACGCCAAGATCGCCAAGCACCGCGACGCGCTCGCGGCCATCATGGTGACGTACCCCTCGACGCACGGCGTGTACGAGGAGACCGTCACCGAGATCTGCGAGAAGGTGCACGAGGCCGGCGGCCAGGTGTACGTCGACGGCGCCAACCTCAACGCCCTGGTGGGCCTGGCCAAGCCGGGCGCGTTCGGCGCCGACGTGTCCCACCTCAACCTGCACAAGACCTTCTGCATCCCGCACGGCGGTGGCGGCCCCGGCGTCGGCCCGGTCGCGGTGCGCGCGCACCTGGCCGACTACCTGCCCGGCCACCCGCTGCGCGACGGCTCCCCGGTCGGCCCGGTCTCGGCGGCCCCGTACGGATCGGCGGGCATCCTGCCGATCTCGTGGGCGTACGTCCGGATGATGGGCGGCGAGGGCCTCAAGGCGGCCACCGAGCAGGCCATCCTGTCGGCGAACTACCTGGCCAGGCGGCTGGCCCCGCACTACCCGGTGCTCTACACCGGCCGCGGCGGCCTGGTGGCGCACGAGTGCATCATCGACCTGCGCCAGATCACCAAGGAGACCGGTGTCACCGTGGACGACGTGGCCAAGCGGCTCATCGACTACGGTTTCCACGCGCCCACCATGTCGTTCCCGGTGGCCGGCACGCTCATGATCGAGCCGACCGAGAGCGAGGACCTCGGTGAGCTCGACCGGTTCGTCGACGCCATGATCGCCATCCGCGGTGAGATCGCCAAGGTGGCCTCCGGCGACTACGACAAGGCCGACAACCCGCTGCGCAACGCCCCGCACACGGCCGCGGCGGTCACCGCGGACGAGTGGCCGCACCCGTACACCCGGAGCGAGGCGGCCTACCCGGTGCCCTCGCTGCGCGACGGGAAGTACTGGGTGCCGGTGCGCCGCATCGACCAGGCCTACGGCGACCGCAACCTGGTCTGCTCCTGCCCGCCCCTCGAGGCGTACGAGGACTGAGCCCGCGCGCCCCGAAGGACCGGCCGGGCCGCCCGATCCGGCCAGTCCTTCGGCGGCAAGTGGGCAGACATGATCGCCGGAAATCGTTAGGCTCGGGGCGACCGTCGCCCCGAGGAGCCTCCTTGACGTCATCAGAGCTGCAGACCTCGCCCCTCGACACCGCCCGCCTGCGCGCCGAACGCGGAGACCTCGAGGGCGCCGCCGCCATCCTGTCCGAGCTCGCCGCCGACCCCGAGGAGCCCGACCGGGCGCAGGCCGCGGTCGGGCTGGCCGTGGTGCTGGAGCAGCGCGGCGAGGTCGAGGCCGCCAGGGCCGCCGCCCGCACCGCGCTGGCCACCGGGCATCCCGAGTTCGCCGCCCAGGCCGCCTGCCACCTCGCCCAAGGGTTCGAACGCGAGGGCCGCGACGACCAGGCCAGGGGCGCCTGGCAGGCCGTGCTGGGCGTCGGCACGGCCGCGTACGTGCCGCTGGCCCACCTCGCGCTGGCCCGGCTGGCCGTGCGGGCGCAGCACCTGGAGGAGGCCGACCGGGAGTTCCGCGCCGCCGTGCGGGCGAGCGTGGAGGCGGGCGACGGGCGGGTCGGCGCCCACGCCGCGCAGCAGCTCGCCGACCTGATGATGGAGCACGGCGAGCCGGGGGCGGCCGCCGAGGTGCTGCTGGACGCCCTGGAGTTCGCACCCGCGGACGAGGTGCCGGGGCTGCGCGTCCAGCTCGGCATCGCCCATCTGGAGCTGGCCTGCGCCGAGTTCGCCGAGAGCCTCCAGGACGGCGCCGACCCCAGCACCGGCGCCCTGGCCATCGAACTGCTGGCGCGCACGCTCCCGCTGCGCGGGCGCGCCGACGACGCCGACCGCGTCTGGACGTACGGGCTGGAGCACGAGGACGAGACGCTGGCCGCGGAGGTGCGGCTGCGCTTCCAGCGCGACGCCTGACCGGCCTCAGGGGCGGCGGATGATCGCCACCGCGGCGGCCACGTTGATGACCACGATCGCCACCCACACGATGAACAGGCCGAACCCTCCCGCCTGCGCCGCCCCGATGGCCGTCAGCGGGATGCCGAGGGCCATCGAGCCCAGCGCGAGCGGGATCAGCTGCGAGGCCGGCGGCTTCCTGCGCGGGGCCGCCCCGTGCTGGTCGAGCTCCGCGCGTACGCGGGCGGCGATCGTCGCGTCGAGGCGGTCGACGAACGAGTCGATGAGCGCGGGCTCGTAGTCGGGGCCGAGGTCGCGGCGCGCGTCGAGAGTGGCCTGCAACTCGTCCCGGAGCGGGCGTGTGTCTGGCATGCATGCATCATCCCGCCTGGGCGCCTCGCCGTCATCAGACCTGAGAGCCAATCCGGCATCCTCCCCAGGTACGGTGCTGGGATGCAGGTGATGACGCCGCGGGGGCCGGCGCTGGTCGAGATCGACGAGGCCGCGCGGCCGCGGCTGCTGCTGGTGCTGACCCACGGGTCGGCGGGCGGCGTGGACGCTCCCGACCTGCTGGCCGTCCGCGACGCCGCGCTCGGCGTGGGCGCCAGCGTGGCCAGGGTGACCCAGGCGTTCCGGGTGGCGGGGGCGCGGGCGCCCGGCTCGCCGGCCCGGCAGGACGAGGCGTGGGAGACCGTCCTGGAAGAGCTGCGGACGCGGCTGCCCGGGCTGCCCGTCGTGCAGGGCGGGCGGAGCAACGGGGCGCGGGTCGCCTGCCGTACGGCGAAGGCGGTCGGCGCGGCGGCGGTCGTGGCGCTGGCGTTCCCGCTGCACCCGCCGGGAAAGCCGGAACGCTCCCGGGCCGGCGAGCTGCGCGGCGCCGGAGTGGACGTGCTGGTCGTCAACGGGGACCGTGACCCGTTCGGCGTGCCCGACGCCGAGGACGCCGCGCGCCTGGTGGTGCTGCCGGGGGAGGGGCACGACCTCAAGCGTGACCCCGCCCGGGTGGGTGAGATCGTGGCGGAGTGGATCACCCGCTACGCGTAGCCGGGATCGCCTCCGGGCGGATCAGATCGCGCCGGCCACGGGCCGGTGCGGCGCGATGACGGTGCCGCTGGGCAGCAGCTCACCGGTGTCCTCGAACAGGACGACGCCGTTGCAGAGAAGACTCCACCCCTGCTCGGGGTGGCAGGCGAGGGTGCGTGCCGCCTCGCGGTCCGGTGCCTCGGCGTCCGGACAGGGCGGGTCGTGCGGGCACATCATCGTGCCTCCGGATATCTCGTGGGTGCTCCCGGTGACGTGGGGCGGGAGCCTGGCTCGGGTTGTTCCTGGCAAGTGTGCGACGCGTGCCACGCGTTCGGACATAGCCCCTTTTGACTGTTACAGGAGGATCCCCGGAACGTGTGACCTTCGACACAGCGTGCCTTATGCAGGATAACGGGCCAAGCGCGACACGCGCATCACGTTTGCAATCCCTTGAGCAGAGCGTCGAGTCCGCGTTCGAAGTCCATATCGGCTCTTGCGTCCCGCCTGACCCACTGGTCGACCTCGGGGTCGGCCCAGCCGGACTGCTGCACCTCGACGGCCACGCTGCCGAACACGAACGCGCGCAGCGCCCGCACGGCCTCGGCGGCGTTGCCGAGGCCCGCCTCGGCCAGCTGCTCGGTCTGCTCCCTGATGGCCAGGGCGGTGGCGCCCTTGGGCGGCTTGGTCAGCGCCAGGGCCAGCACGCCGGGGTGCTCGCGCAGCAGCTCGCGGCCCGCCCGGCACCACGCCCTGGCCGTCTCCTGCCAGGTGGGGCCGGGCTCGACGTGGACGGCCGTGACGTGCTCGGCCAGGGCGTCCATCAGCGCCTCCTTGCCCCGGGGCAGGTGGTGGTAGATCGCCATGGCCTCCACCTCCAGGGCGTCGCCCAGCCGGCGCATGGTGAGCCGGCGCAGGCCCTGGCTGTCGGCGATGTGGAGGGCGGCCTCGATGATGCGCTCGCGGGAGAGGGGGACGGGCGGTCGCTTGGCGGGCATGGTGATCATCTTACTATGTAAAGGCAGTCGCTCCGGGGCGATTTCCGCCCGTGTCGCGCGACGGCGTACCCTTGCCGGTGAACGAATGAACGTACAGCGTGAAGGGGCCGGTTCGATGGCGTTTTTCCGTCCGCGGGTGAGCCGGGAGGCAGAGGTCCGCTACCACGCGGACCAGGAGATCTCCAAGAGGTTCCCCGAGCTGCTCGACAAGGCCCGCGAGGCCGAGGCGACGCTGCGTGAGCTGCGCGCGGCGGGGGCCGACGACGTCGAGCTGATGGCCGCCGGCATCGCCTTCGACAAGGCGCTGACCGAGGCGCTGCGGGCGGCCGAGGCGGGCCAGCGGGCCACGTTCGGCGTGAAGTCCTACGACGACCGCATCGCGCGCCGCAAGGCCAAGGCCACGCCGGCCGGGGCCATGTGGACCTCCGAGGTCGAGCGGCTGCGCACGCTGCGCGAGGAGAACCGGATGTGGGGCATCCCGAGGATCCCCCGCCCGGTGCCCGCCACCCGCTAGCGTCCCCGCACACGAAAGAGCCCCGGCCGGGGAGGCCGGGGCTCTTCGGTGTGCCGGTCAGCTGGCCCAGTCGAGCAGCGGGCGCGTGTTGCTCGGGTGGCGCAGCTTGGACAGCGACTCCTTCTCCAGCTGGCGGATCCGCTCCCGGGTCAGGCCCAGGTGCTTGCCGATCTCGTCGAGGGTGTGCGGCTTGCCGTCCACCAGGCCGAAGCGCAGCGCCATGATCTTCGACTCGCGCGGCGAGAGGTTGTCGAGCACGCCGCGCAGCTGGTCGCCCAGCAGCTGGCGGTCGACGATCTCCGACGCCTCCGGCGAGTCGACGTCCTCGATGAGGTCGCCGATCGTGGTCTCGCCGTCCTCGCCGATGGTCGCGTTCAGCGAGATCGGCTGGCGGCTCGTGCGCAGCAGCTCCTCGATCTGGTCGGGGGTCTTGTCGAGCTCGACGGCCAGCTCCTCGGGCGTGGGCTCGCGGCCCAGGCGCTGGTGCATGTCACGCTCGACCCGCGACAGCTTCGAGAGCATCTCCAGCACGTGCACGGGCAGCCGGATCGTCCGCGCCGAGTCGGCGAAGCCGCGCTGGATGGCCTGCCTGATCCACCACATGGCGTACGTGGAGAACTTGAAGCCCTTGGTGTAGTCGAACTTCTCCACCGCCCTGATCAGCCCCAGGTTGCCTTCCTGGACGACGTCCAGCAGGGACATGCCGCGGTCGGTGTACTTCTTGGCCACCGAGACCACCAGGCGGAGGTTGGCCTCCAGCATGTGGTCCTTGGCCTCCTTGCCGTCCTCCACGACCATGAGCAGGTCGTCCTTGACGGACTCCGGCAGGTCGGGCTGGGTCTCCAGCTTGTACTCGGCGTACAGGCCGGCCTCGATCCGGCGGGCCAGTTCGACCTCCTGCGCCGCGGTGAGCAGCGTGCGGCGGCCGATGGACTTCAGATAGGTGTGCACCGAGTCGCCCATGACGGACTGGGTGTCGTCGAGGTCGAGCTGCTCGCTCTCGACGTCCTCGTCGGTGATCGCGACGTCGTCCGTGACGTCCTCGAGGTGCTCGGGCTTGGGCTCTGACGGGGTGACGGCCTTGGCGGCGTCGGCGGTTTTTGCCTCCGCGGCCTTGCGGCCGGTAGTCTTCGAGCGCGAGGTCTTGCTGGTCGTCGCCGTCTTCTTCTGGCTGGTCTTCCTGGGGGCAGCGCTGGTGGACGCCTCGTTCTCGGCGGCCAGGCTCACGCCGGCCTCTGACAGCTCGCGCAGGATGGTGCGGCCTTCAGAGGGGCTGATGCCTGTCTTCGCGAACGCGTCACGCAGCTCCGCCAGAGAAAGGTGACCCTGGGCTCGCCCTCGTTCAAGGAGCTGGTCGAGAGTTGCTGGTGGGGTCGCCACGGCGGTTCTGGGCATGAGGACACCTCCTCCGTACGGAGTCGAAGCGATCAGGCTTGTTGTGGTGGGGCGGCTTCGTTGTCCGCACGGCGCACCAGTACCAATAACGCCAATCGCCGTCATTTGTTCCCGTGCGCACGGTGCAGGGTAGAGAAAGGGACAGAACGCCCACTATGCCAACCGTGCGCGGCCCGGAGTTATTCCGCCAGCTGGTCCTCGTCCAACGTGATCACCGGCATCGGCATGGGCTCGGCGGCGTCCATGCGCTCGTCGGTCCAGTGTTCGAGGACCTCGCCGGGGTTGGGGTTGACCTCCGTCGAGACGACGATGTCGCCCGGGTCGCCCGGGTCGCCCGGGTCGCCCGGGTCGTCCTGCGACGGGGCCGGCGAGCCCTGCGGGGCTTTCTCCACCACGGCCCGGGTCTCCCTCGCCACCTGGTCGAGCTTGCCCGCCGAAGCGGCCGCCGCGACTGAGGCTCCTCCGACGACGATCACGCCGACGATGGCCGCGGATGCCCACATCTTGCGGGTCTCGTCCATAAAGGCTCCCTCCTTCTCCCTGCTATGACGCAGCCGCAACTCGTCAGGTTCCTGCCTTCAGGCGCATCAGGTCGGTTTTGCCGTTGGGCAGCAGGGGCAGCCGGGGAACCAGCCGCAGGTCGCGCGGCGCCGCGTGCGGGGGAAGCCTATCGCGGCAATATGCCCGCAATTGCGAAAGCGTGGGGGGCGTGTCGGGGCTGGCGGGGACCACGACGGCGGTGACCGCCTCGCCCCATTCGGGGTCGGGCGTGCCGATCACGGCCACGTCGGCCACCTCGGGGTGGGCGGCGAGGACGGCGGCCACGGCGCCCGCCACGACCTTCTCGCCGCCGGTGTTGATGACGTCGTCGGCCCGGCCCAGCACGCGCAGCCGGCCGCCGTGCAGCTCGCCCAGATCGGAGGTGACGAACCAGCCGCCGTCGAGCGGCATGGGCGGGTCGGCGAAGCGGTAGCCGGAGAACAGCACGGGCCCGGAGATCCTGATCAGGCCGTCGTCCCCGATCTTGAGATCTACACCGTAAAGGGGCCGGCCGTCGTACACGCAGCCGCCGCACGTCTCGCTCATCCCGTACGTCGTCACGATGCGGGCGCCGAGGTCGCGGGCCTGATCCAGCAGCCCGGCGCGGGGCGCGGCGCCGCCCAGCAGGATGGTCCTGAACACCGACAGGTCGGCCCCGAGCTCGACCAGCCGGTGGAGCTGGGTCGGCACGAGCGAGACGTGGTCGGCGCCCGAGGACAACACCGCGTGCGGGTCGAAACCGGGGTGGATGATCGGCTCGCTCTCGCACAGCAGGGCCCGGACGAGCACCTGCAGGCCGGAGACGTGCGCCACGGGCAGGCAGCACAGCCAGCGATCGCCCTTCGAAGCCTCGACGCGGCGCAGCGAGGCGGCCGCGGAGGCGCGCAGCGCCGTGGCCGACAACATCACGCCCTTGGGCTCGCCGGTGCTGCCGCTGGTGGCGATGACGACCGCGACGTCGCCGGGGACGCCCACGCCCCCGTCGAGCGGTGCGCCGTCGGCGTGGGTGGGGCGCAGCGAGGCGATCGCGCCGGTGGAGTGGCCGGGTGACAAAGGGAGCACGGCCGGGCCGTCGCCGTCGAGCGCGTCGCGGATCGCCGTGAAGAGGGCAGGGCCCGGAGGCTGCACGACGGCGTGCAGCGGGCGGTCCGGATGCGACGGGTTCCTCCACATGCTCGTAAGGTTAGTGGCGACAGTTCGGACACAGGCGCAGGGAGGGTCGTGACGCGTTCTCCCGTGGTCTTCCGCATCCCGATGCGTACGCGGTTCCGGGGGCAGACCGTCAGGGAAGGGGTGCTGCTGCACGGCCCGGCGGGGTGGGGCGAGTTCTCGCCGTTCCCCGAGTACGGCCCGCGCGAGTGCGCCCGCTGGCTGGCGTGCGCCCGTGAGGCGGCCTTCGAGGGCTGGCCCGAGCCGGTGCGCGATCGTGTGCCGGTCAACGCGACCGTGCCCGCGGTCGGCCCCGAGCAGGCCCACGACATCGTGCGCCGCTCCGGATGCGGCACGGCGAAGGTGAAGGTGGCCGAGCGCGGCCAGACGTTCGACGACGACGTGGCCCGGGTGGAGGCCGTACGCGACGCGCTGGGCCCGGCGGGCAAGCTGCGCGTCGACGTCAACGGCGCCTGGGAGGTCGACGAGGCCGTGCGGCGGCTCAAGCGGCTCGACCGCTTCGACCTGGAATACGCCGAGCAGCCGTGCGCCACGCTCGAGGAGCTGGCGGCGGTGCGCCGGGCGTGCGACGTGCCGATCGCGGCCGACGAGTCCATCCGCCGGGCGGAGGATCCGCTGCGGGTGCGGGCGGCCGGGGCCGCCGACATCGCCGTGGTCAAGGTGCAGCCGCTCGGCGGGGTGCGCGCGGCGCTGCGCGTGGTGGAGGCGTGCGGGCTGCCCGCGGTGGTCTCCAGCGCGGTGGAGACGTCCGTGGGGCTGGCCGCGGGGGTGGCGCTGGCGGCGGCGCTGCCGTCGCTGCCGTACGCGTGCGGGCTCGGCACGATGTCCCTGCTGACGGGCGACGTGGTGGAGGACTCGCTGGTGCCGGTGAACGGCGAACTGGCGGTCCGGCGCCCCACGGTGAATTTTCAGCATTTGTCGGCATTTGAGATCGAATCTCCCCAGTGGCTTCGCCGGATGCAGGAGGCGTCACGTTGAACCCCGCCACCGCGCTGGCCACGGTGCTGATCGACGAGCTGGTGCGCTGCGGCCTGACCGACGTGGTGCTCGCCCCCGGCTCCCGCTCGGCCCCGCTGGCCATGGCGCTGCACGCCGAGTCGCGGGTGCGGCTGCACGTCCGCATCGACGAGCGCTCGGCGTCGTTCCTGGCGCTGGGGCTGGCCAGGCGCTCCGAGCGGCCGGTCGCGCTGATCTGCTCCTCCGGCACCGCCGCCGCCAACTTCCATCCGGCCGTGATCGAGGCCGCCGAGTCCGGCGTCCCGCTGCTCGTGCTGACCGCCGACCGCCCGCCCGAGCTGCGCGGCACCGGCGCCAACCAGACGATCGACCAGCTCAAGCTGTACGGCGCCGCGGCCCGCTGGTTCGCCGAGGTCGGCGTGCCGGAGGACCGCCCCGGCCAGGTGGCCTACTGGCGGTCGCTGGCCTGCCGCGCCTACCAGCGCGCCGCCGGCCCGTACGACCCGGGCCCCGTCCACCTCAACCTGGCCTTCAGGGAGCCGCTCGTCCCCGACGGCGACCCGGGCTGGAGCGAGCCGCTGGAGGGCGCCGCGGGCGGCCCGTGGGTGCGCGCCCGCGTCGCGCCGCCGCCCGTCGCCCTGCACCTGCCGCCCACCCGGCGCGGCGTGCTCGTGGTCGGCGACGGCGCCGCCAACGTGCGCCGTTACGTCGCGGCGGCCGGCATGGCCGGCTGGCCGGTGTTGTCGGAGCCGAACGGCGGCGCGCGCTACGGCGACCACGCCGTCTCCACCTACCACCACCTGCTGGGCACGCCGGAGTTCGCCGACGCCCACCGGCCCGACGTGGTCGTCACGCTGGGCCGCCCCGGGCTGTCGAAGCCGCTGCTGGCCTGGCTGCGGCAGGCCGGCGAGCACATCGTGGTCGCGCCCGGCCTCGACCGCTGGCCCGACCCGACCCGCTCGGCCACGCAGGTGGCGCAGGCCGTGGAGATCCCGGTCGCCGCGGGCGACGACGGCTGGCTGAACGCCTGGCGGCAGGCCGACCGGGCGGCCAGGGCGGCGGTGGACGAGGTGCTCGACCTGTCGGGCACCAGCGAGCCGCGCATCGCCCGCGACCTGGCCGACGCGCTGCCGAACGGCTCGCTGCTGTTCTGCGGCTCCTCGATGCCGATCCGCGACCTCGACCAGGCCATGCGGCCCCGGCGCGGCCTGCGGCTCATGGCCAACCGGGGAGCCTCCGGCATCGACGGGCTGGTGTCCACCGCGATGGGGGCGGCGCTGGCCCACAACGGGCCGTCGTACGCGCTGATGGGCGACCTGTCGTTCCTGCACGACCAGAACGGGCTCGTGCTCGGGCCCCGCGAGCCGCGGCCCGACCTGTGCCTCGTGGTGGTCAACAACGACGGGGGCGGCATCTTCTCGCTGCTGCCGCAGGCGGCCGTGCGCGACCCGTTCGAACGGGTCTTCGGCACGCCGCACGGCGTGGACCTCGGCTACGTCGCCGCGGCGACGGGCACGCCGTACACGCTGGTGGGCGACGTCAGCGAGCTGCCCAAGGCGCTGCGCGGCGAGGGGCCGCGGGTGGTGGAGGTGCGCACCGACCGCGAGGAGAACGCGCTCGTGCACGCCCGCCTCACCGAGGCCGCGCAGCAGGCCGTACGGGAGTGTCTGGCGGGCTGAGGCTCAGCCGCCAAGGGCGTCGAGCAGGCGGTTGAGCGGGCTGTCGAGGCCGTGGCGGTCGGCCAGGCGGACGAGCGCCTCCGGGTCGCGCGGCTTGGCCGGCAGCGTCAGGTCGGCGGCCGGCAGCGGGGCGTCGCGGGCCACCGCGACGACCGCCGGGGCGGCCCGCAGGTAGTCGCGGGCGGCGGCCAGGCGGGTGCGGCTGCCGGCCGGGAAACCGTCGGCCGAGCCCGCGTCGAGGGCGTCGAGCAGCGCCTCCAGCGAGCCGAAGCGGGTGATCAGGGCGGCGGCCGTCTTCTCGCCGACGCCGGGCACGCCGGGCAGGCCGTCACTGGGGTCGCCGCGCAGCGTGGCGAAGTCGGCGTACGCGCGGCCGGGGATGCCGTACTTGGCGGTGACGAACGCCTCGTCGACGATCTGCAGGTTGCGGATGCCGCGCGCGGTGTAGAGCACGCGCACCGGCCGCGCGTCGTCGACCAGCTGGAACAGGTCGCGGTCGCCGGTGACGATGTCGACCGCGCCCGAGGCCCGGTGGGTGAGCGTGCCGATCACGTCGTCGGCCTCGTAGCCGGGCGACTCCAGGCGGGCGATGCCGACGGCGTCGAGCACCTCCTCGATCACCGCGATCTGCGGCACGAGCGCGTCGGGCACCTCCTCGGCGTCGCCCTCGGCCACCCGGTGCGCCTTGTACGTCGGGATCGCCGCCACCCGGAACGCCGGCCGCCAGTCGGCGTCCATGGTGGCCACGAGCTCGGCGGGGGAGTGGGTGCGGACGAGGGTGGCGATCATGTCGATGAGGCCGCGTACCGCGTTGATCGGGGAGCCGTCCGGAGCCTTGATCGACTCCGGGACTCCGTAGAAGGCGCGGAAGTAGAGGGACGGGGTGTCCAGAAGCATCAGCACTAGCCCAGTATGCCCACCCCGAGCAGGCACGCGTCGTCTTCCGGGTTGGGGCCGCCGATGTCGGCGAGCAGGCGGTCGAGCCCGCCGTCGAGGTCCTCGCCCCGGATCCGGCGGGCGGCGGCCAGGGCCAGCGCGAGACCGGCCTCGATGTCGCGGGTGCGCCGCTCGACCAGCCCGTCGGTGAACATCAGCAGCACGTCGCCGGGCAGCAGCCGGGTCGTGGCCAGTTCGTACGGCCGCCCGGAGACGGCGCCGAGCAGCACGCCGCGCGGCTGGCCGAGATGGGCGGCCGCGCCGTCGCGCACCAGGATCGGCGCCAGGTTGCCGGCCTGGGCCCAGGCGAACACCCGGGTCTCCGGGTCGAGGTGGCCGATGACGGCGGTCGCCGTGGTGTCGGTGAGCTGGTGCAGGACGAGCTCGTTCAGCCAGTCGAGCAGCCGGTTGGCGGCCTGCCCGGTCATGGCCAGGCCCACCAGGGCGTGGCGCAGCTGGGCCATGCGCGAGATCGCGGGCAGGCCGTGGCCGGAGACGTCGCCGATGGCCAGCAGCAGGCGGCCGTCGGGGGCCTGGGCGGCCTCGAACCAGTCGCCGCCGAGGTTCGCGGTCTTCTCGGCCGGCACGTAACGGACCGCGATGCCGGTGTTCGGCAGGTCGAGGCAGCCCGCGGGCGCGGGCAGGATGGCCTCGCGCAGGGCGAGCATGACGTGACGTTCCTCGGCGGCCCGCTCGCGGGCCTCCAGGAGCTGGCGGCGCGACTCCGAGACCATGCGCTCGGCGCGGCGGCGGCCGGTGATGTCCTGGATGACTCCGTGCATGCCGACCGGGCCGCCGGGGCCGGCCAGCGGCTCCAGCACCACCCGCAGGTCGCGCAGGTCGCCGGGGCCGCGCCGGATGCGGAACTCCGCCTGCACCGGCTCCTCGCCCTGCAGCACCGACCAGAGCAGGCGGTCGAGCGTGGCCGCGTCGCCGGGCTCGACGTGCTCGGCCAGGTCGGGCAGGGCGATCGGGCCATGGCCGGGGTCGCGGCCGAAGATGGCGTACACCTGCTCCGACCAGACGGTCTCGCCGGTGTGCAGGTGCCACTCCGCCCAGCCCATGTTGCCGAGCCGTTGGGCGTGCGCCAGCCGTACGGCGAGCATCTCGGCGTCGGGCTCGGCCCCGAGCAGCCCGGCCGCGCCAATGACGTCGACCATGTCTCACTCTCAAAGCGCAGTGGAACTGGACAATTGGCCCCACAATACGTGGTCGGTGATGTGCGCAGCGTGGTGATGGGCGGCCGTGTTGTGAGTCCTTTTCGCGGATTTTAGGCGGCGCCATTACGAGTAGATTGAGCCTGTGACGTCCTCAGACCTGTATCCCGTGTCCCGCCTGGCCGCCGTTCAGGAGGCCACCGCCAAGGCCGGCCTCGACGCCCTGCTCCTGACGCCCGGTCCCGACCTCCGCTACGTCAGCGGTTACGACGCCAAGCAGCTGGAGCGGCTTACGTGCCTCGTGGTGCCCGCCTCCGGCGAGGCGTACATGATGGTGCCCCGGCTGGAGCTGCCCGCCGCGCAGGCCTCGCCGGCCTCCCGTCTGGGGCTGGAGTTCGTGGCGTGGGACGAGACCGACGACCCGTACGCGATCGCCGCGGCGCGGCTGGGCCGCGTGGCCAAGGTGGGTCTGGCCGACCGCATGTGGGCGATGGCGTCGTTGCGCTTCCGCGACGCGCTGCCGGGCGCCGAGCAGGTGCTGGCCGGCAGCGTGCTGCGTGAGCTGCGCATGCGCAAGTCGCCCGCCGAGGTGGCCGCGCTGCGTGAGGCGGGGGCGGCCATCGACGCGGTGCACCGGCAGGTGCCGGAGTTCCTGCGGGCCGGGCGCACCGAGCGGGAGGTGGCCCGCGACATCGCCGAGGCGATCCTGGCCTCCGGGCACGCCGCCGCCGACTTCGTGATCGTCGCCTCCGGGCCCAACGGCGCGAGCCCGCACCACGACGTCTCCGACCGGGTCATCCAGGCCGGTGAGCCGGTCGTGGTCGACATCGGCGGCCACCTGCCCAACGGCTACTGCTCCGACTCCACGCGCACCTACAGCGTGGGCGAGCCGCCCGCGGACTTCACCGCGTACTACGAGGTGCTGCGCCGCGCCCAGGAGGCGTCCTGCGCGGCGGTGCGGCCCGGGGTGTCGTGCGAGTCGGTCGACGCCGCCGCGCGCGACGTCATCGCCGAGGCCGGGTACGGCGAGTACTTCATCCACCGCACCGGCCACGGCATCGGCATCGAGGGGCACGAGGACCCGTACATCGTGGCGGGCAACGGCGAGCCGCTGGAGGCCGGGTTCGCGTTCTCGGTGGAGCCGGGCATCTACCTGGCCGGCCGCCACGGCGCCCGCATCGAGGACATCGTCGTGTGCACCGAGGACGGCGTCGAGCTCCTCAACAACACCACGCGCGAGCTGGTGATCATCTGACGGGGTAGGCGTTCTGGAAGGCGAGCCGGGCGTCGGCGCGGCCGGCGATGCCGGTGAGCAGGTCGTCCAGCTCCATGAACACCTGCCAGGCCGGTGCACGGCCGTTCTCCCGGCCGACCAGGCGGTCGGGACGACCAGTCGCTCCAGGGCGGGCTCGCGCTTCGCCTTCCACACCTTGTCGGCCAGGCTGACCAGGTGGTCCTCGAGCGTCGTGCCCGGCTCGGTCCAGCGAGCGTCGGTGCGGGCGAAGCGGGTCAGGCGCTCCGGGACGCCCCGGGCCAGCAGGAGACGGTGGCCGGCGGGTTCGTGCGCCGAGCCGGGGCCGGTCAGCTCGCCCGGGTGCAGGCACTTGCCGATGTCGTGGGTGTCGGCGAGGGCGCGCTGGAGGGGTGTCACGCTGTCACCCTAGGCGCCGTGGCAGAGTCGCTGTCATGTTCACGGAGATCACGTACGCCACCCGGCCCGGGTCCGGGCGGCCCAACGAGGACCTGGTGGTCGCCGGTCCGTCCTGGATCGTCGTGCTCGACGGGGCCACGGCGGCCGGCGGGGTCGACTCCGGGTGCGTCCACGACGTCGCGTGGCTCGTGGGGCGGCTCGGGGGCGAGCTGGCGGCCGCGCTGTCGGGAGGCGACGGCGGGTCGCCGGCGGCGATCCTGGAGGCGGCCGTCGAACGCACGGCACGGGCTCACGCCGGCACCTGCGACCTGGGCAACCCCGACTCGCCGTCGGCGACCGTGGCCATGGTGCGCGCGCGGGAGGGACGGGTGGAGTACCTCGTGCTGGGCGACTCGCCGGTGGTGCTGGCGTTGGCGGACGGCGGGGTGCGGGTGGTGGCCGACGACCGCTTGGAACGGCTGCCGGGCGGGCGGCCGTACAGCGTGGAGCTGGTGCGCCGGATGCGCAACGCGCCCGGCGGGTTCTGGGTGGCGGCGGCCCGCCCCGAGGCCGCCCGCGAGGCGGTCACGGGCGAGGTGGACGCCGGCGCGCTGCGCGCGGTGGGGGTGTTCACCGACGGGGTGTCCCGGCTGGTCGACTGGTACGGGTGGAGCTGGGCGTCCGTCCTGGCGCTGCTGGCCGAGCGCGGGCCGGCGGCGGTGATCGGCGCCGTGCGCGAGCTGGAGACGGTCAGGGGCCCGGTGTGGGGGAAGCCGCACGACGACGCCACGGCCGCCTGGGGGCGCCTCGGCGCGCCTCGGCGTGGAGGTGTCGGTCACGGGCAGCGAAGCGGGCTGATCGGTCACGCTGCTGATACCTTGATCGATAGTACGTGATCATGAAACAATTCCCGCCACAGGTGTATATCCGTGTATGGGGGGTCGTTCGCCCATGATCCGCGAGCAGATCGAGCGGCCCTAGATGCCGGACGACGAGCTGGGCGAGGCGTACGCGCTCGGTCGGACGTGCGCGCTGGCCGCCGAATGCGGCAGAGACCTGCGGCGCTGCGCGCAGATGTACGGCGGGCTGTTCCCCGCGGCGGCCTTCGGCAGCGAGTTCTTCACCTCCCTCACGCTGGCGACCGCCTTCAGCGCCCCCTGGGCCGGCGCCGAACGCCTGAAGATCCTCAACCGGGCCGCCCTGTGGGTCGCCGCCCTCGACCGGCTGGTCGACCACACGACCACCACCCGCGAGCAGGTCAACCGGCTGACCCGCGAGTGCCTGTCGGTCGCCGACGGGGCGGTGCCGCGCTCCGCGATCACCCGCTTCCTCGCCGACCTGCGCGACGAGCTGGCCACCGTCAATGCCTTCCACGGCCTGCGGGGACTCTGGCGCGACCAGCTCGCCCGGACGCTGGCGGGCATGGCCACGGCGTGGGTGTGGCGCGACACGGGTGCCGTGCCGACCCTGGCGCGCTTCCTCGACAACGCCGACAGCCGGGGGTCGTGCTTCGTGGACCTCTCGCACTGGATCTACACCGCCGACGACTGGGCCAGAACTCACCTGGACGAACTGCGCAGCGTCAGCGGCCACGTGCAGCGTTACCTGCTCCTGCTCGGCGACGTGGCGACCTACCGCAGGGACGTCAGCTGGGGCGACCTGAACGTGCTGGCGCTGGGCGTCAGCCGCGGCGAGGTGACGGCGGAGATGGAGCGGCTGGCCCGCGAGGCGGACGTCCTCATCGAGCGCATCCGCCGGCACAGCCCGCGTACGGCCGCCTATCTGCGGCGGCAGATGGGGTTCAGCGCCGGCTTCACCGGAATTTCGGGTTTGCGGTGGCCGGGGCAGCTCTGATCTTCTGACAGACTGCCTTGACTTTTAACCTGTTAGTACGTCGGATTGCGCTACTTAAAGCGACAAATTGGGACATATTATTCTTGTAAATTATTGCGGCTTGAGTGGGAATTGTGGCGTTGCTAGGGTGTCTCGGTGCCAGGCATGTGGATCTCGACGCGCCTTGACAGGTACCACTGACCACGGCACCTCAGGGGTGGGGTTGTGCATGCGCGGGAAATGTACAGGCGGTGCTGAATGGAATTCGGTCGTTATGACCGTTGGCGGCTGCCGACCGCCATCAAGATCCTGATCGCGGGAGGTTTCGGCGCGGGAAAGACCACCATGGTGAGCGCCGTCTCCGAAACCCGCCCGCTGCGCACGGAGGAGGCTCTCACGCAGGCCGGCGCCCACGTCGACGACCTGTCCGGGGTCGAGCGGAAGCTCACCACCACCGTGGCGATGGACTTCGGCCGCATCACGCTGCGCAACGACTACATGTTGTACCTGTTCGGCACGCCGGGCCAGGAGCGCTTCTGGTTCGTCTGGGACGAGCTGGCGCTGGGCGCGCTCGGCGCCGTCGTGCTGGCCGACACCCGCCGCCTGGAGGACTGCTTCCCGTCGGTCGACTACTTCGAGAAGCGCGACCAGCCGTTCATCGTGGCGCTCAACTGCTTCGACGGCAGCGACCCGTTCACGGTCGGGCAGGTGCGCTCGGCGATCGGGCTGGAGCCCGGCATCCCCATCGTGCGCTGTGACGCCCGTCGCCGCGACTCCGGCAGGGAGGTGCTCATCACGCTGATGGAGCACGCGATGCGCAGGGGCGTCACCCCGGTCGGGACCATGTCATGACCATGACCGGCTACCTTTGACCGATGGAGGAGATCGACCGCCGGATCGTCACGCTGCTGGCCCGCGACGGCCGCATGAGTTTCACCGACCTGGCCAGGGAGACCGGGCTCTCGGTGTCAGCCGTCCACCAGCGCGTACGCCGCCTGGAGAAGCGCGGAGTCGTCCGCGGCTACGCCGCGATCATCGACCACGACGCGGTGGGGCTGCCGCTGACCGCGTTCGTGTCCATCAAGCCGATCGACCCCGCGGCGCCCGACGACGCCCCGGAGCGGCTGGCGCACCTGTCGGCGATCGAGGCCTGCCACAGCGTGGCCGGCGACGAGAGCTACATCCTCAAGGTGCGGGTGGCCTCGCCGGTGGCACTGGAAGACCTGCTGCAGCAGATCAGGGCCTCCGCGAACGTCTCCACCCGCACCACCGTCGTGCTGAGCACCCCGTACGAGCACCGCGCCCCCGAGCTGGCCCCCTCCGAGGAGGCCGGCGAGCCGGAGACCCGGCAGGACGGCATCGCCTGACCGCCTCGCGCAGCCAGTCGGCGGCGGGGGTGAGGTTGGCGGCGTGCGCGGCCGTGCCGCCGGCCTCCTCCGTGGCGGGGTGCGCGGACAGCATGACCGTGTGGATCGGGCCCGGCGGGCGCGGGAAGTGGGCCCGGTGTGGCGTGCTCGTGTGGCGCCGCTCATCCCGGGAGCGGGGAGCCGAGGACCTCTTCCCGTACGGCGTCCAGGGCGACGCTGAGGGCGCCCGCCAGGACGGGGTTGCCGCCGACGGTCGACAGCCGGACCGGCGGCCGGGGGATGGTGAGGGCGTGCAGCTCCTCCTCGACCAGCCGGCGCAGCGGTTCCCCGCCTGCCAGGGGGACGCCGCCGGTCAGCACGATCAGCGAGGGATCGATGACCGAGGTGATCGCCGCCAGCCCCACGGCCAGCCGGGCGGCCACGTCCCGCAGCCCGGCCAGCGACCGGCCCTCGGCCTCGCGCGCGGCATGGGCGACGGCCTGGCGGAAGTCCGCGCCCGGCACGCCGTACGAGCGCAGCACCTGCAGCACCGCGGCCCCGCCGGTCAGCGCCTGCAGGCCGTGGCGGCCGTAACGGCCGGTCTCCCGGGCCGTCGGCGCGCCGGGGGCGGGCATGTAGCCGACCTCGCCCGCGCCGCCGGTCGCGCCCCGGTGCATCCGCCCGCCCAGCACGATCGCCGAGCCGATGCCCTGGTCGGCCCAGAGCAGCACGAAGTCCGCCCGGCCCCGGGCGGCGCCGTGCGCCCGCTCGGCCACGGCGGCGAGGTTGACGTCGTTCTCCACCGCCACCGGGACGCCGAGCCCGGCGCTGAGCGCCGGCACCAGGCCGGGGATCTGCCAGCCGGGCACGTCCTCGGCGGCGGCGTACCCCAGAGCGCCGGTGGAGGGGTCGATCGCGGCCTGCACGCCGATCACGACGCGGCGCAGGGCGTCCGGCGGCCGGGCGCCGCGTAGGGCGGCGGCGAGCCGGTCCACCAGCGTGCCCTGCAGGGGATGGGGGGTGGGCAGTGTGTGCTCGCCGACGACCGTGCCGGTGATGTCGGCGATCCGCGCCTCGATGCGGCCGGGGGTGACGTCGAGGGCTCCGGCGTAGGCCGCCGCCGGGTTGATCCGGTAGACCTCCGCCGTGCGTCCCGGCAGGCCCTCGCGCACGCCGTCGAGCACCACCAGCCCGGCCGCCCGCAGCCGGACCAGCAGCTGGGACGCGGTGGGCTTGGACAGCCCCGTGAGAGCGCCGATCTCGGGACGGGTCAGGGGGCCGCGTTCGAGCAGGGCCCGCAGGGCGGCGCGATCATTGATGGCGCGTAGCAGACTGGGGGTCCCCGGAACCGGTCCGGTCAAGGCGTCTCCGTCGGATGATCTGTCAGGAAGCCTTCCTGACAGGGAGACGACCCTAAAAAGATCCGTGCGGGCCGGTCAAGGGGCGCGAGCACTCGTCCGGAAAGGGGAAAGTGATGGGAGTGCCGCGACGGGCATGCTAATGTCGTCGTTTGTCGTAACAACAAGCAGAATGGCCCGGAGTGTCCCATTAACCACATTAATGGTCAGGTGGCGGCCCGTCAAACCGAGCTCGCCCGAGAGCAGGAGTACGTCGGCCGCCTCTACGACCGGCTCGACACGCTGCGCGAGCGCACCCAGCGTCAGCTCAAGGAGGTGCTGGCCAGCGGCGCCGTCGGCACGATGCAGAACAGGTCGGAGCGCGACACCTTCGCCGAGATGTACGCCACCCGCCTCGCCCGGCTGTGGGCGGTCGAGCGCGGCCTGGTCTTCGGCCGGCTGGACCACGTCGACGAGGGCCGCCTGTACATCGGCAAGCTCGGCCTCACCGACGACGACCAGCAGCGCCTGCTCATCGACTGGCGGGCGCCGGTGGCGCAGCCGTTCTACCGCGCCACCCCGGCCGCCCCGATGGGCGTGACCAGGCGACGGCACCTGCAGACCAAGGGCCGCACCGTCGTGGGCGTCGACGACGACCTGCTCGACCTCGACTCCCTCACCGACGACGACCGCGCCACGCTCAACGGCGAGGCCGCGCTGCTGGCCGCGCTCGACGAGCGACGCACCGGCCGCATGCGCGACATCGTCGCCACCATCCAGGCCGAGCAGGACCGCGTCATCCGCAGCGACCTGAACGGCGTGCTCGTGGTGCAGGGCGGCCCCGGTACCGGCAAGACCGTCGTGGCCCTGCACCGGGCAGCGTACCTGCTCTACACCCACCGGGAGCGGCTGGAGCGCCGCGGCGTGCTCATCCTCGGCCCCAACCTCACCTTCCTGCGCTACATCGAGCAGGTGCTGCCCTCGCTCGGCGAGACGGACGTGCTGCTGTCCACCGTCGGCGAGCTCTACCCGGGTGTGACGGCCACCGCCCGCGAACGCCCCGAGGTGGCCGCGCTCAAGGGCGACCTGCGGATGACCGACGTGATCGCCAAGGCCGTGCGCGACCGGCAGCGGGTGCCGCGCAAGCCGATCGAGCTGCCCCTCGGCCGCGTCACGCTCACGATCGACCGCGCCATGCTGGACGCCGCCAAGAACAAGGCCACCCGCTCGCGCCGGCCGCACAACCAGGCCCGCGCCGTGTTCGTGCGCTCGCTGCTCAACGCCCTGGCCAGGCAGCAGGCCCGCAAGATCGGCAAGGGGCTGCTCGACGAGGACGACCTCGCCGACCTGCGGGAGGACCTGCGTACCGAGCTGGTGGTCAAGACGGCGCTCAACCGGCTGTGGCCGTACCTGACGCCCCAGCGCCTCCTGCTCGGCCTGTACGGCTCCCAGGAGCGCCTCGACCACGCGGCCTCCGCGCTGGCCCCCGCCGAACGCGCCCTGCTGCGCCGCGACGGCGGCCCGTGGACCGACGCCGACGTGCCGCTGCTCGACGAGGCCGCCGACCTGCTCGGCGAGATCGACGAGCAGGTGCTGCGCGCCACCGCGCTGCAGGCCGAGGAGGAGCTGGCCGCCGCCCGGCAGGCCGAGGAGCACGAACGCGAGGCCGAGCTCGCCTACGCCCGCGAGGTCCTGGAGCTGACCGGCCTGTCCGACGTCATGGAGGCCGAGCGGCTGGCCGAGCGCCAGCGCGGCGAGGGCCCCCGCCTGACGACCGCCGAGCGCGCCGCCGCCGACCGCACCTGGGCGTACGGGCACGTCATCGTGGACGAGGCCCAGGAGCTGTCGCCCATGGCGTGGCGGGCGGTCATGCGGCGCTGCCCCACCCGGTCGATGACGATCGTCGGCGACATCGCCCAGACCGGTTCGGTGGCCGGGGCCCGCTCCTGGGGCGAGGTCCTCGACCCGTACGTCGCCGGGCGCTGGCGGCAGGAGCGGCTGACGGTCAACTACCGTACGCCCGTCGAGCTCATGGAGGTGGCCGCCCGCGTCCTCGCCACCGTCGACCCCGCGCTGGAGGCGCCCACGTCGGTGCGCGAGTCCGGCGCGCGGCCGTGGTCGGCGCCCCTGACGGCGCTTCCCGAGATCGTCAAGGCCGAGGTCGGCGAGGGCGGCAAGGTCGCCGTCGTGGTGCCCGACGCGCTGCTGGCCGACCTGGGCGAGCAGATCACCGGCGCGGTGCCCGGCGCCGTCGTCGTACGGCCGGGAGCGGGCCGGGCCGGGGGAGAGCAGGCACTCGACGCGCCGGTCGCCGTCCTCGGCGTGGCCGACGCCAAGGGCCTGGAGTTCGACTCGGTGATCGTGGCCGAGCCGGACCTCATCGCCGCCCAGTCGCCGCGCGGCCCGAGCGACCTGTACGTCGCCCTGACGCGCGCCACGCAGCGGCTCGGGGTGGTCCACGAGCGCCCGCTGTCGGACGCGCTGCGGGGCTTGCCAAGCCGCTCGACGCTGTCGGCAAATGGGGTTTGACCGGCTTTGCAGCCACCGGCCGAACATGTCCCACCTGCGAAAACTTGATGTTTCTGCTGATCGGGACACGGTTGACATCTGAGGTGGAGTCGGTAGTTTGCTGCGCAGTCCAGCACGGGACTTGGCCGGTTGGCCGTCTCTGACATCGCCGGATCCTGCGTCCGTGACGGAGCGTGACTTCGTCCACACAGCCAGGTGCAGGGCCGTCGGTCCGTCGAGTCGGGGCACCCCAACCGGGCGGGGGGTTGGACCCGGGACGGGCCCGGGAGCCCAGTAGACAACGGAATTCCGCGCTCGCCGCCGACGAGACGGGTCCGGTCCGAAGGGTTTCCGGGCCCTCTTCCCGTTCCCGTGCACCAGGACTCGCCTGTGCGCCGGGTGGTCCCGTCAGCCGCGGGATCACCCTGTCGCCTGTTTCCGTCTGATCATCCGGCGCGGGCGCCGACCTGAGCGCCGCCGCGGGGCGGTAGCGTTTTCGCAAGCAGGCGTTGCGAACTGGCGAGGAGACCCCGGAGTGGTTCAGGACAGCACGAGCCTTCCCCCCGCCGCCGGGCCGGACCCGGCGGGCGACGCTCCCGCGCCCCCGGCCGGCGCCCCCGACGACACGCCGTCGCCCGGTGAGGGCGGCGCTTCCACCGGCGCGGGCGAGCGGGAGTCACGGTGGGTGCTGCCCGGCCGGGTCGCGGCGGCCGTCGCGGGCGGGCTGGCCCTCTTCACGGCCTTCCCGCCGCTCGACTGGTGGCCGTGCGCCCCGCTCGGCATCGGCCTCATCGCGGCCTGCCTGTACGGCACCCGCCCGAGGCGGGCCGCCTGGCTCGGCTACCTGGCCGCCGCCGTCTTCCTCTTCCCCACCCTCGCGTGGGTGCGCTCGATCGGCGACGACGTCTGGTTCATGCTGGTCGGTCTCGAGAGCCTCTTCTACGCCGCCATGGCGGCGCCGGCCGCGCTCGTGTTCCGCCTGCGGGCCTGGCCCCTGTGGTTCGGCTGCCTGTGGGTCGCCATGGAATGGGCCAGGAGCCTCGTGCCGATCGGCGGCTTCCCGTGGGCGCGGGCGGCCTTCAGCCAGGGCGAGTCGATGTTCACCCCGTACGCCGCGCTCGGCGGCGTGCCGCTGGTGTCGTTCGCCGTCGCCCTCTGCGGCGCGCTGCTGGCCATGGCCGTCCTGTCCCGGGGCAAGGCGGTGCGCAGGGCCGCGCCGCTGGCGCTCGCGCTGGCCGTGCCCGTGCTGGGCCTCGCCGTCCCCCGGTACGGCGACGAGGGCCGCAGCGTCAACATCGGCATCGTGCAGGGCAACGTCCCCGGCCGCGGCATGTACGCGCTCGGCGACGAGCCGGCCGTCGTGCTGAAGAACCACGCCAACGAGACCAAACGCCTGGCCCAGGCCGTACGCGAGGGCAGGCTGCCCAAGCCCGACCTCGTCGTGCTGCCGGAGAACTCCACCGACATCGACCCCTACCGCGACCCGGTCGCCCGCGCCATCATCCAGGACTCCGTGAGCGACGTCGGCGTGCCCACGCTCGTCGGCGCCGTCGTGGCGATCGGCGAGGAGAACCGCGCCACCCGCAGCCTGGTGTGGGACCCGGTGACCGGGCCGGGCGCCTACTACGACAAGCAGCACCTCGTGCCGTTCGGGGAGTACACCCCGTTCAAGGAGATCGTGCTGGCGCTGTCGGAGCGGGCCAACCTGGTGGGCCGGCAGTCGGTGCCCGGCAACCGGCCCGGCGACCTGAAGCTGGGCCCGGTGACGATCGGCGCGGTCAACTGCTACGAGGTCGCCTACGACGACACCGTGCGCGGCACCGTACGCGCCGGCGGCACCCCGCTCGTGGTGCAGACCAACAACGCCAGCTACGCGCTGTCCAACCTGCCGACCCAGCAGCTGGCCATGTCGAAGCTGCGCGCCGTCGAGCACAACCGCGCCGTGGTCACCGCCGCCACGACAGGGATCTCCGCGTACGTCACGCCTGACGGTAAGGTCTCCTGGCAGACCAAGGAGCTGGTCCCGGACATGAACGTGGTGACGGTCCCGGTGCGCACGAAGGAAACGATCGCCACGAAGGTGGGCGCCCTTCCCGAATGGGCATTGATGGTGATGGGAGCGGCGGCGGTGGGAGTCGCCGTGTGGCGTGGCAGGCGGCGAGGCGACCGGATGAGGAACGACGGATGATGGAGACTCTCGGCCGGGTGCTCGTCGTCGTGCCCACCTACAACGAGCGCGACAACCTGCGCGCGATCGTGGAGCGGGTGCGGGCCGCGGTGCCCGATGCCCACGTGCTGATCGCCGACGACAACAGCCCCGACGGCACCGGCGAGGTGGCCGACGGGCTCGCCGGCGACGACGACCAGGTGCACGTCCTGCACCGGCCCGGCAAGCAGGGGCTCGGCGCCGCCTACATCGCCGGCTTCCGCTGGGGCCTCGACGAGGGCTTCGACGTGCTGGTGGAGATGGACGCCGACGGCTCCCACCAGCCGGAGGAGCTGCCCAAGCTGCTGCGGGCGCTGGCCGAGGGCGCCGACCTGGCGATCGGCTCCCGCTACGTGCCCGGTGGCCGGGTCGTCAACTGGCCGCAGCGGCGCGAGCTGCTGTCCAAGGGCGCCAACATCTACACCCGCGTCATGCTCGGCCTGCCGGTGCGCGACGCGACCGCCGGCTTCCGTGCTTACCGCGCCGCCACCCTGGAGAAGGTCGGCCTGGCCGGGGTCGAGTCGCAGGGCTACTGCTTCCAGGTCGACCTGACGCTGCGGACGTCGCGCCACGGGCTGCGCGTCGTGGAGGTGCCGATCACGTTCGTGGAGCGGACGGTCGGCAAGAGCAAGATGAGCGGCAAGGTCATGTCCGAGGCGCTCTGGCGGATCGGCCTGTGGGGCGTCACCGGCCTGCCCGGGCGCATCAAGGGCCCCCGCCGCCCCTGACCCCCGCGGGCTCGCCGCCGGCGGAACGCATCGGGGCGTCCGCGCGTTGTTCTCACTGACACGCGCGTGCGAAACGAGGAAACGATGCGGCTGCTGCTCTTCCTGGCCTTCCTGGTCGTCCCCGTCCTGGAGGTCTGGCTGCTGATCCAGATCGGCTCCGTGATCGGCGGGCCGCTCACCGTCGCCCTGCTCATCGCCGACAGCCTGCTGGGCGCCTGGATCGTGCGGCGTGAGGGACGCAGGGCCTGGCGCGCGCTGCAGACCGCGTTGCAGACCGGGCGCATGCCCGACCGCGAGCTGGCCGACGGCGGGCTCGTGCTCGTGGGCGGCGCGCTGCTGCTGACGCCGGGCTTCTTCACCGACATCTTCGGCTTCCTGTGCGTGCTGCCGTTCACCCGGCCGTTGATGCGCCGCCTGGGCGCGTGGTTCTTCCAGCGCCGCGTCAAGCGCATGGCCGCCGCCTCGCCGTACGCCGGAATGTTCCCGCCGTCGGCGGGCTTCCCCCCGTCCGCCGGTTTCCCGGGCGCGGAAGCGCCGCAGGGCGGCCGCGTGGTGCACGGCGAAGTGATCCGCGACGACCGCGACTCCTGACACCTCTTTTCGCGCGGCCGTTGTACGTAGGGGGGCTGGTGTCCGCGGGCCTGCGACCTGGGAGTCCGTGCGGTTCCGGTGACGTGGCTGGGATGCATGGTGATGGTGTCGTGGTGGCGAGGTCGTCGCCGTCGCGGATTGAGGGCGGTATTGTGCGCCGCCGTTGCTGTGTGGGACCTCATGCTTGGCGCTCGGCGGTCGTGCTCGGTGAGACCCGGTTCGAGGATGGAGTCGACGCAGCTGCGCGAACTTCATCGCTCCGAGAGTGAACTGCGGCACGTGCTGCTGCGGATGTCGGAGCGGTCCAAGGCCGATCACGAGACGTATCAGGTCACCCGCTGGTGCGCCCGCCAGGTACGCGACCCGCAAAAGCAGAACCCCCGGGCAGGGTGCCCGGGGGTTTCACCGTGAGAGGAAATCAGGCGCTCTTCCGACGCTGGGCTCGCAGGACTGCGAGCCGCTCGTTGAGCACCTCCTCGAGGTCTTCGATGGACCGCCGCTCCAGGAGCATGTCCCAGTGCGTCCGCGGGGGCTTGGTCTTCTTCGACTCCGGCTGCTCGCCGTCCACGCGCACCGCGGTCGCGCCGCACATGCGGCACTCCCAGGTCGCGGGGATCTCAGCCTCTGCGGCAAGCGGAACCTCGAAGCGATGGCCCTTAGGACAGGTGTAAGACACCTCCTGGCGTGGGGCCAGATCCGTGTTACGGTCGTTCTCGTAGCTGGTTGCCCCGAGCCGGGTGCCACGAAGCGCGCGCTCGCCCATGTTTAAATGCCTCCTACAGGGCCCCCTTGCGTGGGGGGTCTGTCTCCCACGGTGGTTAACGCTTGGTACCGTGATGGGATTCCCACCCGTGAGGTGATCCAATCGCGCTTGGGGTCTCAGTTCTTCACGAGATCGCCGACGGGGCCCTCCGCCAGCGGGTGAGGGCGACCGCCAGCCAGAGCCCCGCGACCATGACGAGCACGCCGTGGGCGACGCGCAGCGCGTACCACGGGGCGAAGAACTGCGGGATGAACAGCGCGAACGCCGCCGCGAGCGCCGTCCCGCTCCACTTCGGCAGCACGTTCGTGCGCCACACGGAGACCGCCGCCATGACGGCGCCGGTGGCCAGCAGCAGCAGTCCGGCCGCGAACATGGTCAACGCGACGGGCCCGTACCTGAACTGCTCGGCCAGTTCCATCAGCGCGGGCGTGCCGTCGCGCAGGGAACGCTGGGCGATCACGTTCAGGCCGAAGTCCTCGGCCCCGTAGTACGGCAACGTCAGGCCCGCGCCCGCCCAGGTCACCACCGCGGCCCGCAACGACAGGCGGTCGCCGAGCACCTGGTGCAGCCCGAGCACGGCCAGGCCGAGCAGGACGAACCCGACCATGGCGGCCGCGTGCCCGGCCACCCAGCCGGTGGAGGCCATCGCCGCGGCGTCGTCACCGGAGGGGCGGATCGCCGGATAGAGGAAGAAGAGCACCCCGGCGACGGCGAAGGCCGCGGCTGTGGGAAGGGGGGCGGGTCGGGTTGTCATCGGGGCTCCTTGTAGAGACCGTCGCTCCAATATGAGAGCAATGATCTCTATTTGTAGGATTCCTGTCAAGAGCGATGCTCTCGCTATGGAGCACCGAACGCACGTCTCGGTCGTGGCGTCTCAGCGGTGCTCGACCTCCCTGGAAGCGATTCAGCGCTGCTAAGGAGCTGTGACGACAGTCGGACGGAGGCGGTGAGGGTGAGCCGGGAGCCCGCCGTACCGGCTCCTGGTCGTCGGCGATCAGCGCGCGCGGCCCCGCATGGCCGGGGTGGACGAAGCGCTTGACGGTGTCGGCACCGGCGGCTGAACCGGGCCGATGGGGTGAGGGCCATGTTGGTCAAGGGCGTGGACGCCGGCTGCCGCGCCCCGCTGCTCGTCCTGGGGCTCAACCGGTACTTCCGTCGCCGGGGAGCGCCGCCGTGTCCGGCGAGCAGCCGGTCCGTGAGCTCTTCCGTTGCAGGGGGAGCCAGGCGCGTCATCCTCAACGGGCGTCGGGCGCGAGACGCCGATGGCGGTGACGTGAAGGGGCGCGGCGGAGCCGGACCCCTTCGTTCGCGCCGTCAGATGCGGTCGGGGACCTCGTTGCCGGCCGCTCTGATGGCCTTGGGCAGGTTCGTCAGGGCCAGCAGCACGAAACCGACGACGAAGAAGATGACCATGGAGACGATGGCGATGCGGTAGCTGTTGGTCAGCTGGAGCGCGATCGTGACCGTCAGCGAGCCGATGAACGCCGACCCCTTGTCACTGATCTGCAGCAGGCTGAAGTACTCGGCCTCCCGCCCCTTCGGGATGACCAGCGAGAACAGCGACCGCGACAGCGCCTGCGTGCCGCCCAGCACGAGCGCGATCGCGAACGCCATCAGGTAGAACTGCAGCGCCTGCCCCTCGGCCACGAACAGCCCCATGGCCACGATCCCCGTCCACAACACCAGGCTGGCCAGCACCGTGCGCTTGGTGCCAAATATACGGGCCAGCCGGCCGAGCAGCAGCGCGCCGAAGAACGCCACGAACTGCACCATCAGGATCGCGCTGATCTGCACGGTCTGGTCCAGCTTGAGCGCCTCGGAGGCGAAGGCCGCGCTGTTGCCGATGACCGTCTGCACGCCGTCGTTGTAGACGAGGTACGCCACCAGGAACAGCAGCGTCAGCGGGTACCGGCGCAGCCCGGACAGCGTCCGCCACAGCTGGCGGAAGCTGCCGCCGACCGAGGCCAGCGCCGTGGTCTCGTGCGCCGGCACGGGACGGTTGCGCAGCCGCAGCAGCGGCACGATCGTGAACGTCGCCCACCACAGGCCGGCCGACATCATGCAGATGCGCACGGCCATGCCCTCCTCGACGCCGAAGCCGTCGCGCCCCACGTACAGCACGAGGTTGAGGGCCAGCAGCAGGCCGCCGCCCAGATAGCCGATGGCCCACCCGCGCGAGGAGACCCCGTCGCGTTCCTGCTCGGTGGAGATCTGCGGCAGGAACGAGTCGTAGACCACGATGGAGGAGCCGTACGCCAGGTTGGCGAGGACGAACAGGACGCCGCCCAGCATGTAGCGGTCGCCTTCGACGAAGAACAGTCCCATCGTGGCCAGCGCGCCGACGTAGGCGAACCCCCCGAGCATCTCCCGCTTGCGGCCGGTGTGGTCGGCCAGCGCGCCGACCACCGGCAGCCAGATGATCTGCAGGAACACCGCGACCGTCGTGATCAGGCCGAAGAACGCGGCCGGTCTGATGTCGGCGCCGAAGACGTCGACGTACCCGAGGCCGGGGTTGGCGGCGGCCAGCTCGTCGAAGGTGTCCACGCACGTGGCGGAGGCCATCGCCGGGAAGTCCTGGGCGCAGGCCGCCGTCTTGGCCACCGGGATCAGGTACGGGCCCAGGAAGACCGAGATGACCGTGGTGTAGAAGGCGGAGTTGGCCCAGTCGTAGACGTACCAGCCGCGCCGTTCGCGCCGGCGCGCCTCGGGGGAGTCGTCAAGAGCCGCTGGGGGTGCGGTTTCGGGCATCGGTGGTGTCGCTCTCTGCGGCCGGGGAGAGGCCGCCCGGTGGGGGTCTACGGGGGAAGGGTGTCGTGCCCTCAGGCGACCTGGCGGCCGGGATGCCACACGCCGCGCCGTCGCAGCACGTCGCGCAGGCCGGTGAGGTTGTCGGTCATGATGCCGTCGACCCCGAGGTCGAGCAGGCGCTCCATCCGCGCGGTGTCGTTGATGGTCCACACGTGCACCTGCATGCCGATGGCGTGGGCGGTGCGGACCAGGGCGCGCGTGGTGACGCGCAGCCCGCGGAAGCCGATCGGCACCTGCGCGCAGGGCACCCCGGCGCGTGACAGGCTCGCCAGCAGGCGGCCGTAGCCCGAGGTGCTCGCGGCGGCGCGCAGCGCGGCCACGCCGCGCGGCCCGAGCGCCGAGCACACCTCACGGCCCATCGCCGCCCTGGCCATCAGCAGGCGCTCGTCGGAGAACGACGTCAGGCAGACGCGGTCGTAGGCGTTGGTGCGCCGCACCGCCTCGGCCAGCGGCGCGATGGCGGCCGCCTCCTTGACGTCGATGTTGAAGCGCGCCTCCGGCCAGGTGCCGAGGAGGTCCTCCAGCAGCGGGATCTCGTGCACCCCGCCGATGCGGGCGTGCCTGACCTCCCGGTAGGGAAGCTCGGAGACGCGGCCGCGCCGGTCGGTCACCCGGTCGAGCGTGTGGTCGTGGAAGGCCAGCAGCACGCCGTCGGCGGTGGCGTGCGCGTCGGTCTCCAGATAGACGTATCCGAGCTCGACCGCCCGCTCGAAGGCGGCCATGGAGTTCTCCGCGCCTTCCATCGCCCCTCCGCGGTGGGCGAAGGCCAGCGGAAGCGGATGGTCGAGGAAGGCGAATCGGCGGATCGGCACGACAGGAAGTATGCCCTTCCGGGGTGAACGGTGAGGTTACGAATCGGGGAGTTTCTGCCATTCCTGGCGGCGGGCCTCCGCCAGCGCGATGGCCGCCGCCACGGCGACGTTGAACGAGCCCACCCGGCCGACCTGCGGGATGTAGCAGGCGCCGTCGACGGCGTCGAGCAGGGCGGGGGAGCAGCCGTGGTCCTCGCTGCCGACCACCAGGCACACGTCGCGGTCGAGGCCGGCCCGGTGCAGCGGCACGGACTCGGCGGTCAGCTCGATGGCCAGCACCGCGTAGCCGTCCTCCCTGGCGGCCTTGACGGCCTCGGTGGCGGGCATCGGCTCGTGCCAGGTGACCAGCCGCTCGGTGCCGAGCGCGGTCTTGCCCGCCTTGGGGTTGGTGGGCGGGGTGGCGTTGCCGGCCAGCCAGATCTGGTCGACGCCGAACGCGGCGGCGCTGCGGAAGATTGAGCCGATGTTGAACGGGCCGGTGACCGACTCGATGATCAGGCCGAGGCGGTTTTCGGTGTTCCTGCGCCAGGTGCGGTTGAGCCGCTTGACGTCGGTGGGGCGCAGCTGCCTTCTCATCGGGTCACCTTCAGGATGCGGTAGGCGGCCCGGCTGGCCTCGCGGGAGGCCTGCCAGCCCTGCTCGCCGAGCCAGCGCTGCAGGGAGTCGGAGCCGAGGTGTTTCTGGACGACCAGGTAGGCCACGCCGTCGGGCGTCAGCCGGGTGAGCCACCTGGTGAGCATGTCGTGCAGGGCCTGCTTCCCGATCCGGATCGCAGGATTGGACCAGATAACCCGAAATTTCACGTCATCTGGCACTTCATCGACATGTACTGATCGTACTTTGTAAAGGCGGGCGGCCTGGGCGTTCCGCTCGGTGAGCTCCAGAGCCCGCCGGTTCACGTCGACCGCCCACACCGTCGCCTCCGGCGCCCGCGACGCCATCGTCAGCGCGATGGGCCCGTAGCCGCAGCCCAGGTCGAGCAGGTCGCCTTCCTGCGGCGGCGCCGGGACGCTCTCCAGCAGCACGCGGGTTCCGACGTCGACGCGCTCGGGGGAGAACACGCCGCTGTCGGTCTCCAGCCGCAGGTGCAGGTCGGGCAGGACCAGGTCGACCGTGCCCGGCCTGCTCGCGGTCTTCGGCTGCTCGGAGAAGTAGTGGGCCACGTCGCCAAACGTTACGGGATCCGCGAACCGAACAGCACCGCGGCGCCCGCGACCAGCAGCCCCGCGATGATCGCGGCCACGATGAACCACTGGGTGATCTCCTGGCTGACCAGCCGGTAGCCGAGGGAGGTGCCGATCTGCTCGTAGACCTCGCGCAGCTCGCTGCCGGACTCGGCGGTGTAGGCCCGGCCGCTGGTGCCGTCGGACAACGACTGTAGGGTCTGCTTGTTGACCGGCACGTTCACCGGGCGGCCGTCGATGTTGACGGTGCCCTCCTGGGTGCCGTACGCGATGGTGGAGACGGGGACGCGGGCCTGCTGGGCGGCCTCGATGGCCTCGCTGACCGTGCGCCCGGAGGTGTTGTCGCCGTCGGACAGCAGCACGATCGCGGACGGCGGCGGGTCGGTCGCGGCCTGCTGGTCGAACGAGCGCACCGACTCCAGCGCGTTGAAGACCGCCTCGCCGATCGCGGTGCCGGGGCGGGTGCTGAGGTTGCCGATCGCGGTGACCACGGCCTCGTGGTCGGTGGTGGGGGCGATGATCACGTTGGCGGAGCGGGCGAAGGAGACCACGCCCACGTTGAACCGGTCGGGCAACTCCCTGGCGAACGCCTGCGCGGCGGCCTTGGCGGCGCTGATGCGGTCGGGCTGGACGTCGCCGGCCTCCATCGACAGCGACACGTCCAGGGCGATCATGATGGTGGCGCGGTCGCGGGGCACGCGCACCTGGTCGGCGGGCTTGGCGGCGCCGATGACCAGCAGCGCCATCATGACGAGGAACAGCCCGGGCGCCACGTGCCGGCGCCAGCCGGGCCCCGCGGGGGCGACCAGGTTGAGCAGGGCCAGGTTGGTGAAGCGCACGGTGTAGCGGCGGCGGGCGAACATCGCGATGACGTAGCCGGCCACCAGGAGCAGCAGCAGGACGAACAACCACAGCCAGCCGGGCGCGAGGAACGTCACGGCGTCGCCTCCGCCCCGTGGCCGGTCGTCGTCTTGCTCGTCAGGGTCACGTCGGTCTCCTGGGGGACAGGTGGCTCATGCGGCGCTGGCGCAGGATGAACTGCGCGACGTCGAACACCCAGTCGCGGTCGGTGCGCAGGACGAGGTGGGCGATGCCGGCGCGGCGCAGGGCCCTGCGGGTGCCCTCGCGCTGCAGGGCCGCGGCCTCCGCGTACGCTTGCCGAACTTTGGGCGAAAGGTGCACTTCGCGTACGTTCCCGGTCTCGGGGTCGGCGAACGCGACGCGGCCCACGTCCGGCAGTTCGAGCTCGCGCGGGTCGATGATCTCGACGGCCAGCACCTGGTGGCGGGCCGACAACCGCCTGATGGGGCGCTCCCAGGGGCGTTCGGCGTCGGGGTCGAGGTCGGGGCGGGCGTCGAGGAAGTCGGAGACGACCACCCGCATGCCGCGCCGCCGGCGCGAGGCCGACAGGATCTCGATGCCCTCGGCGAGGTCGGGCGGGTCGTCCACGATCCGGCCGCGCGGGGCGTCCATGAGGGAGTGCAGCAGCCCGTAGAGCGCGGGGCGGCCGGTGCGTGCGGGCATACGGTGAACGTACTCGTCGTGGATGACGAACGCACCGAAGCGGTCGCCGAGGCGGCTGGACAGGAAGCCGATCGCGCCGACGGCGGCCACCACCAGGTCGCGTTTGTCGGTGTCGGCGGTGCCGAAGTCCATGCTGGGCGACAGGTCGACGAGCGCCCAGGTCTCCAGCTCGCGGTCGGCGACCAGATCGCGGACGTGCGGGATGGTCGTGCGGGCGGTGACCGCCCAGTCCATGCGGCGCACGTCGTCCTCGCCGGGCACGTAGACCCGGCTGTCGCCGGCCTCGGTGCCCGCGCCGGGCAGCAGACCCTGGTGGGCGCCGTGGAGCAGGCCGTCCAGCCGGCGGGTGACGGTGAGTTCCAGGCGCCGCAGCGCCTGCTCCGCGGTGTTCATCGGCCGCCCTGTGGTCGGGTCAGTGATGGTCAACGGTTCTGGTTCCAGACGACGAGGGGCGGCGGCACGGCCTGCAGGATCTGGTGGACGACCTGCTCGGGGTCGACGCCGTCGGCCAGGGCGTCGAAGGTGAGCATGAGCCGGTGGCCCATGACGTCCACGGCGACGTCGCGGATGTCGTCGGGCAGCAGGTAGTCGCGGCCGCGCAGCAGCGCCAGGGCGCGTCCGGCCGAGACCAGGCCGAGGGTGGCGCGGGGGCTGACGCCGATCTCGATGGTGTCGGCCAGGTCGGCCAGGCCGTACTCGGCGGGGGCGCGGGTGGCCATGACGAGGCGTACGACGTAGTCGGCGACGAGCTGGTGCACCGAGACCTCCTCGGCGGCCTGCTGCAGGGCCAGCAGCCTCGGCGGGTCGAGCACCCGCTCGGGGACCGGCGGGGTGACGCTCATCCGCTGCAGGATCTGCAGCTCCTCCTGCGCGCTCGGGTGCCGCACGCGCACCCGGAACAGGAACCGGTCGCGCTGCACCTCGGGCAGCGGGTAGACGCCCTCGGACTCGATCGGGTTCTGGGTGGCCAGCACGATGAACGGCTTGGGCAGCGGGTGGGTGACGCCCGCCAGGGTGACCTGGCGCTCGGCCATCACCTCCAGCAACGCCGACTGGACCTTGGCCGGGGCGCGGTTGATCTCGTCGGCGAGCAGGAAGTTGACGAACACGGGGCCGAGCTCGACGTCGAACTTCTCGTTGGACGGGTGGTAGACGCGGGTGCCGATGATGTCGCTCGGCACGAGGTCGGGAGTGAACTGGATCCGGGCGAACGTGCCGCCCACGACGGTGGCCAGGGTGGAGGCGGCGAGGGTCTTGGCGACGCCCGGCACGCCTTCGAGCAGGCAGTGCCCGCGCGCCAGCAGGGCCACGATGAGCCTTTCGACCATGTGGTCCTGTCCGACGATGACACGCCGGACCTCGTCGAGACTCTGACGCAGCAGGGCCGCGTCGTTTCCGCCTGGCAACTCTTCGGCGACGCTCATAGAGGCCATTCCACCAAACGCGCCGCAAACGTGCACGACGCCACGTCTGTGCTTTCATGGCAAACGTGGCAAGTCCCCTGCAGTACGGTGACCCTCCCCGGCTGGGGCCGTTCGTGGTCCAGGCACGCCTGCAGACGGCGCCGGCCGGTTTCGTCTACCTGGGCCAGGCCCAGGACGGCCGGCCCGTGTCCCTTGCGGTGCTCACCCGCGGCGCCGCGTTCGACGCCACGGCGCGCGAGCGGTTCCTGTCCGCGGTCAAGGAGGCCGGCGGACGCGACCGGGCGGGGATGCGCGGCTGGCTGGGACGGCCGGCGCGGGGGCGCGGCGCGGTGATCGACGGCGCGCCCGAGGTGCTGGCCTTCGACGGGGGGCGGGCGCCGTGGGTGGCGGTGCCGTACGCGCCGGGCCGGCCGGGGGCCGAGCGGTTCCTGGAGCCCGTCATGGTGGGCGGGACGTTCATCGGGGAGCCGCACGGGCCGGATTTCGTGCCGTTCTGGGTGACCGACCGGGCGCCGGCGCTGCCGGGCGTGCGGCGGCGGCCGCCGCTGACCGAGACGCGCAGGCGGGTGCTGATGGCCGCGCTGGCGGTGATCCTGCTGCTGCTCCTGGTGGTGGCGATCCTGCTGCTCATGGTGCTCGGCCGCGGTGACAGCGAGCCGCAGCCGCGGCAGTTGCCGCCGACGGTGTTCGTGCCGACGCCGCCGCCCACTCCGGAGAGCCCCGAGCCGGAGCCGTCGCCGTCGCCGTCGGAGTCGCCGAGCCAGAGCGCGCCCGGCACGCCGGGGACGCCGGGAGACGAGCCCGGCGGCCGCGAATCGGACCTGTGACGCCGACTTGAGCCTCACGTAACGTCAGGCTCTAGCGTCGGGCGGCATGGAGATCATCGTTCACGACACCCTCACGGCGATGGACGGCCTGCTCGCCCGGCCGCTCGGCGAGCGGCCCGCGGCGTTGCGGGAGCTGCTCGCGCCGATCCGGCAGTCGATCCCGATGCCCGGCGACATCGTCGACATCCACCACGGCGGCGGCGGCTTCCGCGTCGACATCGAGGACCCGCGTTACCCGGCCGCCGTCCGGAGCATGATCGAGGCCGACGTGCTCGGCCAGGTGCGGCGCGAGCTGGAGCGCGCCGCGCGGCGGCTGGGCATGGCCGGGCGTCCGGGATCGCTGCAGGTCATGTTCATGATGGGGAACCCCGACAACGAGCACCTCATGAAGACCGCCGCCGGCTACTACGGCATGGGCGGCGCGCCCGGCTGGCTCTACCTGCTGGCCTGGCCGTCGGACGAGGTGATCGGCAAGATCGGGCATCTGGCGGTGCACGAGTTCCACCACAACGCCCGCTACCAGACCGTTGAGTGGAACCCGGCCACGGTGACGGTCGGCGAGCACGTCGTGGCCGAGGGTCTGGCCGAGGCGTTCGTCCGGGAGCTGTCGGGGCCGCAGGCCATGGGGCCGTGGTCGTCGATGGTGCGGGGAGAGGCGTTCGAACGCGCGTACGAGCGGATCATGGCCGACTTCGACCTGGCCGGGATGCAGCACACCTCCGCGTACGTGCTGGGCGACGGCCCCACGCGCCGGTTCGGTCAGGAGCCGCGCGGCATCCCGGACATGGCCGGCTACGCGGTGGGGCTGCACCTGGTGGACCGGGCCCTGGCCGTCACCGGGCTCAGCGCGACCGAGGCGACCGTGCTGCCGGCCGGGGAGCTGATGCGGCGCGCGGGGCTGCGCCCGTAGGCCGGGCGTTCTCATATTCGGGATTGAATGTCGATGGAAATTCGCTGAGGGAGTAATGCGCCCTTAGAGAAATGCGCCGCCAGCGAAAAGATTGCGGAATTCGCGGCGCGCGGGTCTAGCGTTTTTCGCGGATATACCCGCGAAGAAAGGCGACCGGCATGACGGAGACCCAGCGCGCCGCGGCCTGGCCTGACCAGCTGAGCCAGCGCCTGCTGAAGGAGCGCATCGTCGTCCTCGGGCAGGAGGTCGACGACGAGATTTGCAACCGGCTCTGCGGCGAGCTGCTTTTGCTCGCGGCCGAGGACCCCAAGCGCGACATAACGCTTTACATCAATTCCCCGGGCGGCTCGGTGACGGCCGGGATGGCGCTCTACGACATGATGCAGTTCGTTCCGTGCGACGTGGCGACGGTGGCGATGGGCTTCGCCGCCTCCATGGGCCAGGTGCTGCTGACGGCGGGCGCGAAGGGCAAGCGCTACGCCCTGCCCAACTCCCGCGTCGTGATGCACCAGCCGCTGGGCGGCATCGGCGGCTCGGCCAGCGACATCCAGATCCAGGCCGACAACATGATCTACACCAAGCGCCGGATCGCCGAGATCATCGCCCACCACACCGGCCAGCCCCTCGAGCGCATCCAGGCCGACTCCGACCGTGACCGCTGGTTCACGGCGCAGGAGGCGCTCGAGTACGGCATCGTCGACCACATCGCCGAAGGGATGAACTGATATGAGCGGCTACATCCTGCCGTCGTTCACCGAGCGCACCTCCTACGGCGTGCGCGAGCTGAACCCCTACACCAAGCTGTTCGAAGACCGCGTCATCTTCCTCGGCACCCCGATCGACGACGGCGTGGCCAACGCCGTGATGGCCCAGTTGCTCACGCTGGAGTCGATCGACCCCGACCAGGACATCAACATCTACATCAACTCGCCGGGCGGATCGTTCACGGCGATGGCGGCGATCTACGACACGATGCAGTTCGTCCGGCCGGAGATCCACACGGTCTGCGTCGGCGAGGCGTCCTCGGCGGCGGCGGTGCTGCTCGCGGCCGGCACGCCGGGCAAGCGGGCGGCGCTGCCGCACGCGCGGGTGCTGCTGCACCAGCCCCACACCGAGGGCGGGCGCGGCCAGGGCAGCGACCTGGAGATCCACGCCAGGGAGATCCTGCGGATGCGCGACCAGCAGGAGGAGATCCTGTCGCGGCACACCGGGCGCGGCGTGCTGGAGATCAGGAAGGACATCGAGCGCGACCGCATCTTCACCGCTGAGCAGGCCCGCTCGTACGGGCTGGTCGACGACATCTACGCCTCCAGGAAGCGCACGCTCGCCGCCACCCGCTGATCCCGCCGGCCCGCCAGGGGGAGCGCCGTGTCCTCGCCGGACACGGCGCTCCCCCTCTTCGGTGCCCGGAGACGATGGCAAAGTTTGGGCGGATTCAGGGGATTAGGTCAACTTTGCCTTGATTTTGAGGGATTCCGTCAGTCAGCATGGGGTCCATGCAAGAAGGCGTCCAGATCGACGAGCTGGACCGGGGGATCGTCGCGGCCCTGCAGTTGAACGGGCGGGCCCCGTGGAGCCTCATCGCCCGGCTCGTCGGCGCGAGCGAGTCCACCGTGGTCCGCCGGGCCGGCCTGCTCGGCGACGGCGGGCTGCTGAAGGTGATCGGCGTGGCCGACGTCCTGCGCTGCGGGCTCGGGGTGCCGGTGCTGAGCCGGCTGCGCTGCCGGCCCGGCACCACGTACGACGTGGCCGCCGCTATCGCCGGCCGGCCGCAGGCCAGGTTCGTCGCGGTGGTGTCGGGCAGCGCCGACTGCGTGGCCGAGTTCGTGGTGCCCTCCCACGCCGACATCGGGCGGATCATGGTGGCCGACGTGCCCGGGGGCGACCGGGTCACCGGGAGCGAGACGCACGCGGTCATGCGGACGTTCGTCTCCAACCACGACTGGAACCCCGGGGTCCTCGACGAGCGGGCCACCGCCGAGCTGCGCGACGCGGCCGAGCCGCCGTTCGAGGACCGCGTCGGCGAGGGCACGCCGGAACGGCTCGACGCGCTGGAGCTGGCGATCATCCAGGCGCTCGGCGAGGACGGCCGCATGCCGTACAAGACGCTGGCCAGGGCCGTAGGCAGTAGCGAGTCGACCGCCAAACGGCGGGTCGAGTCGCTGGTGCGCCGCGGCTGCCTGCGCTTCCGCACGCTGACCGAGCCCGAGGTGCTCGGCTACGCGGTGGAGTTCATGCTCTGGCTGGAGGTCGAGCCCGGCCTGCTAGAGCGGGCCGGGCAGCAGCTCGCCGCGCATCCCTCGACCCGCTACCTGTCGGCCACCACCGGCCGCTTCAACCTGGTCGGGCAGGTGGCGCTGCGCCACTACGGCGGCCTGTTCCGCTACCTGACCGGCGACGTCGGCTCCCTGCCCGGCCTTCGCGCCGCCGACGTGACCCTCCAGCTGACCACGCTCAAACGCGCGTGGGCGCCCACCCCCGCCGCACGAACGGAGAACCCCGCACCATGACCGAACAGCAGCCCTGGCGGTGGGACGAGCAGACCTGGCGCGGTCACGTCGAGCGGGTGCGCGCCGGGCGCAGCCTGCGTCCGCGCACCTGGCCCGGCGGCGCCCGCGTCGCCGTCGCGCTGTCGTTCGACTCCGACCACGAGACGATCCCGCTGCGCGACGGCGAGACCCGCCCCGGCAAGCTCGCCCAGGGCGAGTACGGCTCCCGCGTCGGCGCCCCGCGCGTGCTGCGCCTGCTGGAGCGCTTCGGCGTCCCGGCCTCGTTCTTCATGCCGGCGGTCTCCGCGCTGCTGCACCCCGAGGAGGTGCGCGGCTACGTCGCCGCCGGCCACGAGGTCGCCATGCACGGCTGGATCCACGAGCGCAACATGACGCTGGAGCCGGCGCAGGAGCGGGAGCTCGCCCTGCGCGCCGCCGACACCCTGGAGCGGCTGGCCGGCACACGCCCGGTGGGCATCCGCACCCCGTCGTGGGACTTCTCCGACCACACCCTCGCCATCACCCGCGAGCTGGGCCTGACCTACGACTCCTCGCTGATGGCCGACGACGAGCCGTACGAGCTGCTCGCCGGGGGCGAGCCGACCGGCATCGTGGAGATCCCCGTCGAGTGGATCAGGGACGACGCCCCCTACCTGATGATGGAGCGCTACGGCTCGCTGCGGCCGTACACGCCGCCGCGCGAGGTGGCCGGGATCTGGCGCGACGAGTTCGACGCCGCCTACGCCGAGGGCGGGCTGTTCCAGCTCACCATGCACCCCCACATCATCGGGCACCGCTCCCGCATGGCCGCCCTCACGGAGCTGCTGGAGCACATCGACGCCCACGAGGGCGTCTGGTACGCCACCCATGCCCAGATCGCCGACTACGTCCTGGAGCACGCATGACGGTCGCCGCCCCCGCCCCCACCAAACTCACCCCCGCACAGCGCAAGGCGATCGTCGCCGGCGCGATCGGCAACACCGTCGAATGGGTCGACTGGGCCATCTACACCACGTTCGCCGCGATCTTCTCCCGCCAGTTCTTCCCCTCCGGCGACTCCACCGCGAGCCTGCTGTCCACGCTGGCCGTCTTCGCCGTCGGCTTCCTCATGCGGCCCATCGGCGGCGCCCTGCTCGGCGCGTACGGCGACCGGCACGGCCGCAAGAAGGGGCTGACGCTGACGATCTCGCTGATGGCGGGCGCCTCGTTCGCCATCGCGATCTGCCCCGGTTACGAGACCATCGGCATCGCCGCGCCGATCGTCCTGGTGCTGGCCCGCCTGGTCCAGGGCTTCTCGGCCGGCGGCGAGTTCGGCACCTCCTCCGCCTTCCTCGTGGAGTCGGCGGCGCGCGGGCGGCGGGCGTTCGCCGGGTCCTGGCAGCAGGTCTCGGTGGGCGGCGGCGTGCTGGTCGCCTCCGCGCTCGGCACGGTGCTCACCTCGACGCTGGACGAGGCGGCGCTGCAGAGCTGGGGCTGGCGGATCGCGTTCCTCATCGGCGGCCTGCTCGGGCTGGTCGGCCTCTGGCTGCGGGTCTCGGTGCCCGAGACCGAGGCGTTCGCCGAGGTCAAGTCGTCCGGCCGCACCCGCTCCAACCCGCTGGTCGCGATGGTCAGGGACCATCCCCGGGCCGCGCTGCGGGTGGCGGGCGTGACGATCGCCGGGACGCTGCTGTACTACATCTGGGTCAGCTATATGCCGACATATGCGCATGTGGCCACCGGGATTCCGCTGAACCAGGCGCTGCTGGCCAACACGATCGCGGTGCTGATCTTCCTCATCCTGCTGCCGTTCGGCGGGCTGCTGTCCGACCTGGTGGGACGCAAGCCCACGATGCTCGCCTTCGCGGTGGGCTTCCTGCTGCTGGCCTGGCCGGCGTTCCAGTTCCTGAACGGCGGGTTCGGCTCGCTGCTGGCCATCGAGCTCGTCGGCATGGTGTTCCTCGTGGGCTACTCCGCCAACTGCGCGGTGATCATGGCCGAGCAGTTCCCCGCCGAGGTCCGCACGACCGGGATCGGCCTGCCGTACGCGCTGTCCGTCGCCGTCTTCGGCGGCACCGCCCCGTACGTCACCACCTGGCTGAGCTCCAGCGGCCACGGCGACAAGGTGTGGCTGTACGTGGCCGCCGCCGCGCTCGTCGGCGTCGCCGTCTACGCCACCATGCCCGAGACCCGGGGAAAGGAGCTGACATGACCCGCCACGTCCTGGTCACCGGCGCGGCCGGTGGCATCGGCGCCGCCGTCTGCGAGCTGTTCGCGACCGGCGACCGCGTCACCGCCGTGGACACGCGGCCCGAACCCCTGGCCGAGATGGCGGCCCGCGTCGGCACCGGGCGGATCGTCGCCGACCTGGCCGACGCGGAGCAGGCCGCGGGGCTGGTGGAGCGGGCCTGGCGCGAGCACGGCCCGGTGGACGTCGTGGTGAACGCGGCCGGCATCTACCCGGCCACGCCGTTCCTGGAGATGACCGCCGCCCGGTGGGACCGCGTGCAGCACGTCAACGTCCGCGCCCCCATGCTGGTCACCGCCGCCTTCGGCCGGGCCTGCGCCGCGGAGGGGCGCTCCGGCGTGGTGGTGAACATCGCCTCGGGCGCCGCCCTGCGCGCCCGGCCCGGCGCGGCCCACTACTGCACGTCGAAGGCCGCGCTGGAGATGCTCACCAAGGCCGCGGCCGTCGAGCTCGGCCCGCTCGGCGTGCGCGTCAACGCGGTCAGCCCCGGCTTCGTCACCGTCGACAGCCCCGCCAACCCCGTCACCGAGGAGTACGCCGCCGCCGTCTCGGCCAACCCGCTCGGCCGGCGCGGGCTGCCGGCGGACGTCGCCGGGGCCGTGCGCTGGCTGGCCGGCGAGGAGGCCGGCTGGGTGACGGGCGCCGTGCTGCGGGTGGACGGCGGCGCGTCGGCGGGCACCACCGCCCTGCCCCTGCACTGGAACGGAATGAGCGAGGTGCAACGCGGATGAACGCCCCCTACACGATCGTCGGCGGCGGGGCCATCGGCGGCACCATCGCCTTCCACCTGGCGCGGGGCGGCCACGAGGTGCTCCTCGTCGACGCCGACCCCGCCCACGTGGCGGCGGTCCGGCGCGACGGCCTCGTGCTGCGCCGGGCCGGCGGCGACGAACACGTCCGGCTCGGCGCGGCCACCCCTGAGGAGGCGGACGGGCCACTGCACCGCGTGCTCCTGTGTGTGAAGTCGCAGGCCACGGCCGGGGCGGCGGCCTGGATCGCGCCCCGGCTCGACCCCGGCGGCCACGTCGTGTCGGTGCAGAACGGGCTCAACGAGCAGCTCATCGCCGAGTACGTCGGCGCCGAACGCGTCGTGGGCTCGTTCGTCAACATCTTCGCCGACGTGGTGGAACCGGGCGTCGTGCGCGACGGCGGGCCGGGGGCGTTCGTGATCGGCGAGCTCGACGGGCGCCCCAGCGAGCGGGTGGACCGGCTGGTCGCCGACCTGGCCGGGCTCGGCGCGAAGGCGACCGGCAACATCGGCGGCCACCTGTGGGCCAAGCTCGGGTTCGGGGCCATGCTCAGCGCGACCGCGCTGGCCGACGCGCCGATGGCCGACCTGATCGACCGGCACCGGCCGCTCATGCACGCGCTGGTGGCCGAGGTGTTCGCGGTGGCGGGCGGGCTCGGGCTGCGGCTGGAGCCGTTCGACGCCTTCGACGCCGCCGCCTACGCGCCGGGCGCGCCGGAGCGGGCGCGGGAGGAGGCCACCGACCGGCTCACGGCATGGCTGCGTACCCAGCCGAAGGACCGCAGCGGCATCTGGCGTGACATCGCCGTGCGGCGCCGCCCGATCGAGGTGCACGAGCACTACCGGCCCGTGCTGGCGCGGGCCGGGTCGGACGGGACGCCGGTGCCGCTGCTGCGCGGCCTGCTCGCCCGGCTGGCCGACGTCGAGGCGGGACGGGCTCCCATGAGTGAGGACCACCTCACCGAGCTGGGCAAGGCTGTGTGATCAGCCCGAGGCCGAGCCCCTAAAACCCGACTTATACACTCTTGGGGTTTATCGGGGGATTTTTCGGGGGAGTGGCGCGTGCCGCTGGAGCAGATCCTGGTGTTGCTGGCGGCGGCGGCCGGGGCGGGATGGGTCGACGCCGTCGTGGGCGGCGGCGGTCTCCTGCAACTCCCCGCCATCCTCGTGACCGGCATGCCGACGGTCGAGGCGATGGCCACCAACAAGTTCTCCTCGGTGTTCGGCACGGCCTCCGCCGCCGTCGCGTACGCGCGCTCCGCCAAGGTCGACCGGCGGGTGGCGCTGCCCGGCGCGGCCCTCGCCGTGCTGAGCGCCGGGCTGGGCGCGTGGGCGGCGGCGGCCATCTCCGCCGAGGTGCTGCGCCCGGCCGTGATGGTGGTGCTGGTGGCCGTGGCCGTGTTCGTGACGCTGCGGCCGTCGATGGGCGCCGTGCCGGAGCCGCGGCTGCGGACCGGGCCGCGCGTGGCCGCCGCGGTCGCGACCGCGGGCGTCGGGATCGCCTTCTACGACGGCATCATGGGGCCGGGCACGGGCACGTTCCTCATCATCGCCTTCACCACCATCCTCGGGCTCGACTTCGTCTCCGCCTCCGCCTCCGCGAAGATCATCAACGTCGGCACGAACCTCGGGGCGCTGGCCGTGTTCGGGGCGCAGGGGCACGTGCACTGGGCGCTCGGCCTCGGCATGGCGGTCTGCAACGTGGCCGGCGCCCAGTTCGGCGCGCGGATGGCGCTCAGGCGCGGGGCGGCGTTCGTCCGGATCGTGCTGCTGGTCGTGGTCGTGGCGATGGTGATCAGGCTCGGCTGGCAGCAGTTCGGCTGAGCGGCCGCCCGCGGGGCGATAATGGACAGATGCGTGCCAGCCGTCTGCTCTCGCTGCTGCTGCTCCTGCAGACACGCGGCCGCATGACCGCGCCCGAGATCGCGCGGGAGCTGGAGGTCTCGGTCCGCACGGTCTACCGCGACGTCGAGGCGCTGTCGGCGGCCGGCGTCCCCGTCTACGCCGACAGGGGCCCGGCGGGCGGCTACCGGCTGCTCGACGGCTACCGCACCCGCCTCAACGGGCTCACCGCCGAAGAGGCCTCCTCGTTGTTCCTGGCCGGGCTGCCCGGCCCCGCCGCCGAGCTGGGGCTGGCCGAGGTCGCGGCCAACGCCGAGCTGAAGCTGCTGGCCGCGCTGCCGCCCGAGCCGCGCTCCCACGCCTCGCGGATGCGCGAGCGGTTCCTGCTCGACGTGCCCGGCTGGTACCGCTCGGCCGACGACGTGCCCCACCTCGGCGAGGCGTCCGAGGCGGTCTGGGACCAGCGGCCGCTGCGCATGACGTACCGGCGCTGGGGGAGCCAGGTCGTCGAGCGGGTGGTCCACCCGTACGGGCTGGTGCTCAAGGGCGGGTCCTGGTACATGGTGGCCGCGCCGCCCGGCGGCTCCCCGCGCACGTACCGGGTCGCGCGGATCCTCACCGTGGAGACGCTGCCCGGGCGGTTCGCCCGGCCCGAGGGGTTCGACCTGGGCACGTTCTGGCGGGCGTACGCCGAGGAGTTCCGCGAGCGGATGTACACCGCCGAGGCCGTCATCAAGCTCGCCCCCGGCATGGGCGACCTGCTGGCGTACACCATGGGGCAGGACGTCGTCGGCGCTGCGCTGGCCGCGGCCGGCGAGCCCGACCCCGAGGGCTGGACCACGCTCACCGTGCCCGTCGAGTCGATCACCCACGCGCGCTGGCTGCTGCTGCGCATGGGCGCCGGCGTCGAGGTGCTGGAGCCGCCGGAGCTGCGCGCGCTCATGCGTGAGGCGGTGGAGGAGCTGGCCAAGCTGTACGGCTGAATATCCAGGCGCGATCTGTCGGTGCGTTCTGTCAGCATTGCGGCATGCATCTTCTCGCGTTCGCGGGCGCGTGCGTCCTGGTGGCCATGGTGCCCGGGGTCAGCACGGCCATCATCCTGCGCCAGACGCTGCGCGCCGGCCGCGGCTCCGGCCTGGCGGCCACCCTGGGCAACGAGACCGGCATCCTGCTGTGGGGCCTGGCCGCCGCGTTCGGCCTGTCCGCCCTGCTCGTGGCCTCCCAGGTGGCCTACGACGTCATGCGCGTGACCGGTGCCGTCGTCCTGGTCGTCATGGGGGCGCAGGCGTTGTGGCAGGCCCGCAAGGGGGCGCCGGCCGCGCCCGAGGGGGAGGCGGTGCCCGGGTGGCGCGGCCCGTACCTGGCCGGTCTCGGGACGTGCCTGGCCAACCCGAAGGCGGCGGTGTTCGCGATGTCGTTCCTGCCGCAGTTCGTCCCCGCCGGGCAGAACGTGCCGATGACGCTCGTGACGCTCGCCGTCGTCTGGGTGGCGGTCGACCTGCTCTGGTACGGCGCGCTCATCTGGGCCGTGGCCAAGGCGCGTGACCTGCTCGGACGGCCCGTGGTCCGGCGGCGGCTGGAGCAGTTGTCCGGCGTGCTGCTGATCGGCCTCGGCGTGCGGATGGCGGTGGAGTCGCGATGACGATCTGGCACGCCGAGAAGGGCGCAGGCGAGCCGGTGGTGCTGCTGCACTCGACGGCCGCCGACTCCGGCATGTGGCAGGCGCAGGTGGAGGCGCTGTCCGAGCGGTTCCGGGTGATCACCGTGGACTTCCGCGGGTACGGGCGCACGCCCTACCGCGCGGACGGGCCGTACGGCGACGCCGCCGACGTGGCCAAGGTGCTGGCCGCGCTGGAGATCACGCGGGCGGCCCTTGTCGGCGCGTCCGGCGGCGGCCGGGTGGCGCTGGAGCTCGCCTCGGCCGGGCTGGCCGGGCGGCTGGTGCTGCTCAACCCCGTCGCCGACCTGGAGCCCACGCCGGACCTGCGGGCGTACTGGGCGGAGGAGCGGCGGCTGCTGGAGCAGGGCGACGTCCAGGGGGCCGCGGAGCTGAACGCCCGCACCCTGCTCGGCCCCGAGGCGAGCGAGGACGCGCGGACGCGGCTGGTGGCGATGCAGCGCCACGCGTTCGAGGTGCAGCTCGCCGCCGATCCCGAGCCCGAGCAGACCGAGGGCGAGCTGTCCCTGCCCGGCATCGACGTGCCCGCGCTGGTGGTGGCGGGCGGCCACGACCTGCCGTACTTCCGGGAGAGCGCCCGGCACGTGGCCGGTGAGCTGCCCCGGGCGCGGCTGCTGGAGCTGGAGTGGGCCGGGCACCTGCCCGCGCTCGAACGTCCCGAGGAGATCAGCGCGCTGCTGCTGGATTACCTTTAGTGCATGACGAACGACCTGGCGGCCCTCATGAAGCAGGCGCAGGACGACGATCCGCTGCGCGCCCTGCACGCCACGACCGCGCTGCGCCGCGAGATCGAGCGCCTGGAGGCGGTGCAGGTGCGGCGCGCGCGGGTGGCGGGGCTGGCCTGGTCGCAGATCGCCGACGCGATCGGCGTGAGCAAGCAGGCCGTGCACAAGAAGTACGGCCGCCAGTAGCGCTCGGCCGGCGCTGACCGGCGTCCAGAGGCCCGCGCCTGATCAGCCCTCAGTACGGGACCTGGACGGTGGCGATGCCGAGGGTGCTGGTCATCGGCAGCAAGCCGGCCGCGAAGACCGCGCCCAGGAACGGCGCGATCAGTTGCGCCAGGCGGGCGGCCCGTTCCTCGCCGAGGTGCCGCCAGGGGGCCGCGGCCAGCTGGTCGGTCATCCGCTCCACCTGGTCGCGCAGCGCCCGGCCCTCGTCGGTGGCCGTGCCGTCGGGGTGGACCAGCCCGCGGGCGGTCAGGCGTTCCGTGGCCTCGTTCCACTCCTGCTCGCTCCAGCCGCGCCCGGCGAAGCCGGCCACCGGCGCGGCGCCGATCGCGGCGAACGACACCAGGGCCTCGCATCCGTCCAGCTCGGCCGCGGCCAGCGCCGCCAGGTGGCCGTCGCCGCGGTGCTCGCGCAGCACGGTGGCGGCGTGCCAGAGCGCCAGGTGGGGCTCGTCGGGCCAGGGCAGGTCGAGGTTGGCCGCCGTCAGCGGGCGCCCCGCCACCTGGACGCTCTCCGCCGCCCGCCTGGCGAGCTCGGCGGCCTCGGCCACATCGTCACTGGAGACCGCGTCACTGGAGACCGCGTCACCGGAGACCGCGTCGCCGAGCGACGCGCGATAGGTGCGGTCGACCGCCTCGGCGCGGGCCTTGAGCACCTTCTCGGGGGCGGCGACGTCCCAGACGGCGGGCACGTGCTCGGCCACCGTGCGGGGGCTGAAGCTGTAGTACGCCGCCGTGGCCAGGTGGGCGCCCGTCCTGCCGAGAGGCGCGGTGCGGTAGGCGAAATAGCTGGGCCAGCGTGATTCCACGTCGTAGCCCAGCGCCGCCGCCTCCTCGAACGCCTGCGGGGAGAAGTAGAGCACGGCGTGGAGGGGCTCGAGCTGGTGCCACATGCGGCGGGCCAGGGCTTGCGATGCGCTCACGACGGTTCCTCACTGTCTAGGTAAGATATGCCAGTGACGATAGAGGCATGGCGCATCACTGGTCAATCCCAAATAGACAGTTATGTCGGGAGGTGGGCGGGGCTCGCCGTGCTCCTCGTGAACGAGCTGCACGTCACGCAGGCGCGCGGCCGTTCCCTCGAGCCCCCCGCCGACCGCCGCGCCGCCCTGGAGGCCGCCTTCGCCCACCACGACTGGACCCCCGTGCCGCGGGACGAGTCGGATGAGTCGCCCGTAAGGCTGACGGTGGAGGACGCCGATCGGCTGGCCGGTGTGGCCGCGGAGCTCCATGCGGTCTTCGGCGGTGACGTGGCGGCGCTCAACCGGGCGCTGGTCCGCCACGGTGCGGTGCCGAGCCTGCACGGCGACCCGCCGGTGCTGGCCTTCCACCGGCCGGGGGCCGATCGGGTGGACGCCTGGGCGGCCGACGCGTGCACGGCCCTCGCCATGGTGATCGGGGTGGGACAGGGACGGCGGTTGCGCTCATGCGAGGCGGAGGGGTGCGACCTGGTCTTCTTCGACGTCACACGGAACGCCTCCCGCCGGTTCTGCGGGCTGTCCTGCCAGAACCGGGCGAAGGCCACCGCCTACCGCGCCCGCCGCCGAACGTGACGCCGCCGAACGTGACGCCGCCGAACGTGACGCCGCCGAACGTTACAAGGGGTGCCTTGACGGGCGTGGCGGGGCACACCTGGTGCATGCGACAGATCGCCGAAGCCCCGTCGTGGTACGACCGCCGCCTCGCCGACACCGGGTGAACCCGTGGATCAGGGGCGTGGCCTGGTGCCCGACCGGCTGGTCTCGCGGCTGCTCCTGCTGCTCGCCGCCGCGGCCGGCGCCGTGGACGTGTTGTGCCTGATGAGACTGGGCGGCGTGTTCGCGGGCGTCATCACCGGCAACCTGGTGCACGTCGGCCGGGCCGTGGCGCTGCGCGACGGCGAGCTCGTGCTGGCGGCCGTCATCGCCGTGGTGGGTTACGCCGCGGGTGTCGCGGCGGGCAACCTCGGGCTGCGCTGTGGAAGCCCGCGGCGCGACAGCGGATGGAGCCTGCGGGCCGCGGCCGTCGCGGCGGGGGAGTGCGTCCTGCTGGCCGCAGTGGCGGTGACGTGGGTCGTCACCGGCGGCCGGCCGGGTGAGGGCGTGATGGTGGCGCTGCTCGTGCTCGCCTCGCTGGCGATGGGGGTGCAGAGCGCGCTGTCTCTGGGGGCGGGGGTGCCGGCGGCGTCGACCACGTACCTCACGGGCACCCTGACGGGGGTCGTGGGCGCGTTCACCGGCACCGCGTCGCGGGGAGGCGTGGCGGGCGGCCTCGCCCGGCTGACGGCGCTCCTGTGCGGGGCCGCCGCCGGCGCGCTCCTCCTCGACGTCATGCCGCTGTACGCGCCGTTCTTCTCCGTGGTGCTGGTCGCCGCGGTGGCCACCACGGTCCTGACCGTCGCCCTCCGCCGCAGGAGGTGACCGCCCGCCTCCGCGCTTCGGCCCGATGAACCGATCACGTCCGCGGTGCGTTCCGCTGGACATGATGATGCGCATACTCGCGGTGTTCTCCCTGGCGGCGTCCCTGTCGATGGTCTTCGCGGGGACGGCGCAGGCCCGCGCCGGCTGCTCGTGCGCGACGCGCGCACCGCAGCAGTACGTCGGCGAGGCGGCGGCCGTTTTCTCCGCCACGGTCACGGACGTTCGCGTCGACGAACCGATGCTCGACGGCGGCAGCGTCACCGCAGAGCTCCGCGCCGACCACGTCTACAAGGGCGCGCGCAACGCCGAGTTCGAGGTGGTCACCGCTGCGCAGGGGGCGGCCTGCGGATACGAGTTCGTGAAGGGCGCTCGCTACCTGGTGTTCGCCGGTGCTCGAGACTCCCGGCTGGTCACCACGTTGTGCTCGGGCAACCTGCGTCTCGCCGCCGGTGACCAGCCGTTGCGACCCTCCGGCAAGGCTCAGGGCATGGAGCCCCTCACCCCTGAGCTGATCAACGCACTGGGAACGCCGACCAGGGTGAAGCCCGCGCCCCCGTCCACCACGAACCGGACCGGCCTGATGGCGATCGTCGTGGTGGCGGGGGCGGCCGCGCTGATGGGCGTCACGTGGAAGCGCAGGCGTCAGGCCTTGATCTCGTAGACGGCGGTGGTGCCGCTGATCTCGTTGCCGACGACCAGGAGCGGGGTGCGGGTCGGGCTGTCGTGGGCGTCGACGAAGAGCACGCCCTCCGGGCCGACGTCACCGGCGGTGCCGGCCTCGACGTCGCCGGTGAAGTCGCGCGTGTTGACGTACCCGGCCTGGCGGGGGGCGCGCGGGTCGGACAGGTCGAACACGGCGATGCCGCCGACCCGCTCCAGGCCCACGAAGGCGTACGGCCGGCCGCGTACGGCGCCGACCGTGACGCCCTCCGGCTCGGGGCCCTTGTTGTCGCTGCGCGAGTCGAAGGAGTCGTTCTCCTCGTTGTCGAAGTTGAACTGCCCGGGCAGCTCACGCGCGATCAGCTGCTCCAGCAGGCTGCCGGAGTCCCACACCAGCGAGCCGTCGGCGGCCCGCACCGAGATCGAGCGGCCGCCGAAGACCCGCAGCTCGGTGTACCTGCCCTGCGCGTCCTTGGGCGAGTCGGCCAGCACCGTGAGCCGGCCCAGCTCGGCGTCCTGCTGGAGCCGCGCCGCGTCCGGGAACGCCGTGGGCGACAGCTCGGCGTCCTTGACCCGCACCTCGTCGGCGTGGCACTCCCAGTCCCGGCTGTCGCCCTCGTTGGCCGTCACCAGGTACGTCCGGCCACGGCTGCGGAAGTGGTCGACGGCGTCCGGCATGTACACGCCCTTGACCGGATGCGGTCGGATGTCGATCTTGTCGTCCTTGTCGGAGGCGTCCAGCGCGTTGGCCGGCTTGGCGTGGTCCTTCAGCCCGAGCGGCACGATGTCGCGCACGGCGGCCCGGTCGAGGTCCACGACGGCCAGGGCGTTGTTCTCCTGGAGGGTCACCCAGGCGGTGCCCTTCTCGGTGGTGATGTACTCCGGCTCCAGGTCCTGGGCCACGCTCACGCCGGGGCCGCTGATCCGCACGCCCTTGGCGCGCAGCTGCCGCTCCTTGCCGTTCCAGGCGGTGAAACGGGCGGTGCGGACGGCTCCGGTGCGCACGTCGATGACGCTGACCGAGCCCTCGGGGTCGTCCACGGCGCCGGCGCAGTACGAGGCGGCCTCGCCCTCGTTGGCGACGACGACCTTCCTGCCGTCCTCGGTGAAGGTCAGCATGTCCGGCAGCGCGCCGACGGTCACCTGGCGCAGCTTCTCGCCGGTGGACGCCCGGAAGAAGGCGACGCTGCCCGCGGCCGTCTTGTTCTCGGCCTGCTGGGCGACCGCCACGAGCCCGTCGTGCACCGAGACGCTGTTTGCGCCGGGCGTGGCCAGGGTGGCGACCTTGCGGGGGCTGCGCGGGTCGCGCAGGTCGAGCACGTCCACCGTGCCCCGCTCCGCGTTGATCACGAAGACGCGCCGGGTCTTGGCGTCGTACGCGGTGATCTCCGCGGCGCCGGCCCCGACGGCGCCGGCGGAGTACCGGCCGAGCAGGGACAGCTCCAGGCCGGAGGGCTTGACCTGGGCGGAAGCGGCGACGGCCGGCGCCATCGACAGCAGGCTCGCCGCCGCCAAGGAGAGTGCAAGGGTGGTACGCATGGGGCGGAGTGTCCTGAAATGGCATGACCGGACGTCGCCTCCCGGATGACCGGAACCTGAACCCCCGGTGACGATGTGGCCCGGGACGATGTGGCCCGGACGATGTGGCCCGGATGATGTGCCCGCCGCGTACGGAGCGTTCGGCCGGGTAGCCGTCCGTCATGAGGTTCGGGAACTGGGACGTGCGGCCGCTCGGCGGCTGGATGGGCTGCCTGATGATGATCGCCGTGTCGATCCTGCTGTCCGTGCTGCTGACCGTCGTCATCAACCTGCTGCTGTAGGGCGGGGACGCGCCCGGCGCGCCCCCGCCGGGGCGTCACGTCAGCGGTGCTCGCCGCAGGTCCCAGTAGCCCGTCGCCGGCCGCATGCCGAACGACCTGTTGAGGCCGAGCACGGCCTCGTTCGTCTCGTGGTTGTGCGTCACCACGGACCGGCCCCCCGCGCGGCGGGCGCGCAGGAACGACTCCGTCTTCAGCGCGCGGGCGACGCCCCGCCGCCGGTACGAGGCGTCGACCCCGGTGAACATCGTGTACCAGGCCCCCTCCTCGGTCCGTGGCGCCACGACCGTGACGCCGATGGCGAGCGGCGCGCCCTCCTCCGGCTCCTCCGACTCGGCCAGCAGCAGGATGGCGTCGGCCGGGAAGTAGTCGCGCGCCTGCTCGGGGTCGGCGCTCTGGTCGCTCGGCAGGCCGGGCATGCAGCGAAGGGCGCACTCCAGCACGGTCTCCGGCTCCATCGCCATGTCGGTCCGGCGGATCCTCACCCCGGCCGAGCGGGCCGCCTCGCGGGCCTGCGCCTCGAGGGCGGCGCCCTCGGCGACGAGGTCGAAGCTCCATCCCAAATTGTCGCCCTTCACCGCGAAACCCCGCCGCTCGGCGAAACGCCGGCCGTCCGTCCGGTCGTCACGGAGATGACAGGACGCCGGGAGCGTCTCGTGCGCGAGCCGCTCGTCCAGCAGGTCCGCCAGCGCGCCGCCCAGTCCTCGCCCGCGGTACGGCTCGGCCACCGCCACCAGGGTGATGAGCAAACCGGGGAAGACGGGGTCGCTCGACAGGAGCGCCGCGCCGGCGATCCCGCCGTCCCGTTCCGCCACGAAGGCGTGGCCGTGCCGGCCGGCCTCGGCGGCGGCCAGCTGCAGGGCCACGTGGTGCGGGACGCCCGTGGCGCTCGTCAGCATCAGAAGGTCGGTCGCCGGACCGATGTCGTCTCGGCGCACGGAACGAAAAGCAAAATCGGAAAAAACAGACATAGCGCGCATTTTTGCACGGACGGGATCGCCCGCCCGGCGGGAGGTCCCGTCCGTACGCAACCGGCGCTTCGTGGTGCGGTCTACCGGGGCCGGCGCCGTCACCGGCCCGGACTGTGCCGGTGACGGGCTCGGTGGTCAGACGCCGGTGGCCTTGGCGTAGTCGGTCATGCGGCCGGAGAAGTCGTAGATGACGACCTGCTCGTCGCCGACCACCCAGGCGTCGTGTCCGGGCGGGCAGTCGAAGACGTCGCCCGGGCCGACCTCGGATTCGGCGCCGTCCTCCATGCGGATGCGCATGCGCCCCGCCACGACGAACGCGGAGTGGTGGATCTGGCAGGAGTCCGTGCCGCTGATCTCACGGAGCGACTCCGACCAGCGCCAGCCGGGCTCGTACGTGGCCACCGCGAACGTCAGGCCGCTGAGGTTGCACAGCTCCAGATGGCCCCTCGGGAAGTCACGGCGTTCGTCCGGCTTGTCGATGCTCTTGACCTCGATCATGACGTGCCCCCTTCCGTCACTTCCAGTCTCGCACCGGCCCCGGCCGCGATGAACCCCGTGCGGGTCCACCTTTACGCCCAAGGGCCCACCCCAAAAAGGAAGACGCTCAGTCGGCGGGACATGGCTCCGTTTCCCCCACCTCAACCGTCTCAGGGACAGACAGTCGAATTCGCCCACGAGCCGAGTGATTCCCCTCTGATGACGAAGGGTGACAACCGGATGCATCCCCATGCGCTATTCAGCCGCGCACGTCGGCACGGCTGGGAGATCGAGGCCGACCGCTCTTCCTCTGAGATCGTGGTGACGCTGCGTCGTGATGTGTGGAGGCTGGAGGTCGTCTTCTCCGGCCGAGCCCCCCGGTACGCCACCATCACGGGGCCCGGCTTCTCGGAAGGCCCGTCCGTCAACCTGCGAGCGATCAACGGGTTAGTGCGCTGTGATCCCGGCCGGATCGGCGTGGTGGCCGAGGCGGCGGTCGCCGGCAGGGCGCCTGCCCGCGAAGAGGTGGGCCACACGGGTACGGAGCCATGAGAAGGCGATCTCCCAAGGTCCTCGTCCGCCGCTAGTCGCGGCGTTCGACGGCGTACGTGGACTGCACGACACCCGCCCCGAACGTCCGGGTGGACACGTGCACGAGCGGGACGTCGCCGCCCACCGGCCCGAACAGCGGCAACCCCGACCCGATCAGCACCGGCGCCGTCGTGATCGTCATCGTGTCGATCAGCCCCTCCCGCAGGAACGTCCGGATGACCTGGCCGCCGTCGACGTACACGCCCTTGGCGCCGCGTTCGGTGAGGCCCTTCAGGCAGGAGCCGAGGTCACGGTAGACGGTGATGCGCGGGTCGGCGCCCTCCTCCAGGGTGGTGCTGAGCACGGCGCAGTGCCGGCCCTCGTGCGGCCACGTCTCGAAGGAGAGCCCCGCCTCGTACGTGCCCCGCCCGGTCACGACGGCGTCGATGCCGGAGATGAACGCGTCGTAGCCGAGGTCGCCGCCGGCCGCCTCACCCCGGCTCACGAGCCACTCGAGGTCGCCGTCCTCCCGCGCGATGAACCCGTCGAGGCTGACGCCGATGAACACGGAGCAGGTGAACGGTACGGACATACGTTCCTCCCAATTAGTAAACGTCGATTCGTTTACTAACCTACCGACCCCGAGCCGGATTTGTAAACGCCGATTCACCATCCCGGAGGGCGGTCGCGCTCGTGAGCCGCGCTGACGGCGAACGGCGCGCCGCCGTGCGGCGCGCCGTTGCCGTGCCCGGTCTCTTACGACAGGTCGTACGTCCAGCCGGGCAGCCCGGGCATCGGGCCCGGAAGCGGCCGGGCGCGCAGCGGGGCGGCCTCGGACGGCGGCACGGCCTCACACCGTGCCCCCTCGGCCGGGACGGTGAGCGAGGTCAGGTACGCGTCGATGGCCTCGGTCGGGCAGGGGCCGCGGCCGTAGACGCCGTGTCCCCAGCCCTCGTACGTGAGCAGCCGGGCCTCACGGCCGATCTGCCGTGCCGCGTTGACCGCCCACGGGTAGCCGGTGGCGGGGTCGTGCAGGGCGTTGCCGAGCAGCAGCGGGGGAGTGCCGGACACCCGCAGGCGGTGCTGCGGGTTCGGGATCGGGGCGGGCGTGCCGAGGCAGGCCGCCGTGATCGGGTGGGCCGCCGCGCTGACCAGCATGTCCGGGGCGATCCTGGCCGACCGCTCCAGCAGCCGTGCCCATTCGCGGTGGTCGCGGACGGGCAGCAGCCAGTCCTGGCAGAAGATCCGGGTGGGGTCGTTGATCACCTGCTCCTGCCCGCGGGCGGCGGCCGGCGGCGTCACGATCGGCCGCGCCGTGCCCGCACCGCTCTCCAGGGCCGCCAGCAGCTCGGCCAGCTGCTGGTACGCCGGCCCGTAGAACGCCCCGAACGCCTGCGAGACGAGGGTCATCCTGGTGAGCGGGACACCGGGAGCGCCGGGGAACTCCAGCTCGCCCCGGTCGGCGCGGGCCAGCAGCTCCTTCCACACCGCCCGCACGTCGCGCCCGTGCAGCGCGCACGCGGCGGTCGCCTCGCACCAGGAGACGAACTCGTCGAAGGAGTCCTGCGCGGTCCACGCCTCGGTGTCGAGGAACGCCTTCGTGCCGAGGCTGTGGTCCATGTTGCTGTCGAGCACGAGGGCGCGCACCCGGCGGGGGTGGCGCTCGGCGTACAGCTGGCCGATGAGGGTGCCGTACGAGATGCCGTAGTAGGTGAGCTTGTCGTCGCCGAGGGCGGCGCGCAGGGCGTCGAGGTCGCGGACGACGCTGCCGGTGTCGACGTGGTCGTAGAGAGCGCCCGTGCGCTGCCGGCAGTCCTGCCGGTAGCGCTCGTTGAAGGCCAGCAGCGCGTCGAAGGCGGCCTGGCTGTCGATGGACAGCGTGTCGGGGGCCTGCCTGGCGAGCTCCGCCGAGCACAGGATCGGGTGGCTGCGGGCCACCCCGCGCGGGTCGAAACCCACGACGTCGAAGCGGCTGGTGAGCTCCGGCGTGAAGCCGAGCCCGCCGAGGACGGCGTTCACCCCGGATCCGCCGGGGCCGCCCGGGTTGATCACGAGGGAGCCGATACGGGCCCCGGGGTCGGTGGCCTTGCGGCGGGCGACGGCGAGCTCGAACGTCTCGCCGTCCGGCTCGTCCCAGTCCACGGGAACGGTGAGGGTGCCGCACTCGGCCGTGGCGTCCTCGGGGCATGGGGCCCACGCGATGGACTCGGTCGCGGCGAAGGCGGGGACCGCGGGCAGGAGGGACAGGGTGAGGGAGCCTAAGAGGCCGAGGATCAACGCTGTTCTTCGCATATCACGCCCAATCATCGGGAAAACCCGATCATTGAGCAGAAGGCATGACAGGTCCATCCGACTCAAGGATGACTTCCGGGTCATCCTCAAGATGTGTGGTGTGACAGATGCTTTGGCCGGCCGGAAAATCTGACGGCGCACCGACGTGGGTAAGATGCGCGCATGAGCACCCAGCGACCCGAAGCGACCCCTGAGGAAACCTCCCGCGATGCGGGGGAGAACTTCGGCTGGACGCTCGGGGTGCTGCTGCGCGCCTACCAGAGCTCCGTCGTCTCCGTGATCGGCGACTTCCCGCACGGGCCGCGCGGTTACCAGACGCTCGCCGCCGTCGTGGGCGGCGACCACCCGACCCAGCTCGCCCTGGCCGCCCATCTCGGCATCGACAGGACCGTGCTGACGTACCTGATCGACGACCTGGTCCGGGCGGGTCTGGTGGAGCGGCGGCTCAACCCCGCCGACCGCCGCCGGCGCCGCATCGTGGCCACCCCCGAGGGCGAGCGCGCCTTCCGTGAGCTGGAAGGGCGCGTCCACGAAGCCGAGGACGCCCTGCTCGGCACGCTCTCGCCGGCCGAACGGGCGACGTTCCGGAGGCTGCTGACGCGCGTGGCCTGCGACGTCCGCGACGTCGAGCCCGCCAAGGACCCGTGCTCCGTGGCCGAGGAGATGCTCTCCGACGGCACCCGCCGCTGACCCGGATGGCCAGGCCGGAATAACCGGGCGGAACCTGCTGTTCTGCCGATCGTCTGGCATTGGATATTCTTCGGGAAAACATATCTGTCCCTGTGCGGGGCGGAGGAGGAGCGAGCATGCCTGACTACGGCCACGACCTGCTGTTCGGGTCGTTCATCACCCCGGCGAACGCCGCGCCGCAGGACGTCGTCGCCTTGGCGCAGGAGTCGGAGGCGGCGGGGCTCGACCTCGTGACCTTCCAGGACCACCCGTACCAGGCGGCCTTCCTCGACACCTGGACGCTGATGTCGTACGTCGCCGCGCGGACGGAGCGCGTCCGCCTGTCGGGCAACGTCGTCAACCTGCCGCTCCGCCCGCCCGCCGTGCTCGCCCGCGCCGCGGCCAGCCTCGATTTGCTCAGCGGGGGCCGGTTCGAGCTGGGCCTCGGCGCCGGCGGTTTCTGGGACGCCATCGAGGCCATGGGCGGCCGGCGGCTGACCCCCGGCCAGGCCGTGGACGCGCTGAGCGAGGCCATCGACGTCATCCGCGGGCTGTGGGACACGGCCGACACCTCGCGCTTCCGGGTGGACGGCACGTACTACCAGGTCGCCGGGGCCAAACGCGGCCCGGCGCCCGCCCACGACATCGGCATCTGGCTGGGGGCGTACAAGCCGAGGATGCTCCGGCTCGTCGGGTCCAAGGCCGACGGGTGGCTGCCGTCGCTGTCGTACATGGAGAGCCTGGACGCGATTACCGAGGCCAACGCGATCATCGACGAGGCCGCGGCCGGGGCCGGACGGGAGCCCGCGGCGGTCCGCCGCCTGCTCAACGTGTCCGGGCGGTTCGGGGCCGCGGGGGACCGGCTGCTGTCCGGGCCGCCGGAGCAGTGGGCCGAGCAGCTCGCGGTGCTGACCCTGGAGTACGGCTTCTCGGCGTACATCATGATGGGCGACGATCCGGCAGCGATCCGGACGTTCGGCGGCGAGGTCGCCCCGCTCGTCCGCGAGCTGGTGGCCAAGGAGCGCAGCGCGCGAGGATCGGCGCGTTGATCATGGATTACGGTCATCCCCTCCGCTTCGGCGTCCTGCTCACGCCCGGCGAGCCCGCCGGGCCCGGGGCGCTGGAGGACCTCATGGACCTGGCCCGGCTGAGTGAGGAGCTCGGCTACGACCTCGTCGCCTTCTCCGGCGGGCCCGCGCAGGCCGACCCCTGGACGCTGGCGAGCTGGGCCGCCGGCCGGACGAGCCGCGTCCGGCTGCTCGCCGCGCCCGCGCCGGACGGCAACCCCGCCGTCCTGGCGCGCGCCGCGGCCAGCCTCGACCTCCTCGCGGACGGCCGGGTCGACCTGGCCCTCGCCCCCGCAAGGGATGCCGGCGCCGTGGGGGAGGCGATCGACGTCATCCGGGGGATGTGGTCGGCCTCCGAGCGGTCGCCGCTGTACGTCGAGGGGAAGCACCACCGGGTGGCGGGCGCGGATCGGGGCCCCGCTCCGGCCCGGACCGTCCCGCTGTGGATCGACGGGGCCGACCCCGCCCTCCTGCGCCTGGCCGGCCAGAAGGCCGACGGCTGGACCTCCCCACGCGCCCTCGGAACCCCACCGGCCTCGCCCGGCGACACCGCGGTGGAGGAAGCGGCCGGCCCCGAGGCCGCCCCTGCGGCGGCCGGACTCGCGACGGAAGGCCCCGCGGCGGATCGCTCCGGGGCGGACGGTGCATGGCTCGGTGAGTTGGTGGCGGCGCAGGACGTGATCGACGCGGCGGCGGCCGAGGCGGGGCGCGACCCGCGTGAGATCCGCCGCCTGGCCCGCATCGCCGGCCGCTTCACCCCCGCCCGCGGCGGCTTCCTGGCCGGCCCGCCCGAGAAGTGGATCGCCGACCTCCTCCCGCTCGTCGTCGACGCCGGGTTCGCCACGTTCGTACTGGAGGCCGGCGACCCGGAGACCTTGCGGCGCTTCGCCGCGGAAGTGGTCCCGGCCCTGCGCACGGCCGTCGGGCGCGAGCGCCGGGCCCGCGGTGTCGTGGAGTCCGCGCCGGCGCGCAGCGCGTTCGTGCGGAGCAAGCGCCGCGAGGGCATCGACTACGACGCCGTCCCCGCCTCCCTGGCCGCCACGGCCGTCGAGCCGGGAGACGCCGCGTACGCGCGCGTGCGCTCGACCTACCTGCGCGGCGGCTCGCCCGGCCTGGTCCTGCGTCCCGGCACCCCGGCCGAGGTCGGCGAGGCCATCCGCTTCGCCCGCACCCAGCCGGTGAAGCTGTCGATCCGCAGCGGCGGCCACGGCATCAGCGGCCGTTCCACCAACAACGGCGGCATCGTCATCGACGTCTCCCGGCTCAACACCATCGAGGTCCTCGACAAGGAGACCCGCCGGGTGCGCATCGGACCGGGCGCCCGCTGGAGCGACGTCGCCGCGGCGCTGGCCCCGTACGGGTGGGCGCTCAGCTCCGGCGACTACGGCGGCGTCGGCGTCGGCGGCCTGGCCACCGCGGGCGGCATCGGCTGGCTCGTCCGCGAGCACGGCCTCACCATCGACCACATGCGCGCCGTCGAGATGGTGCTCGCCGACGGCTCCCAGGTGCGCGCCGACGAACACGACAACCCCGAGCTGTTCTGGGGCGTACGCGGCGCGGGAGCCAACTTCGGCATCGTCACGTCGTTCGAGTTCGAGGTCGACGAGGTGGGGGACGTGGGATTCGCCCAGTTCGTCCTGGACGCCACGGACACCGCGGACTTCCTGGAACGCTGGGGAGCCGCCATGGAGGCCGCGCCGCGCGACGTGACCAGCGCCGTCATCCTCGGCCGGCCCCGCCCGGGGCAGCCGCTCATCGCCCAGATGATGGCGGTCGTCGACTCCGACGACGCCGACACGATCGTCAGCCGGCTGCAGCCCCTCGCCGCGACCGCGCCGCTGATGGACTACTCCATTCAGGTGCTGCCGTACGCGGCGGTCATGCACGTCCCGCCGGGCACGCACGACGCCCAGGGGGAGCCGGTGACCCGCGCCGCGCTCGCCGACCACCTCACGCCCGAGCTGTCCGCGGCGGCGGCGCGGCTGGTCCGCAGCGGCCTGACGTACTTCTTCCACATCCGGTCGGTGGGCGGCGCCGCCTCCGACGTCGCCCCCGACGCGACCGCCTACGCGGGCCGCTCGGCGAACTTCCAGCTCGTCGCGTTCGGCCACAACCGCAGGGACCTCGACCCCGCCTGGGACGCCCTGCTGCCGCACTTCTCCGGCCAGTACATCAACTTCGAGACCGACCGGCGCCCCGAACGCGTGCGCGAGGCCTACCCCGGCGACACCCTGCGGCGCCTGCGCGCGCTCAAGCGCCGCTACGACCCCGGCAAGGTCTTCCGCGACAACTTCGCCATCGACCCGGCCGAGGACGATGTCACACCCGGCGCAGCAGCAGGGTGACGAAGCCGAGCACGCCCCGGTAGCCGCGCAGCCACATGTCGCGGTGGCCGCGGGCGGCGGCCAGAGCGGCCTCGCCGTCCGGTCCCGGGTGGTCGAGCGCCCAGGAGGTGAGGGTGCCCGTCCACGACCACTCGTACGCGTCCCACTCGCCGGGGGTGCTGGTGTGGCCGTGGACGGCGGCGAAACCGGCCTCCTCCATGGCCTCCACCGTGCCCGCCAGGTCGGCGAAGTCGCCGGGCTTGGCGTCCATCAGGCGAAGGGCCTCCGGCGTGGGCGGCCGTTCCCAGAAGCCCTCGCCGACCAGGGCGAGGCCGCGCGGGCCCAGGTGGCGGCGGACGGCCGCGAGGGTCGGCGCCAGCCCGCCGAACGCGTGCGTCGCCCCGACGCACAGCACCAGGTCGTACGGCTGTTCGGCGGTGAAGTCCGCGGCGGGGACACGGTGCAGCCGGAGCCGGTCGGAGACGCCGCGGCGGTCCGCTTCATGGGCGGCGGCGGCGAGGGCCGTCTCCGAGACGTCCACCCCGTCGGCGGTCGCGTCGGGGTAGCGGGCCAGCGCCCTGGTCAGCCAGGCGCCCTCGCCGCAGCCGAGGTCGAGGATGCGCGCCCCGCGCGGCGGCTTCGCCCGGGCGAGCAGGCGTTCCACGGAGGTCTCGCTGAGGGGCCCGGCGATCGGATGGTCGCCGTGAGCGATGTGACTGATCGACTCTCGTTCCATCCCCGCGACTATTCCGGACGGTACAGAACCCATCAACGGATTTTCCGGTCCTCCGTCCCGCGTCCGGTCAGGAGGGCGTCGATCGCGGCGTCGCCGGTCGGCGGGGTCAGGCGGGTGGGGGCGCCGGCGGCCACGAGGACGGCCACCGTGCCGGGGTAGTCGCCGTCGGCGGCACGGTTGTGGCGCAGGCCCCATAGGGCGCAGTCCAGCGGGGTCGGGCCCTCCTCGTCGAAGGCGCGGTCGTGGAGGTCGGCCCCGCGCTCGACGAGCAGCCGCACGGTCCGCGCCCGGCCGTGCATGGCGGCCTGGTCCAGCGGGGTGAAGTTGCTCCAGCCGCGGGTGTCCACCGCCATGCCGGCGTCCAGCAGCGTCCGCACCACCTCCGTGCGGCCCAGCTGGGCGAACTGCCCGAGCAGCCAGCCGGAGCCGCCGCCCGGCACGCCGAGCACCGGCGGGGGAGCGGCCGGCAGGCGCGCGGACTCGCCGCGCGCCACCGCCAGCACCGCCGCGTCCACCGCGTCGAGCTCCGCCCGCGCGCCGCGCTCGGCCAGCAGTTCGTACGCCGCCAGGTGCCCGCAGCGGGCGGCCAGCGCGAGGGGGCGGCGGCCGACGTCCCAGCGGTCCCACGGCAGGTTCACGTCGGCGCCGGCGTCCAGCAGCATCGTCAGGACGGTCGTGCCGCGGCCCCGGGCGATCGCGTGGTGCAGGGCGCGGCAGGCGTTCACGTCGGCCCCGTGGTCGAGGAACCAGCGCAGGCCCGCCGCGTCCTCGAAGTCCAGTTTGCGGACGATCAGGCGTTCGAAGCCCGGCCGGTGGAGCAGGTCGAGGAACGCGCCGCCGGAGTGCTCGCAGGCCCGGTAGAAGGCGTCCTCGTCCGGCGGCGCGCCGTACTCCAGCAGCAGGCGGACGAGGGCCAGGTCGCCGCGCGCCACGGCGTCGAACAGCGCGCTGCGCCTGCTTTCGCCGTTCTGCTCGACGGTGTGGCAGGCGGGGTCGGCCCCGGCGTCGAGCAGGAGGCGTGCGCACGCGCGGATCCGCTCGGCCGGGCCGGTGCCGTGCCGCAGCAGCGTGAGCAGCGGCGCCAGCCCGCCGACCGGCTCCGTCGCGGCCCCCGGCCGGGCGGCCAGCAGCGCCGCGAGCGCGTCGGCGTCGGCCAGGGCGAGCGCCCGCTCGACGCCCCGCAGGCCCGTCGCGCGTACGTACGCCACCAGCCTCGGCCAGCTGGGGAAGCCGTGGTCGCGGGCGAGGTCGAACTGCGCCCGGCTCAGCGGCACGCCACGGGCGCGCGCGAGCGCCTTGGCCTGCTTGCGCAGGTGCTCCAGGGAAGGGCGCTGGGGAAGGTCAGGCACGGCGAACCTCCGTCTGCCCGTGTCCGCGTCCGCGGGCCGAGGTCCGTCGACCAGGTGTGCGGTGTCGCCGGTGGGATCGTCCCTGCCCCGCGGACTGGATGCGCCCGGCTGCGCACCGTGGAGTCTACCGGAGAGCCGCCCGGGGCGTGATCACGCGTCTGCGAGGCCATGATGCCGATTGAGGGCGCGGATGCCGATTCCAAGGGGCTTCTGCGGTGGATTGTGCGAGGGTAGGGTGGTGTGCTGTGACGACGTTCAGGATCAGCGAGGCGGCTGCGCTGCTCGGCGTCAGCGCCGACACCGTGCGCCGGTGGGTCGACTCCGGGCGGCTCGCGGCCGAGCGTGACGAGCACGGCCACCGGCGGGTGAAGGGCGCGGACCTGGCGGTGTTCGCCCGATCGCAGGTCGAGTCGCCGGAGAGCGGGCGGTCCTCGGCCCGCAACCGGCTGCGCGGCATCGTCACCGACGTGCTGAAGGACGCGGTGATGGCGCAGGTGGAGATCGCGGCGGGGCCGTACCGCGTGGTGTCGCTGATGAGCCGGCAGGCCGCCGACGAGCTGGGGCTGGAGCCGGGCGTGGTGGCCGAGGCCGTGATCAAGTCCACCAACGTCGTGGTCGAGGTCCCCGGTCGCGAGCGCGCGGGGAGCGCCTCGTGAGGCGCCTCCTGCTGACGGTCCTCGCCGCGGCGCTCGTCCTCGCCGGGTGCGGGGCGGAGCCGTCAGGGGCCGGCGGGAAGGTGACGGTGTTCGCGGCGGCGTCGCTGACCGAGAGCTTCACCCGGCTCGGCGAGGCGTTCGAGGCCGCGCATCCGGGCACGGCGGTGACGTTCAACTTCGGGTCGAGCGCCACCCTCGCCCAGCAGATCGTGCAGGGCGCCCCGGCCGACGTGTTCGCCGCGGCCAGCCCCGCCACCATGCGCACGGTCACCGACGCCTCCCTGGCCGATGAGCCGGTCACGTTCGCGCGCAACAAGCTGGAGATCGCCGTCCCGGCCGGAAACCCGGCGAACGTCCGGGTGCTCGCCGACCTGGCCGATCCGGGGGTGAAGGTCGCCCTCTGCGCTGAGCAGGTGCCGTGCGGGGCCGCCGCCGCCCAGGCGCTCGAGGCCGCCGGGGTGCGGCTCACGCCGGTGACGTTGGAGCAGGACGTCAAGGCCACGCTCACCAAGGTCCGGCTCGGTGAGGTCGACGCGGCGCTCGTCTACCGCACCGACGTGCCGGCGGCGGGTGGCGAGGTGCTCGGCATCCCGTTCCCCGAGGCCGACCGGGCGGTCAACGACTACCCGATCGTGGTGCTCGGCGACGCGCCCGCGGGCGACCTCGCCCGGCGGTTCGTCGAGCTCGTGCTCTCGCCGCAGGGCAAGGACGTGCTGGCCAAGGCCGGATTCGAGGCCCCATGACGACGACCTCCCCGACCGGCCCCGCCCGAGGTGGCGGGCGCGTCGTCGCCGGGCGGTTGCCGTGGGTGCTCGTGGTGCCCGCGCTGCTCGGGCTGGCCTTCCTCGTGCTGCCGCTGGCCGGGCTGCTGATCCGCGCCCCCTGGCCGACGCTGCTGCAGCGGCTGGCCGAGCCGCAGGTCCTCGAGGCGCTGCGGCTGTCGCTGGTGACGGCCACCATCGCCACCGCCGTGTGCCTGCTGCTGGGCGTGCCGCTCGCCTGGTTGCTCGCCCGCGTCGACCTGCCCGGCAGGCGCGTGGTGCGGGCGCTGGTCACCGTGCCGCTCGTGCTGCCCCCGGTCGTCGGCGGCGTGGCGCTGCTGCTCGTCCTCGGCCGGCGCGGGCTCGTCGGCCAGTGGCTGGAGTCGGCGTTCGGCGTCACCCTGCCGTTCACCACCGCGGGGGTGGTCGTCGCGGAGGCGTTCGTCGCGATGCCGTTCCTCGTCATCAGCGTGGAGGGCGCGCTGCGCGCGGCCGACCAGCGCTACGAGGAGGCCGCGGCCACCCTCGGCGCCTCCCGCTGGACGGTCTTCCGTCGCGTCACGCTGCCGCTCGTCGCGCCCGGCATCGTGGCCGGGGCGGTGCTGTGCTGGGCGCGGGCGCTCGGCGAGTTCGGAGCCACGATCACGTTCGCCGGGAACTTCCCCGGCACCACCCGCACCATGCCGCTGGCCGTCTACCTCGCCCTGGAGACCGAGCCGGAGGCCGCCATCGTGCTCAGCCTCGTCCTGCTCGCCGTCTCGGTCGTCATCCTGGCCAGCCTGCGCGACCGGTGGGTGAACGCCGCATGACCGCATCCGGCCTGCGCGCCCGGCTCGTCGTCACCCGGCCCGCGTTCCGGCTCGACGTCTCCTTCGAGGCCGCCCCCGGCGAGGTCGTCGCGCTGCTCGGCCCCAACGGCGCGGGCAAGACCACCGCCCTGCGCGCCCTGGCGGGCCTCACCGGTCTGGCCGAGGAGGGGCACATCACCCTCGACGGCCGCCCCCTGCACACCGAGCCTCCCGACCGGCGGCCCATCGGCATGGTGTTCCAGGACTACCTGCTCTTCCCGCACCTGTCCGCCCTCGACAACGTCGCCTTCGGCCCGCGCTGCCGCGGCGCCTCCAAGGCCGAGGCCCGCCGTGTCGCCGCCGACCTGCTCGAACGCGTCGGCCTGGCCGCCCACGCCGCCGCCAAACCCCGCCGGCTGTCCGGCGGTCAGGCGCAGCGGGTCGCCCTGGCCCGCGCGCTGGCCGTACGGCCGCGGCTGCTGCTGCTCGACGAGCCGCTCGCCGCGCTCGACGCGCACACCCGGCTGGAGATCCGCTCCCGGCTGCGCCGCGACCTGGCCGGGTTCGACGGGGCCACCGTGCTCGTCACGCACGACCCGCTCGACGCCATGGTGCTGGCCGACCGGCTGGTCGTGGTCGAGGACGGCGCCGTCGTCCAGCAGGGCGAGCCGGCCGAGGTGGCCAGGCGGCCCCGTACGGACTACGTTGCGCGGCTGGTCGGGCTCAACCTGTACCGGGGGACGGGCGACGGGGTCCGCGTCAAGGTGGGCGAGCTGCTGTTCAGCACGATCGAGCAGGTGGACGGGCCGGCGTTCGTGGCGTTCTCGCCGGCCGCCGGGGCGCTCTACCGCACCCGGCCCGACGGCAGCCCGCGCAACCTGTGGCAGGCCGCCGTCGAGGGCGTCGAACGCCACGGCGACAACGTACGGGTCCACCTCGGCGGGCCCATCGCCGCGTTCGTCGACATCACGCCCGCCGCCCTCGCCGACCTCGACCTGAGCCCCGGCCGGCAGGTGTGGGCCGCGGTGAAGGCCACCGAGACCCACGCCTACCCGGCCTGACCTCAGGCCGACCTCAAGCAGCGGCCTCCTCGCGGGTGGCGGGCAGGCCCAGCCGCTCGGTCGGCACCCGGTACGTCTCCCGAGCCGTGGCCACCGCGACGGCGCTGATCGCGCAGAGGATGGCGGTGAAGATGCCCACGCCGACCCAGCCCTGCAGGCCCAGCCAGCCCTCCGGCGAGACGATGCCCGCGGCCGAGGCCACCGCGAACCCGGCCACCGCGAAGCCGATCTGGGTGCCGATCGCCATGCCCGACAGCCGCACCTTCGTGCTGAACATCTCGCCGTACAGCGCCGGCCAGATGCCGTTGGAGGCGCTGTAGACGACGCCGAGCGTCAGGATGCCGACCAGGAAGACCAGCGCGTAGTTGCGCGAGTTGATCGCCGCCAGGTAAGCGAAGATCATGATCGGGCTGCCGATCGCGCCCACGAGGAAGACGGGCTTGCGGCCGATCCGGTCCGACAGCCGCGCCCACAGCGGGATCGCGACCAGCGCGACGGCGTTCGCGGCGATGCTCACCCAGAGCATCGTGGCGTTGTCGAGGCCGATCTCGTCGCTGGTGGCGTAGTTGAGCGCCCACACCGTGAAGATCGTGCTGACGGTGGCGATGAGCGCCGCGCACACCACGCGCACCACACTGCGCCAGTGGTCGCGGAACAGCACGGCCAGCGGCATCCGCGGCACGGTGCCCCGGGCGACCTCCTCCTCGAAGGCCGGGGTCTCCTCCAGCCGCCGGCGGATGATCCAGCCGACCACGGCGACGGCCACGCTCAGCCAGAACGGCACCCGCCAGCCCCAGCTCAGCAACTGCTCCTCCGGCAGCGCCGCCACCGGGATGAACACGAACGTGGCCAGGATCTGGCCGAACTGGGTGCCGTTCAGCGTGAAGCTGGTGAAGTAGCCGCGCCGGTCGGCGGGGGAGTGCTCCAGGGTCATCGAGTTGGCGCTGGCCTGCTCGCCCGCCGCCGACAGGCCCTGCAGGATGCGCAGCAGCACCAGCAGCGTGGGCGCGAGGTTGCCGATCTGGTCGCGGGTGGGCAGGCAGCCGATGAGGAACGTGGAGACGCCCATCAGCACCAGCGTGAACACCATGATCTTCTTGCGGCCGAACCGGTCGCCCACGTGACCCAGGATGAACGCGCCCACGGGCCGGGCGGCGTAGGCGACGCCGAAGCTGGCCAGCGACTGCAGGGTGGCGGTGGCCGGGTCGGAGTCGTCGAAGAAGACCCTGCTGAAGATCAGCGCGGCGGCGCTGCCGTAGATGAAGAAGTCGTAGTACTCGAGAGCGCTGCCGATCCAGGCGGCGACGGCGGCCTTGCGGGGGGTGCCCCGGCTCAGGGGGGTGTCCGGTGAGCTGTCGGTCACGGTTGCTCTCCTCGGTGAGCGTGGTCCGGCGGCCCCCGACGCGCCGTTTACCTGCGTTTTACGAACTAGATAGTTAATTAACGTTGCGGCAATGCTGCAGGGCCGTGCGGCGGCTGTCAAGGGACCGGGCCGCCGTACGGCGCCGCGGGCGGTCATTACTATGGGCGGATGACCTCGCAGCCGGCCACCCAGCACGCCACCCAGCCGGCCGGCGGCCCGCGCCGGCGTGACGCCGAGCGGACCCGGGCGGAGATCCTCGCGGTCGCGCAGAGCGAGTTCGCCCGCCACGGATACGCCGGGGCGCGGGTCGACGAGATCGCCGAGCTGATGCGCACGACCAAGCGCATGATCTACTACTACTTCGGCAGCAAGGAGCGCCTCTACATCGCGGTGCTGGAGAAGGCGTACTCCGAGGTGCGGGCCGTCGAGCGCACGGTCGACGTCGAGCACCTGGCGCCCGTCGAGGCGATCCGGACGCTGGCCGAGCTGACGTTCGACCACCACGACGCCCACCGCGACTTCATCAAGCTCGTCGCCATCGAGAACATCCACCAGGGCGAGCACATCCGCAAGTCGGAGGTGCTCGCCAACCTCGGGGCGCCGGTACTCGACCTCATCTCGCGCATCCTCGAGGCCGGGCGGGCCTCGGGCGACTTCGTCACCGAGGCCGACGCCATCGACGTGCACATGATGATCAGCGCGTTCTGCTTCTTCCGGGTGGCCAACCAGCACACGTTCGGGGCACTGTTCGGACGCGACATGGCCGCCCCCGAGCATCGCGAACGGCTGCGCCGCATGGTGGGCGAGATGACCGTGGCCTACCTCCGCGGCGCCTGACGGTCACGTCAGGGCGTCGAGGGCCCGGTCCACGTCGTCGGTGGTCGTGTAGACGTGGAAGCCGGCGCGGACCTTGCCCGCCCGCACGGCCGCCCTGATCCCGGCCGCCTCCAGGCGTTCGCCTGGGGCGTCGACCGACACGATGGCGGTGTCCGACGGCTCCAGGCCGAGGCCCGTCCTGAAGCGGTTGGCCAGGGCCACGTCGTGCTCGTGGATCCGTTCGACGCCGATCTCGTTGAGGAGTTCGAGGGCGGGGGCCGCGCCGACGTAGGAGAACCAGGCGGGCGACAGGTCGAATGCGCGCGCGTCGCCGGCCAGGCGCAGCGGCGGGCCGTAGTAGGAGCCGCCCTCGTCGGCGCCGCCGTACCAGTTGGCCGCCAGCGGGCGCATCCGCTCGCGCAGGCCCGGCGACAGGTAGCCGAACGCCGCGCCGCGCGGCGCCATCAGCCACTTGTACGCGGCGCAGGCCAGCGCGTCCACGCCCGTCACGTCCACGGGCAGCCAGCCGCACGCCTGCGAGCCGTCGGCGATCACCAGCGCGCCGTGGGAGCGGGCGGCGGCGACGATGTCGGCGAGCGGGGCGACGTACCCGGTGGCGGACTGCACCAGGCTGAACGCGACGGCGGCGGTGTCACGCGTGATCGCGTCGGCGAGACGGTCGGCGGGCACCGTACGGACACGGGCGCTCACCATCCACGGGAACAGGTTGCTGGTGAACTCCTCCTCCGGCACCACGACCTCGGCGCCCGCCGGCAGGGCGGTGGCCACGACGGACATGATCTGCGAGACCGTCGAGCTGATCATCACGTCGGCGGGGTCGGCCCCGACCAGGCGGGCGAACGCGGCACGGGAGCGCCCGACGGAGGCGTCCCACGGTTTCCAGTCGCTGCTCCCGTGCCGCCACTGGGTCAGTGCGGTCTGGAGCTCCTCGAACGCGTGGCGTGGGGGGATGCCGTAGGAAGGGGTGTTCAGCCAGCCCGGGTCGGCGTCCCAGAGCTTGACGGCCGTGGCGATGTCCATGCGCCCACCCTAGGCAGCCCACCGCCCCTTCACGAGATCGCCTCAGCCCGGGGCATCCGGCGCGGTGCCCAAACCCTGCCTCTTATACACATCT
>NZ_POUD01000069.1 GCF_003236395.1 Nonomuraea aridisoli | reverse complement strand
GCGTACGCGGGCGGGGGAGCGGCGACGGCGGGAGCCGAGAGCGCGAGGGGCGTCAGCGCGCCCGCGGCCAGGACAGCGGCCACCCGGGCAGAGATCTTCATGGGCACCTCAAATAATTTACGGAACGTAGTCAAATCATTACTCTATGGGATCGACCCGCTCCGTGCCATCCCTCGCGACCGGCTTCCCGGCCGGAGGCACCCGTCACTCCGACACCGCCACGTACGTCCATTCGCCCGGCTCGAACCGCGCCTCCTCCAGGTCGACCTCGACGCCGGGCAGCGCCTGCCGCACGCGGGTCATCATCTCCTCGCCGAGGTAGTGATGGCGCAGGTCGAGCCGGCGCAGGTGGGTGAGCGGCTGCCCGCTGAGCAGCGCCTCGGCGCCCCGGTCGGTGAGCGCGCCCATGCCCAGGCTGAGCTCCTCCAGCCGGGTCACCACGGGGGCGGCCGCCACGGCGGCGGCGATGTCGTCCTGGATGGGGCTGTCCCGCAGGCCGAGCCGCCTGAGTGCGGGCGTTCCCACCCCCGACAGGACGCCCTCAAGGTCGGCGACCGTCGCCCCGCCGCCGTACTCCTCGACGCCGAGCCACAGCTCCAGGTGCTCGAGCGCGGGGAACGTGCACGCCCCGAGGGCTCTGACCACCTCGGGCGGCAGGCCGCCGCTCTCGAAGCGCAGCACCCTGAGGTGGTCATGGGCGAACGGCCGCAGCTCCAGCCCATGTGACCCGCGCACCTCCAGCCGCTCAAGCCGCGGGTACGCCTCCAGCAGCGGCGTGATGTCGCCCTGCCGGATCCAGGAGATCTCCCACTGCTCCGCCTCGGCGAGCCCCAGGAACACCGACCGCAGCCCGGGCAGCCGGTCGGCGTAAGCCGCCAGCACCCCGGGCGCGTGGGACGCGCCGTAACCGCTGATCGCCAGGGCCCGCACGAGCGCGGGGTCGTGCCGCGTCAGCAGGGACTCCAGCCCGCCCGGCAGGTCCGACTCCGTCTCGCCCTCGATGACGTCGGGTTCGTCGTAGAGCAGCCAGGCGACCTCGTCGGGGGCGTCGACGGACTCGTTGAGGAACGTGACCGGGAGACCGGCGAAATGGTCGCGGTGCCCGCCCAGAACGCCGCCGGTGATCTCGGGCAGGAACGTCTCGCCCGGGTCGTTCGTCACTCGCTCACCGCCACGTACCCCCAGGCGCCGTCCCCGGCGTCGTCGCGTCGATCGGTGAGCACCACCTCGGTCTCCGGCAGGGCCGCCGTCAGGCGGGCCGCCATCGCCTCGCTCAGGAAGTGGTGGTCGAGGTCGAGCGTGCTCAGATGGGTGAGAGGCTGCCCGTTGAGCAGCGCCTCCGCGCCCGGATCGCCGAACGAGCCCATGGCCAGGCTGAGCGACTCCAGCCGGGCCACGACCGGGGCGTGGGCCAGGCCGGCGACGAGTTCGTCGGCGAAGGGGCAGTTGCGCAGGCCCAGGTGGCGCAGGCTCGGCAGTCGCGCGCCGTTCATGATCGCCGTGCAGTCCGCCGCCGTGCAGGTGCCGCCCTGGTCCTCGATGCCGATCCAGAGCTCCAGATGCTCCAGGGCGGGCAGGTCGCCCTCGCCGACCGCCCGCACCACCTCGGCCGGCATGCCGGCGCTCTCGACCCTGAGCGTCCGCAACGCTTCGTGCCGCACCGGCCGCAGTCGCAGCCCGTCGGCCCCGCGCACCTCCAGCCGTTCCAGCTTCGGGAACGCCTCCAGCAGCGGCGTGACGTCGTCCTGCTGGATCCAGGAGATCTCGCAGTGCTCCGACGTCATCGCGCCGACGAACAGGGAACGCAGCTCGGGCAGCCGGTCGGCGTTGCCGGCGAGCCACTCGTTGATCTCGTCGCACGGCCCGCTCGTGGGGTCGTCCCACTCGCCGATCACGACGGCCGTGACCTTCGCGGTGTCGACGTGCCGGAAGAACCATTCGAAACCGTCGGCGAGACAACCCTCCGACTCGCTGAAACGCCAGGCGACGGCCCCCGGATCGGGCCCCGGCCCCGCCTCCTCAGGCAGGGGGACGGTGACCACCGGCAGACCGGCGTAGCCGGCGGTGCAGTCGTCCCAATGGCTGTTGACGCTCCAGCGTTGGGTCATGGGGGTGATTCCTCAGGAGTCGGGGGATGATCAGCCGCCCCCGTCCTACCAGACCCACCCGCACCGCCGCCGCTGATCTTGGAAAACGCAGGCGCCACCACCGCTGCCGCGTCGATGCCGTTCATGCCGGTGCTGGACGGGCACCTGCTCACTTGGCACCCCGAGCAGGCGATGGCCGACGGCGCCGGAGCCGAGGTCGCGCTGATGGTCGGCTACACCAGCGAGGAATCCCGGCCGTCCCTGTTCGCCACGGGCCGAGACAGCCTGATCACCTTCGAGGTGGCGTCCTGGGTGCTGGCCAGGATGGGCCTGGACCCAGCGCTGATCCAGAGCCATCGGGCGGCCATGCCCGACGCCTCGCCCGCGGACGTGCTGGCCGCTGCTCTGACCGACGGCTGTTTCCGCCTGCCCTGCGGATCGCCGACGCCCACCCTCAGGTCTGGATGTACGAGTTCGCCTGGCGCACTCCCGAGCTCGGCATGGGCGCCGGCCACGCGCTGGAGCTCGGTTTCGTCTTCGACAACCCGCGAAGCCCCGACATGGCCGCGCTGGTGGGGGCCAACCCGCCACAATCCCTGGCCACGGCCATGCACAACGCCTGGGTGGACTTCGCCGCCCACGGCGATCCCGGCTGGCCCCTTCTGCTCCGGCACCGTCCGTTGCGTGACCCGGACGCCGAGGACGACGCACAGGGCTTGCCGCCTGGGATCGGCCGCCCAGCGGTTTCACCGCTCAGAAATCCTCCGCCACGTCGTCAGTTCTTGGTAGCCCCTCGCCACCCGCGGAAGGATTGACGACCATGACCGACGCCAGACTGCTAGGCGACGACGGGGCCGCGTTCATCGCGGCGGCCCGCTCAAATGACGCAGCACAGTTCGCGCTCATCACGGAGCGCCACCGGCGTGAGCTGCAGGTGCACTGCTACCGGATGCTCGCGAACTACGAGGACGCCCAGGACATGACGCAGGAGACGTTCCTGCGGGCGTGGAACAAGCGGGAGTCGTTCAAGGGCCACGCTGCGCTGCGGACCTGGCTGTACCGGATCGCGACGAACGCCTGCCTCGATTTCCTGAAGAAGCGCAACGACCGCACACCCGTGCCTGCCGAGCTGCCGGGCGCGGGCTCGGAAGTGCGCTACCTGCAGCCCTACCCGGACCGGATGCTCCCGGAGGACCCGCAGGAATCGGTGGTGGCGCGGGAGACGATCGAGCTGGCGTTCATCGTCGCCGTCCAGCACCTGCCGCCGCGGCAGCGGGCGGTGTTCATCTTGCGCGACGTCCTCGGCTGGCCGGCGTCGAAGGCCGCCAACGCCCTCGAGCTGACCGTCGCATCGGTGACCAGCGCACTGCAGCGGGCGCGCGTGACGATGCGCGAGCAGCTGCCCGGCCGCCGCCTCGACTGGCGGAGCCCTGCCACGCACGAGCTGTCGGACGACGAGCGCGGCGTGGTGAAGTCGTATATGGACGCCCATGAGAGCAACGACCTCACCGGGCTGATGGCCCTGCTGCGCGACGACCTGCGCTTCGCGATGCTGCCCGAGCCGGGCACCTTGATCGTCACGGCCGAAGACGCGGTGGACGGCTGGGTCTCCGGTGGGCTCTTCCAGCGCGGCCACGACGACTGGCGCTGCATCGCCACGACGGTCAACCGCATGCCTGCCGCCGTGCTGTACCTCCGCACCCCCGACGACCCGGAATACCGTCTGTTCAACATCGCGGTCCTGCACATCGTCGACGGGAAGATCGCCGAGCTCACCGGATTCGACGCCACCGACAAACCATGGCTGAGCCTGCCCGCGACGCTGTGATCGGACGAGTCCCCATCGTCGACCAGTCCAGCGCACGGGCCGGCGTCACCGTCGTCCTCGTCTTCAGCGAGTGGGTCAACAGCTCACTCGGAACACAAGGGAAGGCCGGGAAAAGGTTCCCTCATCGCCTCGTCTCGTATCGGGTCAGCACCACGCCGCCGGGAAAGGTCCGCGTCTCGACCAGGTTCAGGTTCACCCAGCTGTCCAGCGCGGTGAAGAACGGCGTGCCGCCGCCCACCAGGACCGGCACGGTGACCAGCACGTACTCGTCGATGAGCCCGGCCCGCATGGCCGCACCGGCGAGCGTCGCGCCGCCGATGTCCATCGGGCCGCCGTCCTCGGCCCTGAGCCGGGCGATCTCGGCGACCGCGTCGCCGGTGACCAGGCGGGTGTTCCAGTCGACCTTGTCGATCGTCGATGAGAACACCACCTTCGGCATGTCCCGCCAGAGGCGCGCGAACTCGATCTCCGCCGGGGTGGCGCCGGGCTGCTGGTCGCCGGTCGGCCAGTGGGAGCTCATCGTTTCCCACAGCTTGCGCCCGTACAGCGACAGATCGGTCGCCCGCATCTGCTCGTACCACCGCTGGAACAGCTCGGCGCTCGGTGATGAGTCCGGTCCGTCCCCTCCACTCCAGCCGATGTCGTCGCCGGGCGCGGCGATGTAGCCGTCCAGGGTCACGTTCATGCCGAAGATCAGTTTCCGCATCGTGCCAGCCTCCTGTGAGTCGATCTCACACGTACAGACGGGCGCGGCTCGGAGACCTAATCGGTGCGCGATCCGCGTCCGCAGGTAACGACCAGCGGCATCGTGATCCGCCGCAGTTCCACCCCGGTGTCTTCAGGTGTTCCTCTCCACCACGTAGTAGGTCTTGCGGCAGAAGCCGGTCACCGTGGCGCCCTCCTCCATGAGGCCGCCCAGCACGTCGCGTACGGCGTGCCGCCACGCCTTGGCGGCGCCGGGGTCCACCCCGCGCAGCCGTTCGATGTCCTCGGGGACCGCGACCAGCACCACGCGCCCGTCGGTACGGCCCTCGACCGGGCGGTCGCCGTCGTCGCCCAGTCCGACCACGGCGTCCTCCGGCACCGCCGGCAGGTACGGCACCCGCCGGACCGCCGCCTCGACCCGCGGATCGGTCAGCTGCCACACGGCCAGGATGCGGTCGGACTCGTCGCCGTGGTTGACGGCGTCGGCCATGACGCCGTAGAAATTCGGCAGGTACTCCGCCGGCCGCGCGCCCAGCTTGGCCAGGTTGAAGTGCGCGTTGCGGCGGACCAGCGGGTCATAGGTCCAGGTGATCCGGGAGATCCCGCGGTCCAGCGCCCACAGCCGCTGGTGCAGCTTCAGCTCGAAGCCGATGCCGCGTCCCGCCGCCGCGCCCGTGTTCTGCGAGTGCAGGGTCGAGTCCTGCCCGAAGAAGCCCACCGACGCCCCGACCATCCGGTCGCCGTCGAAGGCGCCGGAGACGTAGTTGCCCGCGTGGGTCAGCGCGCGCATCAGCCCGGCGCTGATCGGCCGGCTGTCCGGCTCGAACCCCCAGATCCGCTCGAACAACGCGTCGACCTGCTCGAACTCCTCGTTCGCATGGAGTTCCCTGATCATGGCCGAGACGTCATGGTCGAGTGGTCGAACGGTCCCCGGCACGTGCACGCGGTCGCCGTCGACGGCTGTCCTGGCGTGCCCGATCTGTTCCTCGAAGGTCGATCCGCTGGGGATCGCGCGTCGCTCCGTCACCCGACGAACGCTAGGAGGACCAGGGGTGATACGTCCAATATGCGCTGGTCGATGAGTTGATATCTGCGGACGTATGTCCCGGCCTGATCACCCCTCGACGGCGTCACGCAGTCGCGGCCGTAGTGTCCGCCCGCAAGGTCACTCGGTGACGGTCCTGGGGCTGGGCGTCTTGACCGACACCTTGGCGCCCCAGTCGGTGTAGCGCGTGTCGACGATGGCGGTGCTGCCCTCGAAGTCTTCGTAGCCCTCCGAGACCCCCTTGGCCGTGTACGAGCTCCACAGCCTGCTGACCAGCCCGGCCGAGCTGAGCGTGAGCTTGTAGGAGACCTCCGTGCCCGCGGCCCAGGAGCGCAGGTCCGAGCGGGCGAACCAGGCCGCGTGCTGCCGGCGATGTCGTAGGCGGCCAGGCCCTTCTTCCCGAACTGCAGGACGCCCTTCGTGTCGTACGCCTGCGAGGTCTCGACGCCGTCGGACCAGTTGGCGATCTCGGTGTACCGCACGCCGTGGCCGGGGCGCAGTGGCGTGGCCGCTGGAGAACGCGGCATCATTCGCCCACGGCGACGTAGTCCCAGGAGGGGTCCGTGGCGCGGTCGCGGGCGTCGGTGAGCACGACCTCGGTCTCCGGCAGTGTGGCCGTCAGGCGGGCGGCCATGGCCTCGCTCAGATAGTGGTGGTCGAGGTGGAGCATGCGCAGATGGGTGAGGGGCTGGCCGGTGAGCAGCGCCTCGGCTCCGGCGTCGCCCAGCGAGCCCATCGACAGGCTGAGCGACTCCAGCCGGGCGACGACGGGGGCGTGGGCCAGGTCGAGGGCGAGTTCGTCGGTGAAGGGGCAGTTGCGCAGGCCGAGATGGCGCAGGCTGGGCAGTCGCGCGCCGTTCAGGATGGCCGCGCAGTCGGCGGCCGTGGAGTCGCCGCCCTGGTGCTCGATGCCGAACCAGAGCTCCAGGTGCTCCAGGGCGGGCAGGTCGCACTCGCCGGTCGCGCGCACCACCTCGGCCGGCAGGCCGGCGCTCTCGTACCTGAGGATGCGCAGCGACTCGTGCCGCATCGGCTGCAGCCTCAGCCCCTGGGATCCGCGCACCTCCAGGCGTTCCAGCTTCGGGAACGCCTCCAGCAGCGGAGTGATGTCGTCCTGCTGGATCCAGGAGAGCTCGCAGTGCTCGAACGTCATCGCGCCGAGGAACAGCGAGCGCAGCGCGGGCAGCCGGTCGGCGTTGCGGATGAGCGGCTCGACGACCTCCATGCCGGACCAGTCGGCGGCGTCCTGCCAATCGCCGATCACGATGGCGGTGACCTTCGCGGTGTCGACGTGCTCGAACAACCAGTCGAACGTGTCGCTGATGGAGTCGGACGATTCGCTGATGGAGCCGTACGGTTCGCTGAGGCGCCAGGCGACGGCGCCCGGGTCGGGCGGCTCCACGTCGTCGGGGAGCGGAACGGCCACCACCGGCAGCCCGGCGTAGACGTGGGTGTAGTCGTCGCCATGGTCGCCGATGCGCCAGAAGTCGATCACGGGGGGTCCTCGGGGTGGCAGGGGGTCCAGGGACTCCTGTCCTACCAGACCCGTCCGACACTCCGGTTCACGCCAGGGCGTCGGCGAGCAGGCGGAGCAGGGGCTCGCGGCGTACGCAGCGGTCGAGCAGGAACGAGTCCGCCAGCGCGATCAGCTGGTGGTCGCTCAGCCCGCGGAACAGCGCCGCGTACTCCGGCAGCAGCGCCTGCGCGATCAGGATGTGCCTGATCAGGTCGTCGGTCTGGTAGCGGGCGCCCCACGGGTACGGGTCCCACGCCGGGCACTCGCCCTCGATGAGCGCGTGCAGCGGGGCCAGCACGTCGGCCGTCTCCTCCATGGTGGAGCCCCACCGGTCCGCCCCGAGCCGCCGCTTCTTCGCCACGAACCCGCCGAACCGGTCCATGTACGCCCCCGACGCGTACACCAGCCCCTGCAACCCCACGTCCTTGTACGTCCACAACGACCAGCCCGCGCCGTGGGCGTCGTAGATCGCGAGCTGGTCGCGCAGGATCTGGTAGCGCTGCCGGTCCGCCTCCGGGTCGCCGGTGTAGACCGGCCCGAACTCGCCCACCCACAGCGGCGTGCCCGTCTCGCGCTGGAAGCGGGACCGCTTGAGGAACGTCCGCTCCAGCGCGTCGCGGTCGCACCACTCGCCGCGGGTGTGGCCGGGGTAGGGGCCGCCGTGGGCGAACCCGGCCACGGCATAGTCGTGCAGCACGAACACCGCGTTCTCGTACACCTCCCGAAATATCGAGAAATCGGTGGCGTACGTGTTGCCGTCCAGGAACAGGATGTGGTGCGGGTCGGCCGCCCTGATGGCCTTCACCAGCCGGTCGTAGAACGGGCCGATCACCTTCCCCGACACGTCGCCCGGCTCGTTGACAGGGTTGTAGCCGGCCACCCACGGATGGTCGCGGTAGTGGCCGGCTATCGCCTCCCACAGGCGCACCGCCCGGTCCTGGAAGTGCCGGTGCTGCCAGAACGCCGCCACGTGCGTCGGGTTGTCGGAGTGCCAGTGCTGGTTCTGCGCGCCCGGCAGCGCGTGCAGGTCGATCACGCTGTAGAGGCCGTGCTCGCCCAGCAGGTCGACCACCCGGTCGAGATGGCGGAAACCGGCCGGGTCGATCTCCATGGGCCGGTCGTCCGACTCCCAGTGGCGGTAGTTGACCGGGATCCGCACGCAGTTCATGCCGAGCCCGGCCAGCAGGGCCGCGTCCCTGTCGGTGAAGAACGACCGCAGCAGCCGGTCGAAGAACAGCTCGGCCCGCTCCTCACCCAGCTCCGCGCGGACGGCCTGACGCATGGAGCTCTCGTTCGCCGGGAAGCCGGTGACGAAGTTCTCCATGTTCATCCAGCCGCCGAGCCCGACGCCGCGCAGCCGCACCGGGGCGCCGTCGTCGCCGACCAGCGTGGTTCCTGACACGTGCAGCATGACTCACCCCTTCGTGGCGCCCGCGGTCAGGCCGCCGACGAGATGGCGTTCGGCGATGGCGTAGAAGCCGAGCGCCGGCACCATGGCCAGGATCAGGTAGGCCAGGATGCGGGCGGTGTCGGAGGCGTACTGGCCCTGGAACTGCTGGATGCCCAGCGGCAGCGTCCAGCTCGTCTCCTGGCTGAAGACCACCAGCGGCAGCATGAAGTTGTTCCAGCTGCCCACGATGGCCAGCACCGAGACGGTCGCGATGGCCGGCCGCGCCATCGGCAGCAGGATCCGCCAGAAGAACCCGAACGGCGTGCACCCGTCGATCGTCGCCGCCTCCTCGATCTCCCCGGGAATGCTGCGGAAGAAGCCGCGCAGGATGATGATCGTGAGCGGCAGCCCGAACGCCGCCTGCGTGAGGATCACCCCCAGCGGGTTGTCCAGCAGCCCGAACGTGCGCAGCAGCACGAAGATCGGCAGGATGGCCACCGCGAACGGGAACATCAGCCCGGCCGTGAACAACGTGAAGAACAACTCCCGCCCCCGGAAGGCGAACCGGGCGAACACGAACGCCGCCAGCGCCGACAGCGCCACCGTCAGCACGGTCGTGACGACGGCGATGAACGTGCTGTTCCACAACTGCAGCCAGAACGACCCCGAGGCCAGCACGTCGGTGTAGTTGGCCGTCACCCACGTCTCCGGCAGGCCGAACGGGTTCCCGGACAGCTCGCTGTTGTGCTTGAACCCGCCGAGCAGCGCGTACACCACCGGCACGACCATGAACGCGCCCACCACCAGGGCGATCGCGTGCAGCGGCAGGGTGCCGCGCCGGGGGGACGCCTTCTTCCTGGTGGGGCTCATGGCCGGCCTCCCATCGAGGTGGTCGCGCCCTCCAGGTCCCGCCGCATGACGAAACGCTGGTAGAACAGCGCGAAGACGAGGCTGAGGACGAACATCACGACGCTGATCGCGCTGGCGTAACCCACCTGGGAGCGCTTGAAGCCCCAGTCCATCATGGTCACGGCCATCGTCTCCGAGGCGTGCGAGGGGCCGCCGCCGGTGAGGATCCACACCAGGTCGAACAGCTGGATCGTGTAGATGACCGACAGGAAGACGCTGATCCGGATCGTCGGGCCGAGCAGCGGCAGCGTGACGTACCGGAACGTCTTCCAGCCCGTCGCCCCGTCGATCTGCGCGGCCTCGACGAGCTCGTTCGGGATGTTCTGCCGGCCGGCCAGATAGATCATCATGTGGAAGCCGAAGTACTTCCACGTCATCACCAGGAAGAGCGACGGCAGCACGGTGTCGGGGTCGGCCAGCCACTCCGACTCCCACCCGAACACCGACAGCACCTGGTTCGCCATCCCCGAGCCCGGGCTGAGGATGAGCGAGAACAGCACGCCCGTGATGACCTCCGACAGCACGTACGGCGCGAAGAACACCATCCGGTAGATCGCCCGCCCGCGCATGCGCTGGTGCAGCAGCATCGCCACGGCCAGCGAGAACGGCAGCTGCACGAAGATCGACGACGCGACCAGCACCACCAGGTGCCACATGTCCTGGACGAAGATCTCGCTGCTGAACAGCCGGGTGAAGTTGTCCAGCCCGATGAAGTCGGTCGGCAGCCCGCCGAAGCCGTTCCACCGGAACAGGCTGGCGTACGCGGCCACCACCATGGGCGCCACGACCAGCATCAGGAAGAGCACGATGGCGGGCAGCAGGAACAGGGCGATGGTCACCCATCGTCCCCGCCGCCGCGCGGCGGGAGCGGGGGCCGGAGCCTTGACCAGCTCCGGCCCCTTCGTGAGCGTCGTCATCCTTCGCTTTTCGCGACTTCCGTGATGTCCTGGGTGACCTCTTCCGGGGTCTTCGTCCCGGCGATGAGCTCGGCCACGCTGTCGTTGACCTGCTGGCCCACGGCCGGCGGGTAGGCCTGGTCGAGGTAGAGCTGGTAGCCGGTGGCGCCGGCCAGCATGGTGGCGACCTGCTTGAGGTTCGGGTCCTTGACCGCGTTCTCCTCGCCCTTGAGCACCGGCAGCACGCCGCCGGCCTCGACGGCCTTGGAGTGGTTCTCCATCGCGGTCATGTACTTGACGAACTCCACCGCCTGCGGCGGCGCGTCCGCGCCCACGGCGAGCCCGCCGCCGCCGCCGAACGCGTCCCCGATCGAGCCCTTGCCGCCCTCGACGGCCGGGAACGGGAAGAAGCCGAGGTCCTCGCCGAGCCCCTCGCCCGCGTCGGCCTGCGTGGCCGGCGCCCACTGGCCCATGAGTTCCATGGCGGCCTGGCCGTTGCCCATCGTGGCGGCCTGGCCGTCGGGGGTGCCGTACCCGGCGCCGAGGAAGCCCTTCTGGAACGGCTGCAGGTCGGCCAGCGCCTTCAGCTGCTGACCGGCGGCCACGAAGTCGGGCTTGTTGAAGTCGTGGTCGACGGCGGCCTGCCTGAGCGCGTCCAGGCCGGCGATGCGCATGGCGAGGTAGGCCCAGTAGTAGTGGCCGGGCCACTTCTCCTTGCCGGCGAGCGCGATCGGGGTGACGCCGGCCGCCTTGAGCTTCCTGACGTCCTCCAGGAACGCCGACCAGGTGGCGGGCGGCTCGGTGATTCCGGCCTGCTCGAAAAGTTTCTTGTTGTACCAGAAACCCACCACGCCGATGTCCGTCGGCAGGCCGTAGGTCTTGCCGTCGAACTGGTACGCGCTGAGCGCCGCCGGGGTGAAGTTCGGCAGGACGTCGGCGACGTCGCTGGAGATGTCCTTGACCAGGCCGGCCTGGATCTGCTGCGCCAGCACGCCGCCGCCCCAGGTGGCGAAGAGGTCGGGGGCCTGGCCGGACTGCGTGATCGTGGTGAGCTTGGCCTTGTAGGCGTCGTTCTCCAGGACGGTGGCCTTGATGGTGACGTTCGGGTTCTGGGCCATGAACTCCTTGGCGCGCTGGTCCCAGAGCGACTTGAGCGGCTCGGCGGTCGACAGGTGCCACCACTCGAGCGTGACCTGGCCGGGGGAGCCGCCCGTGCCCTCCTGTTGTGCGCTCCCGCCGGCCCCACCACAGCCGGCGACGAGTACGGCGGCCGCGATGAGCACCAGACTGCGTTTCATCGGGGTCCCTTCCTCAGGCGGATGAAAGTTTCGTGAAACCCCCGATAATTTCAATGCTTGGATCGTAGGTAAACGGCATGTAAAGCGTCAACACCTCGTATGCCAGCGATCCCAAACCGAAACTTTCGGCTAGACTCCGGATTTGTGTCAGGTAAGAGGCGGGTCACGATCGCTCTGATCGCCGAGGAGGCCGGGGTCTCCATCCCGACGGTCTCGAAAGTCATCAACGGACGTCCGGAAGTCGCCCCGGCGACCCGCCATCGGGTGGAGAGACTGCTCCAGGAGCACGGCTACCAGCGGCGCATCAGTCAGGACGACACCCCCGCCGGCCTGGTCGACCTGGTCTTCGCCGAGATCGAGTCGCCGTGGGCGATGGAGATCGTCCGCGGCGCCGAGAGCGCGGCCCACGAGGCCGGGGCCAGCGTCGTCATCTCGGTCCTGCACACCCACGCCGGCCCCGGCCGCGACTGGCTCGAACGCCTGGCCGCCCGGCGCACCGACGGCGTGGTGATCGTCGCCTCCCGGCTGTCCACCGGCATCCAGGCGCAGCTCAGCGCCCGCTCTCTGCCGTTCGCGGTGGTCGACCCGGAGGGCGAGCCCGCGCCGGGCGTCGTCTCGGTGGGCGCCACCAACTGGAACGGCGGCCTGGCCGCCACCCGCCACCTGCTGGAGCTCGGCCACCGGCGGATCGGCATGATCAGCGGCCCGGCCGACATGCTCTGCAGCCAGGCGCGCATCGACGGCTACCGCGCGGCGCTGGAGACCGCCGGGCTGCCGGTGGTGCCCGAGCTGATCAAGCGCGGCACGTTCCTCGTCGACTCCGGCCACGACCAGGGGCACGCGCTGCTGTCGCTGCCCGAGCCGCCCACCGCGATCTTCGCCGGCAGCGACCTGATGGCCTTCGGCGTCTTCGAGGCCGCCCGTCAGCGCGGCCTGCGGGTGCCGGAGGACCTGAGCGTGGTGGGCTTCGACGACCTGCCCCTGGCCAAGTCGGCCTGGCCCCCGCTGACGACCGTACGCCAGCCGCTCCAGGAGATGGCCGCCCTCGCCACCCGCACGGTCCTCGCCATGGGCCACGGCGAGGTCCCCGAGACCAAACGCGTCGAACTCGCCACCGAGCTCATCGTCCGCGAGAGCACGGCCCGCCCCGCCTGACCCGCGCTACATTCGGGTGCCGTGTCGACGGCGCTGCGACTCGCGGTGAAGAGGTGCTCGTGGGGGAACGTTCCAAGGCCAGGTGGCGGTTCTACACGACTCCTGCCGGCGCCGAAGTCGTCAGCAAGGAGATCCACGAGGTCCTCCAGGGCAAGCCTCCGCTCATCGAGCTCGGCACCCTGATGTGGCGGATCGAGCACGACAACGTGCTCGACCGGGACGTGCGAACGCTGGGGAGAGGGCTCCGCGAGGCGCGTCTGAGCCATGCGGGCAACGAGTACCGCCTGTACTACGCGCTGCTCACGGACGGCGAGCATCTGCTGCTCGGCCTCAAGTTCCACCAGAAGGGCAGCGGCGGGGCGCAGGAGCGGGCCATCGAGACGGCGAGGGACCGGCTGGCCGAATGGCGAAGCAGAATATAAGGTTGACCCGATAGCAGGAGGTAGGGGTGGACCGCGACATCGCCGCATTGCTGGGCATCGACGCAGCCGATCCAGAGGTTCGGCGTGAGAGCGCAGCGGTCGAGCGCGACATGCGTCTGATCGAGACCCTCGTCGGCCTGCGTAAGCAGCTCGGGCTGACGCAGTCGGACGTGGCGGAGCGGATGCGGCGCAGCCAGCCCGCCGTGTCCGACTTCGAGCGGGTCGGCGGCGACCCCCGCATGTCCACGATCCGCCGCTACGCGCTCGCGATCGGTGCCGAGGTGTTCCACGTCGTGAAGGCGCCGGGCGCGGTCTCCAGCACCGCGTCCACCTCGGCGCCGATGGTGATCCAGGGTGTGGCGTCCGCGCCCACCCGCGGAGCCGGCGCGGTGGAGCTCACGAGGTCCGTGCTCTGATGCAGGGCTTTCTCCTGTTGAGCGACTCCGCCAGCACCGACGTGGCCACCGGCAAGATCAACCTGCTGGGAGCGGGCTGGTCGGTGACGGGGCCCGCGGTGCCGATGTCGGCTGTCGCCGGATTCATCAGGATTCCGTGGGAGGAAGTGGGGGAGAAGATCTGCTTCTCCGTACGGTTGATCGACGACGAAGGCCGGCCCGTGCGCCCATCCCCGGATGACGACGGGATGTTGTCCTTCGACGGCGAGATCTCCCCGGACGTCACGGGCCTGGAACCGGTGGCCGGACGGGTGCCGCTCACTTTCAGCTTCGCCATCCCGATTCCGCCCCTTCCGCTGGAGGGCGGCCGTGTCTACGAATGGGTCCTGGACGCGGCCGGGGACAGGGTCGCCTCCGTGCAGTTCGTGGTGCGACCGCCGGTCTCCTCACCGTGATGCCCGGGGCGCGTCATCGAGCGGCGCGGCGGCGGCGAGGGCTCTCGTGGAGGTCGTCGTCAGCGCGAACGCGCAGCCGATCAGGACCCCTCCTGCGGTGATCATCAGCCATCGGTAGTCGACGACGGCGACGAGCGCCGCGCCGTCCGCGATGGAGGCCGTCTGCGGCACCATCATGGCGACGTCGGCGGCCGCGGCGGCCCGGCCCTGGAGCCTGGCGGGCGTGAGCCGCTGCCGGGTGGTGACCATCGCGACGACCAGCCACGGGGCCGCCACCCCGCACGCGAACAGCGCCGTCACCACGAAGGCGAGCAGCGGAGCGCCGACGAGGTCGGCCGCCATCGCGACCCCGGCCACGCCGACCAGCGCGAGTGAGGTCGCGACCACCGCCGCAGGTCCCCATCGGGGCAACACCGCGGCCGCCGTCAGGCCGCCGAGCACACTGCCGGCCCCCTGAACGGCCACCAGCACCCCGAAGAACGCGGCCTCCTTCCCGAGCCCCTTGCCCACGAGTTCGAACAGGGCCGTGTCGAAGAAGCCGAGGACGCCGAACGCCGCCGCGCTCACCATCACCATGCGCCACAGCAGCGGGACGCTCCGCAGGCGAACCAGGCCGGCGGTCGTCTCCCGCGCTGCCCGCGATCGGCGAAAGGATGCGCAGCCCCTGGTCGACGGCGGTGAGGAGGCCGTTGGCCGTGTCGAGGTGCCGGGCGGGCAACATGTCGCGGACCAGGCCGCTCTGGGCGGCGGAGTTGACCAGCCCGAGGGCGCCGAAGGCGAACGCCACTCCGTACAGGAGCCACAACTGGGCGGACGTCTGGACGAGGAGGAGCGTCGTGGCGGCCGCGGCGGCGGCGAGGTTCGCCCCGACGAGCAGCGGTTTTCGGTCGACCCGGTCGGCGAGCAGGCCGATGAGCGGGGAGGGCGTGACCGGGGCGACCACCGCGAGAAAGACCAGGCCGGCGGCGCTGCTGCTGCCCGACAGGTCCTTGGCCCACACCCCGAGCGTGAGCAACAGCGCCGCCGGCGAAGTTGCCGATCGTCCAGCCGCCCAGTAATCGCCGGAACGGAGGGCTGGCGAGCGCGCCCGTCACGGCTGTTCCGTGTACGGCGTGAGGTAGGTGGTGTGGAACAACCGGACCGGACGCCCGTCCGCCGGGCGCGTCTCGGGCTTGTGCCAGCGTTCGACGTACGGGTCGACGAGCCGGGAGATGGCCTGCTGGAGCTGTTGCGCCTCGTCCGGCGTCAGCCAGAGGGTGGAACCGCCGGTCGACAGCTTGCCCTTCCACTCCTGCGGCACCGCCGCCGCCCCCGCGGCCTTCATCCGCGCGTACTCCCAGTCCAGGTACGCCTGGTCGAGGGCGGTCGCCGCGGCCCGGCCGTCCTCGTCGGGCGGCTCGGAGTCCCAGAAGTGCTCGATGTCGACGAGCCGCCAGGGCCGGTCGCGCCCGGTCTGGCCGGGGACACGTTCGATGTAGCCGAACTTCGCCAGGACGCGCAGGTGGAAGGAGCAGTTGGAGGGATTCTCTCTTTCGCAATGACTCTTTCAAGTGCGGACGCCGGCCTTGCGGGGCTCAGTTCGCTTCGGGCGTCCCGATGAGGCCGCGGTGCCTCAGCGCGGGCAGGACGTGGTGCCTGACCGCGGGGGCGAGGTGCAGGCCGGGCTCGTGGCCGGTGATCCATCTGAGGCGCGCGAGCTCGGCGGCGGGTTGGGGCGTGCGGTCGATGCGCGCGTGGAAGACCGTCATCCTCATCGGGACGCCCTCCAGCGCCGCGGGGGCTTCGACGTCTCCCAGGAGGCGGGGCTCCAGCGGCCTGACGCCGAGCTCCTCGGCGAGCTCGCGGGTCAGCGCCTCCAGCGGCTGCTCGCCGGGCTCGGGTTTGCCGCCCGGCAGGTAGAAGACGTCCGGGGCGGCCTGCTTGCTCACCACGAGCAGGCGCTCGTGCTGGACGATCACGGCTGCCACGACGACGAGCGGGTGGTCCGGGCAGGTCACCGCTCCGCTCCGAGGCGGGCGTCGTACGTCTGGCGGGCGGCGATCAGGGCCGGGGCGGCGTGGCGGGCCCAGTTCGCCAGGGTCTCCAGGGGGTCGCGGATGTCCTCGGCCAGGGGCGTGATGGCGTACTCGACGCTCGGGGGCGCGTCGGGGTGGACGGTCCTGCTCACCAGGCCGTTGCGTTCGAGGTTGCGCAGGTTGAGGGTGAGCATGCGGCGGCTGATGCCGTCGATCGCGCGCTCCAACTGGGTGAAGCGGCGTGGGCCCTCGCCCAGCTCGACCAGGATCTGGATGCACCACTTGTCGCCGATCAGCCGCAGCACCTCGGGGAGCGGGCAGTCGGCCTGGTCTGTTACCGCGGTGTTCCGTTGCGCCAAGAAAGTGCCTCCTTTTCAGCCTCTCGATCGTGGCGCAGGATGACTCCCGTTACAAGAGATAACGTTCCTGGTCACAAGGGGATATTTCATGCCTTTTGCGTATGCTGACGGCTACAAGATCGCGTACGCGGTGTCCGGGTCGGGGGCGCCCGTGGTGCTGCATCCGGGGATGTTCGAGGACGGCGGCCACTGGGCCCACCTCGGCTACACCGAGGTCCTGGCCGAGACCCACACGGTGATCGCGGTCGATCCGCTCGGGCTGGGCGCGAGCGACGCGCCCCGCGACCCGGCGGCGTACGCGCTGGAGCGGCGGGCCGCGTCCGTCGTCGCCGTGTTCGACGACCTCGGGCTCGACCGGGCCGCCTTCTGGGGGTATTCGCTGGGCGCGCTGACCGGTTACGCGGTGGCCGCCTGCGCGCCGGAGCGGCTGACCCGGCTGGTGGCGGGGGCCTACGACCCGTACGGGTTCATGGCGCGGGTGCCCGCCGTGCTGGCCGCGCTCGGGCTGCCCGCCGACCACGACCCGTACGAGCTGGTGAGGGGCGGGGCGCTGGAGTCGGCGTACCAGGTGGGCGTGATCGAGGCCGGCGATCCGGCGGCGCACCGCGCGAACTACGAGGCGTTCTCCCGCGAGCCCGGCCTCGCCGACCGGCTGGCCGCCTCGGGGGTGCCGACGCTCATGTACGCCGGCACGGCCGACCCCTGGCACGACCCGATGCGCGACTACGCCCGTTCCCACGGCGCGGAGTTCTTCTCGGTCGCGGACGCCGACCACGCCACGACCCCGCGCCGCCCGTCGGAGGTCCTGCCCCACGTCCTCGGCTTCCTCGCCCGCTGACCCGCGCGAGCGCGCACGCTCGCGCGCATCCGCCGCGCGCGGAACTCCAGCCGCAGCGCCAAAGTGTCCATCATGAACAGGTCGGCGCCGTACCAGTCGAAGGTGGACACCTGCCCGAGAGGGGCTTCGGGAGGGATGTCGTCCTGGCGCCACTCCAGGATGTGGACGTCCTCGAACCGGAGGACGACGATCGGGGTCCGTGCCGACCCGGGCGGGGTCCACTCCGGGTGATGGACGAACTCGAGCTCCAGCACGGACGGGGGGCCGACGGTGAACTCGGTGATGGTCATGATCCCCGTGTGACCGAGGACACTCGATCATGTGTTTGAATTGGCGCATGGACTTCTCCCGGTATCTGGAGCTGCTCGACCGTGACGCCGCGCGTCTGCGGGAGGCCGCCGTGCGTGACGTGGGCGCGGCGGTGCCGTCGTGTCCCGGGTGGACGGCCGCCGACCTGCTGCTGCACGTCGGCGAGGTCTACCTGCACAAGGTCGAGGCGATGCGCCGGGGCGCCTGGCCCGACCCGTGGCCGCTCGCGCCCGAGCCGGCCGACCCCGCCGGATACTTCGACCGCGCCCTGTCGGAGCTGCGCGCCGAGCTCACCTCCCGCAAGCCCGCCGACCCGGCCCTCACCTGGTACGACGCGGACCAGACGGTCGGCTTCTGGGCCCGCAGGATGGCGCTGGAGACGGTCGTTCACCGGGTCGACGCCGAGCTGGCGGCCGGTGAGCCGCTCGCCCCGATCCCCGGCGACCTGGCCCTCGACGGCATCGACGAGATCCTGGTGGCCTTCCTCGCCTACGCGGCGGCCAGGTGGCCCGAGGAGTTCGGCGACGGCCTGGCGGCGGCGGAGGGCAGCACGGTGTCGATCCACGCGGGTGATCACAGCTGGCTGGTGCGGCCGTCGGCCAAGGGGGTGGAGGTGACCGCGGGCGCCACCACCGAGGCCGACGCCTCGGTGTCGGGCTCGCCGCACGACGTCCTGCTGTGGCTCTGGGGCCGCCAGGGCGGCGCGACCCCGTCCTTCTCCGGCGCCGCCGAGCCGGTCGAACGCCTGCGCGCCCTGCTCAAGGACGCCACCCAGTGAGTTCGATGGTCAGCGGGCCTGCCGGACGCGCTCGACGTACTCCATGATCTTCGGCAGGTCGTCGGGGGCCAGCCAGTCGAGCTGACTGCTGATCCTCGTGCTGATCTCCTCCTGGTGGTCGCGCCACAACGCCGCCGCGGCGGCCGAGATCTGGTCGTTCTCCTGTGGATCGGGGCTCGCGTAGGCGACGCCGATCGTCTCCCAGCGGGCGGTCAGGTCCCGTACGCGGGGATCGTCGACCGGGGTGCCGTCCGCCACGTGCTGCTTGAACGCGCGGACGAGCTCCAGCCACTCCATCTTGGTGGCTTCGACGGTCTCGTCCCCGAGGGCGGTCCTGCGCCGGGCCAGCTGCTCACGCTGCTCTTCCGTGAAATACGTCTCGTACACCGAAATCATCTCCAATGTCGTCAGAAACTGATCCGGCTCCGGCATGACCGCCGCGTCGAGCTGCCCGACCAGGTCGCGAAGCTGCTCGCTCAGCCGGGCCGCGCGGGCGGCGTACGCCTCCAGCGCGGCCAGCTGCGCGGCCAGCAGGTCGCGCAGCGTGGCCAGGTCGTCCGACGAGCGCGCGAGCACCGTCGCGATCTCCTCCAGTGAGAGACCGAACCCTCGCAGGGCCCGTACGCGGTAGAGGCGGCGCACGTCCGACGCCGTGTAGCGGCGGTGCCCCGAAGCGGTGCGCCGCGCCGGTCGGACCAGGCCGATCTCGTCGTAGTGGTAGAGCGTCCGGACGGTGATCCCGGTCCTACGGGACACCTCGCCGATGCTCCAGCGCTGCTCGGCGCCGTCTTCGTGCATGCCCGAACCGTACGACCTCCCGTCGCGGGAGGTTCAAGGCGGGATCGGTAGGGTCCTGTGGCGTGACGACTGAGCTGGAGGGGCTGGCCGAGCGGTTGCGGGAGTTCGCGCGGGTGCGGGAGTGGGAGCAGTTCCACACGCCGAAGAACCTCGCGATGGCGCTGGCGGGCGAGGTCGGGGAGCTGGTGGCGGAGTTCCAGTGGCTGACGGCCGAGGAGTCGCGCAGCCCCGATCCGGAGACGCTCGCCCGCATGCGTACGGAGCTGGGCGACGTGACGCTTTACCTCGTGCGGCTGGCCGACGTCCTGGGCGTCGACCTGATGGCGGCGGCGCGGGCGAAGCTGGCCGACAACGAGCGCCGCTACGACGCCGACCGCTACCGCGGCTCCGCCCGCAAGGCCCCGCCCACCGCCTGACCCGCGAATATCAGGCGGCCCGCAGCGCGGGCTTGAGGGTCTCCTCGCACCACTGCCGGAACGTCGTGGGCGTGTCGGCCGCATGTTGCGGCGTGCGGGTGACTCCGGTGTCCAGGCCGTCGTCCTTGGCGATCAGCATCTCCACCATGCCCTGGGCCATGGCCTCGGACATGCCCGCGCCGGTGAGCCGGTCCTTCAGGGCCTGAGCGGGGACCCGCTGGTAGCGCACCGGCGTCCCGAGCACCTCCGACATGACGGCGGCCATGTCGTCGCACGACAGGTCCTCGGGGCCGAGCACCGGCACCTCCTCCTGGCCGGACCACGAGGTGTCGAGCAGCAGGCGGGCGGCGACGGCGGCGATGTCGCGGGTGGCGGCGGTGGGCGCCTTCCGGTCGGGGGCGATCATGTCGAAGAACACCCCCTGCTCCTTGATGACCTGCGCCTGCCGTAGCACGTTCTCCATGAACGACGGCAGGGCCAGCGCCCGCAACGCCACGCCGGTGCCGGCGATCAGGTCGTCCATGGCCAGTGACGCGGTCACGTATCCGGCCCGGCCGGCGTACGGGGTGGTGCGGCCCAGGGCGCTGACGCTCACCACGCGCTTGACGCCCCGCTCGCGCATCGCCTCGGCCGCGGGACGGGTGAAACCGACGTAGGCCTCCTCGACGCTCGGGGCGCGGTGGTCGGTCGGCAGCAGCCAGAACACCGCGTCGGCGCCCTCGAACGCGCGGGCGACGACCTGCGGATCGCCGTGAGAGCCTGGGACGACCTCCACCTGGTCACGGACGTCGGCGGACAGCCTGGCCGGGTCGCGCACGATGACGCGAACCGGCTCGTCGAAGGCCAGTACGTTGTCGAGAACCTGGTGTCCGATGTTTCCGGTTGGGGCGGTGATAACGATCATGAGGGATCTCCCGAGAATGCGCGAACAAGTAAACTCTACCGTACCGTTTACTTTTTTGGGACGCCCATGAGCACCCAGCGGCGTGGCGAGGAACTCCGCCGCCACATCCTGTTCGTGGCCAAGGACGTGTTCCTCGAGACCGGTTACGAACGCGCGTCGATGGACGCCGTCGCGGTCCGCGCGGGAACGTCCAAAAGGTCGCTGTACGCGCACTTCGAGAGCAAGGACAAGCTGCTCCTCGCCGTCATGGACCTCGTGCGTGAGCTGTACCTGGGCCGGCTGAAGACCCCTGACGCGTACGCCGAGGACCCCATGGAGGCGGTGACGCTGTTCTGCGGCCGGTTCCTGCAGCTGATGGCGTGGGAGCCGCAGGTGCGGACCTGCCGCCTGAGCATCGCCGAGGCCGAACGGCTGCCCGGCAGCTCGCGCGCGTACTTCGACGCCGTCTTCGCCAGCACCTACGAGCGGCTGGGCGGCTACCTCGCCGAACGGCTCGGGATGGACCGCGCGGAGGGCGCGGCGCTCGCGGAGGACCTGCTCGGCCGCACCGTGCTGCCCCGGCTGCTGCGCAGGCTGCTCAACGTGGAGGAGGTGAGCGACGCCGCGCCCGAGCCCGAGACGCTGGCCGAGGACGTCGACCTGGACACGATCCGCCGGACGGTCTCCGCGATCCTGGCCGGCTGAACCCCCGCAAAAGGGACGCCCGGGAAAAGGGCGGCATTGCCGGTACGGGCCCGCATAAGGTGGCGAGCATGCGATTCGGGGTGCTGGGCCCACTGGCCGTCTGGACCGACGCGGGGGAGCCCGTCACGATCCCCGGCCTCAAGGTACGCGCGCTGCTGGTGGACCTGCTCGTCCACGAGGGCCATCCGGTCTCGGTGGACCGGCTGGTCGACGACCTGTGGGGCGACGAGCCGCCGGCGAATCCGGCGGGCGCGCTGCAGGTGCGGGTCTCGCAGCTGCGCAAGGCGTTCGAGGACGCCGAGCCCGGCGGCAAGAACCTCGTCGTCTCCCGCGCACCCGGCTACCTGCTGCGCTGCGACGACGGCGCGCTCGACGCCGCCCGGTTCGCCGGCCTGCTCGCCGAGGCCGAGGCCGCGACCAGCCCGCGCACGAAGGCCGAGCTGCTGGCCGGCGCGCTGGCCCTGTGGCGCGGCCCGGCGTACGCGGACTTCGCCGACGAGGAGTACACCCGTTCGGCCATCCTCCGACTGGAGGAGCAGCGGCTGTCGGCGCTGGAGCAGCACGCGGAGGCGCGGCTGGAGCTCGGCGAGCACGGCCTGCTCGTCGGCGAGCTGGGCGACCTGGTGGCCCGCCACCCGCTCAGGGAACGCCTGCGCGCCGTCCATATGCGCGTCCTCTACCGGGCCGGCCGCCAGAGCGAGGCCCTCGCGAGTTACGGCGAGCTGCGCGAACGGCTGTCGGAGGAGCTCGGCCTCGACCCGGGGCCCGAGCTGGTCGCCCTCCACCAGGCGATCCTCGGCCAGGACCCGGCGCTGAGCGTGCCCGCGGAACGCCCGGTGACCAACCTGCCCGCCTCCGTCAGCAGGCTCATCGGCCGGGAGGAGGCCCTGGCCGAGGTGAGCGCGCTGGTCACCGAGGAACGGCTGGTCACGCTCACCGGCAGCGGCGGCGTCGGCAAGACCAGGCTGGCGGTGGAGGTGGCGAGCCGACTGCTCGACACGTACCCGGACGGCGCCTGGCTCGTCGCGCTCGACCAGTCGTCCCGGTCGCCCGCCGAGGCCGTCATCGCGGCCCTCGACATCAGGGAGGACGCCTCCGGCGGCTCCCCGGCCGGGCACCTGGTCGCCGCGCTCAAGCCCCGGCGCGCGCTGCTCGTGCTGGACAACTGCGAGCACGTCGTCGAGCAGGTCGCCGAGCTGGCCGAGACGCTGCTGCGGGGCTGTCCCGAGCTGCGCGTCCTGGCCACCAGCCGCGAGCCGTTGGCCGTGGCCGGCGAGGTGTTGTGGAGCGTGCCGCCGCTCGGCGTGCCCGCCGCCGCCGACCTGGCCACCATGGCCCGCTCCGACGCCGTACGGCTCTTCGTCGCCAGGGCCGCCGCGTCCGCCCGCGGGTTCTCGCTCGACGCCTCCAACGCGCAGGCGGTCGCGCAGCTCTGCCGGCGGCTCGACGGCATCCCGCTGGCGCTGGAGCTGGCCGCGACCCGGGTGCGCGCGCTCGGCGTGCACGGCGTGGTCGCCCGGCTGGACGACCGGTTCCGGCTGCTCGCCTCCGGGCAGCGCGGGGCCCCGGCCCGGCAGCAGACGCTCACTGCGGTGATCGACTGGAGCTGGGACCTGCTGTCCGGCGACGAACGCAGGGTGCTGCGCCGCCTCGCTGCGCACGCCGACGGCTGCACGCTGGAGGCCGCCGAAGCCGTCTGCGCCCTCGCCGGCGTCGCCGACGCGGCGCCGACGCCCGCCTACGGCGACCCGGCTGGTCCAGGGCCGGGCGACGCGGCGGGGACCGAGCTGGACGTGCTGGATCTGCTGGCGCGGCTGGTCGACCGGTCGCTCGTCGTGGTCGCCGACGCGCCGACCGGCATGCGCTACCGGCTGCTGGAGTCGGTCTCCGCGTACTGCCTGGCCCGGATGACCGACGCCGGCGAGCTCGACCGCGTACGCCTCGCGCACCTGCGCCACTACCTGGAGCTCGCCGAACGCGCCGAGCCCGAGCTGTACGCGCACGACCAGCGCGACTGGCTGCTGCGCCTGGACGCCGAGGCCGCCAACATGCGGGCCGCCCTCGACACGGCGGTGGCCCACGGCGACGCCGGCGCCGCCGCCCGGCTGGTGAACGCGCTCGCCTGGTACTGGTTCCTGCGCGGCAGGCCGGCCGAGGCCCGGCGCTCGCTGGAGACGGCCCTGTCCGTGCCGCCCACGCCCGGCGTCGAGGCCGTACGCGCGCGGGCGGCCGCCTGGCAGGCCGCGTTCGCGCTGCTCGCCGGCGAGCACGTCGACTGGCGCCCGGTGCTGGAGGCCGTCCCCGACCGGCGCGAACGGGCCAGGGCCGAGGTGTTCGTCGGCATGCACGTCGAGGACATCGCGACCGGGCAGGAGCTGACGGAGCGGGCACTGGCCACCTTCCGGGAGGTCGGCGACAAGTGGGGCGTCGCGGTCGCGCTCGTCCGGCACGCCATGGACGCCTTCACCCGCCGCGACCACGAGGCCCTGGAACGGATCGGCACCGAGAGCGCCCGCCTGTTCACCGAGCTGGGCGACCGGTGGGGCCTGCTGCGCGCCACCGAGTGGCTGGCCTCGCTGGCCGAGATGAGGAAGGACGCCGAGCAGGCCGCCCGGCTGTTCGGCGAGGGCCTGCGGATGGCGGAGGACCTGGGGCTGTGGCCGGAGGTCGCCTCGCACACCGCCTGGCTCGGCTGGGTCGCGCTCGGCAAGGGCGACTACGACACCGCCGTCGAGATCTGCGAGCGGGCGCTGAAGCTGGCCACAGCCCAGGGCTATTCGCGGAACACGAGCATGGCCGAGATGGGTCTCGCCTTCGCCGCGCGCCGGGCCGGGCGGTACGACCTGGCGGAGAAGCACCTGAACCACCTGCTCGAAGGGCTGTCGCGCGACCCCGGCGGCGACTTCGCGATGCACCTCCCGGACACCCTGATCGAGCTCGGCTACCTCACGGAGCTGCGCGGCGACGCCGACGCGGCCATGCGGCTGCACCTGGAGGCGCTGGGCCTGGCGCGCAAGGTCGGCGACCCCGCGACGACGGTGTTCGCCGTGGAGGGCGCGGCGGCCGCCGCGAGCCCCGAGCAGGCGGCCAGGCTCCTCGGGCTGGCGGACGCCGCCAGGCGGCACAACCAGACGCCGGCCGGCCTGTCGGAGCGTCACGACATCGACCGCGCCGCCTCCCGGGCCCGCGCGGCCCTCGGCGACGAGGCGTTCGAGGCCGCGTACGCGCAGGGGGCCGCCGGCAAGCTGGACGACGTCGAGAAGCTGCTATGACCCGCGTTCGAGGTCGGCGGCGAGGCGGTCGAAGAACTCGATCCAGCCCGCCCTGGCCTGCTCGGCGTGCCGGTCGTCGGTGTTGACGCCGTACTGGTGGAAGCGCATCTCGGTCCCGCCGTCCGCGTCGGTCAGCTCGACGGTGACCACGGAGGCGGGGCCGTCGCCGGGCGCGTCGGGGTCGCCGGTGGTGAACACCAGCCGCGCCTGCGGCACCACCTCGCGGTACGTTCCGTCCAGCGTCACCTCGAACCCCTCCTCGCCCACGAGCGTGGCCCGCCACACGCCGCCCGGCCAGGCGTCCAGGGTGATCCGGCCCACCGGCGTGGTCAGCGGCGGCGGCCCGAACCAGCGCGAGAACCGCTCCGGCTCGGTCCAGGAGGCCCACACCGCCTTCCGGGGAGCGTCGAACAGGCGGGTGATGACGTACTCGGCGGTCGGCGTCATGGCGGCGGTCCTTCCTCTGGGCGACGCCTCCACGGTGCCCGCCGGTGCTTACGATGCCCTTCTCACCTCCTTAAGGCGCGTGGCACGCTGGGACGCATGAGGATCATCCGCGCCGCCAAGGTGCTCACGGGACGCCCCGGGGAAGTCATCGAGGACGGCGAGGTCCTCGTCGACGGGGCGACGATCGTCTCCGTCGGCCCGAGAGGGCACGCGGGGGAGGGCGACGTGCTCGACCTGCCGGGCCACACGGTGCTGCCGGGGCTGATCGACGCCCACGTCCACCTGGGGTTCGACGACCGCGTCCACCCGGTGACCCGGCGCAGCCCCGAGAGCGACCACCACCTGCTGCTGCGCATGGCCGAGAACGCCCGCAAGCTCGTCTCCGCCGGCGTCACCACCGCCCGCGACCTCGGCGCGCGCGGCTTCCTCGACATCGCCTTACGCGACGCGATCGAGGAGGGCCTGGCCGTCGGCCCGCACATCGTGGCCGCCACCCGGCCCATCACGATCACCGGCGGTCACTGCTGGTACATGGGCGGCGAGGCCGACGACGAGCCGGCCATCCGCCGCGTCGCCAGGGAGAACCTCCGCGCCGGCGCCGACTGCCTCAAGGTGATGGCCTCCGGCGGCCAGATGACCCCGGGCGCGCCGCCCAGCTGGATCCCCCAGTACCGCACCGAGCAGCTCCGCGTCGTCGTCGAGGAGGCCGCCACCCGCGGCAAGGGCGTCGCCGCCCACGCCCACGCGCACGCCGCGATCCGCAGCGCCGTCGAGGCCGGCGTCACCACCATCGAACACTGCTCGTTCTTCACCCCGTCCGGTCACCGCTACGATCCCGCGCTCGCCGACCTGGTCGCGGCGAGCGGCACGTACGTCTGCCCGACCGTGCACGGCGCGTTCGAACGCATCCGCAAGGTCCACGGCGCCGAGATGCTGGACGCGTGGCTGGCCGGCGTCAGCGCCATGCGCGAGGCCGGTGTCCGGCTCGTCGCCGGCACCGACTCCGGGTTCGCCGTCGGCGGCATCGCCAACGAGACCGACGGGTACGTCGGGGGTCTGGAGGTGTTCGCGATGGCGGGCCACGGCAACGCGGAGATCATCGAGCTGGCCACCGTACGCGCCGCGGACGCCTGCGGGGTCGGACACGTCGCCGGCAGCCTCGACCCCGGCAAACGGGCCGACCTCATAGCGGTCGCCGGCGATCCGCTCGAACGCCTCGCCGACCTGCGCAACATCGCCCTCGTGCTGGTCTCGGGGCGATCCGTCGGCCAGGCGGGCGTCGACACCGTGACGTCGTCCACCGGTTAAGTCCCACCGGTTAAGTCCCACCGGCTGAGTCTCGCCGGCTGAGTGAGGAGATCCCATGCTGCCCTGGTCCGCCGAACTGGCCGGCCGTCTCGACCACCACGTCGTCGACAGCGCCCTGCTGCGCGGCAACCCGCTGGGCGACCCGCACGAGCGGCCGCTCATGGTGTACGTCCCGCCGGGCTACGACGACGCGCCGGATCGCCGCTACCCGGTCGTCTACGTGCTGCAGGGCTACACCGGTCACGTCGCCATGTGGCTGAACCGCACGCCGTTCCGGCAGCCTTACCCGGAGCTGGCCGACGCGGTCTTCGCGGCCGGCGACGTGCCGCCTGTCATCGTCGTGTACGTCGACGCCTGGACGTCCCTCGGCGGCAGTCAGTACCTCGACTCGCCCGCCACCGGCCGTTACTACGCGTACCTGCGCGACGAGATCGTGCCCTGGGTGGACGAGCACTACCGGACGATCCCCGACCGCGACCACCGCGCGGTCACCGGCAAGTCGAGCGGCGGCTACGGCGCCATGGTCACCGCCATGCTGGCCCCCGACGTGTTCGGGGCGCTGGCCACGCACGCCGGCGACGCGCTGTTCGAGGTCTGCAACCGTCCCCGCTTCCCGGACCTGGCCCGCAGGCTGCGCGACATGTACGACGGCTCGTACGAGACCTTCCTGGCCGACTTCCGCGGCAGGCTCGCCGGCACCAAGGAGGGCGACCTCGAACTGCTGGAGACGTACGCCTACGCGGCCGCCTACTCGGCCGACGACGACGGCACCGTACGCCTGCCGTTCGACGACACGGGCGCGGTCGTGCCGGAGGTGTGGCGGCGCTGGGTCGAGCGCGACCCGGTCACGATGGCCGGCCGGCCGGAGTACGCCGAGGCGCTGCGGTCGATGCGCGCGATCTGGGTGGACGCCGGCAAACGGGACGAGTACTTCCTGGATTTCGGCGCCGTGGCGTTCCGCCGGGCGATCGAGGCGGCGGGCGTACCGGATGATCGGGTCTGTTTCGAGCTGTTCGACGCCGGCCACGGCGGCATCGAATACCGCTACCCGCTCGCGCTGGCCTGGCTAGCCCGCCGCCTCTCATAGCCGCGCTACGCTGCCTCAATGACACTGAAGGACCAGGTACGAGAGCTGCGCCGGCAGGGCAAGTCGCCCAAGGAGATCGCCCGCGCGCTCAAGGTCGCCCCGTCGGTCGTCGCGCCGCTCGTGCGCGCCATCGCCGCCGAGACGCCCGACACCGGCGCGGCCGAGGTGGCCGGGTGCTGGATCAACGTCGGCTGGAGCGAGGGGCTCGGCGTCGATCCGGCGCGCGGCTGGGTGGACAAGGAGCCCGAGTCGGGCGGCGGCGGCATGGTCAGCGTGCTCGTCGCGCGGCGGCACGGCTATGACAAGCTGCGCGTCTGCGGCTACCTCGCCGACGTCTACTGCATGGGCGTGAAGAGCGCCATCGGTCCCGACGTGATCGACGACCGCATGCTGAGCCAGTTCCGCGAATACTTCTTCAGCGACTACCGAGGCTGGCAGGAGGCGCCGTTCGACCTGGCTCAGCACCTCGTGCTCGGCTCCATCGACCACGCCCGCGCGCTCGGGTTCGAGCCCGACGGCGCCTTCGAGCACGGGGCCGACCTGCTCGGCGAGTGGGAGGGTGGCTCGGCGATCACGTTCGGCCGCGACGGGAAGCCGTACTACGTGGAGTTCCCCGGCGACGACCCGGCCAAGGTGCTGCGGACGTTGCGCCGCACGCTCTCCGACGACGAGTTCGGCTACGTCACCGCAGGCCGGTGACGCGCAGGGTGAGATTGAGCCGGCCGGAGGCCGGCCCGGTCGCCGGATCGCCGGTGCCCGGGTAGACCTTCGGCACGCCGTGGTAGGCGAAGCGCGACGGCCCGCCGAACACGAACGCGTCACCCGACTCGAGCCGCACGTCGGTGTACGGCCTGCCGCGCGTCTCGGTGTTGCCGAAGCGGAACAGGCAGGCGTCGCCGATGCTCAACGACACCACGGGGGCGTCCGACTCCTCGTCCTTGTCCTGGTGCATGCCCATCTTGGCCTGGCCGTCGTAGAAGTTGATCAGCGCGGTGTCGGGGTCGTACGCGTCCGCTGCGCCGTAGGCGTCGGCGACGGCGCGGCGGCCCAGATCCGCCAGCCACTCGGGGAGCGGGGCGACCGGCTCGCCGTTCACGTCGTCCGCGGTCCGCGTGTACCGGTACGGCTGCCAGTGCCAGCCCAGGCAGACCGTCCGCACCGACATGACCCCGCCCCGGGGCAGCACGGTGTGCCGCATCGGCACCGGCCCCTTCGCCCACGCGCGGCACGCCTCGACCAGGCGCCGCTGCTCGCCGAGCGTCAGCCACCCGGGCAGGTGCACCGCCCCCGGCGCGATCTCTCTGATCGGCAGTGGAATCACCTCTCCAGTCTCCCAGCGCGGGTGGACGATCCTGGGCGGACGGCGTACTTTCGAGCCCCGGAGCGAAGCAGCGTAGGAGCAGAGCATGGCCGAGTCCCGCGAGCACACCTTCACCGGCACCAGGGGCCGCGTCACGGTCCGCGAATGGCCCCATGACGACCCGCGCTACATCGCCCTCCTCTGCCACGGATACGGCGAGCACATCGGCCGCTACGAGTACGTGGCCGACCGGCTCGTCCGCCACGGCGCCGCCGTCTACGGCCCCGACCACATGGGTCACGGCAGGTCGGAGGGCGAACGGGTGCTCATCGACGACTACGAGGACGTGGTCACCGACGTCCACACCGTCGAGGAGCGCGCCAGGGCCGAGCACCCGGGCGTTCCCGTGGTGCTGATCGGCCACTCGATGGGCGGCATGATCGCGGCCCGCTACGCCCAGCGGTACGGCTCCGGCCTGACCGCCCTCGTGCTGTCCGGGCCGGTGATCGGGGAGTGGCAGGTCCTGACCGAGCTGCTGGCGTACCCGGAGCCGCCGGACACCCCGATCGACCCGGCCACGTTGTCACGCGACCTGTCGGTCGGGGCCGCGTACGGCGAGGACCCGCTCGTGTGGCACGGCCCCTTCAAGCGCCGCACCCTGGAGGCCCTGTCGTCCATGCTCGACACGATCCGCAAGAGCGGCACGCTGGGCGCCCTGCCCACCCTGTGGATCCACGGCGAGGACGACCAGCTGGTGCCGCCGGCGGGCAGCCGCATCGGCATCGAGGCCGCCCGCGGTACCGACTTCACCGAGCGCATCTATCCCGCCGCCCGCCACGAGGTCTTCAACGAGACCAACAAGGACGAGGTCCTCGACGACGTCACCACCTTCCTGACCCGCACCCTGCCCTGACGCCCCCCTCTGACGGCGGCCGGCTCGCTCACGGACCGACCGACGGGAAGCGGGCTCGCTCGGGCATCCGCCGACGGGAGAGCCGGCTCGTCCGGGGATTCGTTCGTAGACCGGGCGATGGGGAACGGGCTTGCTCGGGCGTGAGGCGACGGGGAGCCAGACGTGGCCCTTGCCTTGGGCGCGGGTGAGTTCGATCTTCCAGCACCCGGGTTTCGGGAACACGAACCCGGTGCCCCACTCGTCTCCCGGCCGTTCCCAGCTCGACCATCCGTGTTCTTCCGGGCCCCAGGTCCGCTTGGCGGCGGTACCGTCCGGGAGGGTGGCCTTGATCGTGAGCGGCCCCTCGCCGGTCATCCGCCACACGATCTTGACTTCCTGACCCGGGAGAGCGGCGCATCCCTGACGAACAGCAGCCCCCAGAGCTCGGCGTCCCGCGACGTCCCCTTCACCTCGGGGAAGCCCTCCCCGAGGATCACCCTGCTCCCGTTGCACCCGCCACCGGCGACCACCGGCACAGGACTGCCACTCCCACTCCGAGCCTCAGGACTGGCCCCGTCGCCCTGCCGCGCCCCCGCACCGGCACTGGGCGTCGAACCGCCGCTCGGCCCCGCACTCGTGCTCGGCCCCGCACTGGCGCTCGGTGCCGCGCCCGTGCTCGACACTGGGCCCTCGCCGCCACTTGGGCTGGGATTCGACCCCGCTGCCCGCTCGGTGGCCGGTGTCCCGGCGCCGCACCCCGCGGACATCAGCCCCACGCCCGCCAGCAGCAGCGCCGCCACCCCACCCATCCATGCTCTGGTCACCATCGAACCTCCTCACCCTCACCACTCCGCAACAGCTCGGGAGGTTCTGCGGGCCGATGACTTTCCCCGCACGTACGGGTCTCCTTTGGCAAGGAGGCGATATGGGCGAGTACGGACGACCGTTGGCAGCAGGCGTGGCGCTCCTGGAACGCGCGATCGACTACACCCTCGGCAGCCTGCACAGCGTCACCCCGGCCGCCCTCTGCCGCGCCACACCCTGCTCGGACTGGAACCTCCGCCACCTGCTGGAACACCTGGACGACTCCCTTCACACCCTGACCCAAGCCGCCACCGGCCACGTCGCGGGCTGCCCCCACACCACCGAGGACCCGCGCGACCCGGCGCCGACCGGCGCCAACCCGGCGCTGCTCGTCAGGGACGGGGCCACCGAGATGCTGGGACGGTGGACGGCCGCGGGAGACGGCGGCGGCGCCGGGACGGTCTGCGTCGCGGATCGCCGGCTGACCGGCCCGATGGTGGCAGCGGCGGGCGCGATCGAGATCGCCGTGCACGGCTGGGACGTGGCCAGAGCGTGCGGCGAACACCGTCCGATCCCGCCCCTCATGGCCGAGGAACTGCTCGACCTGGCCCTTCTCTTCGTGACGTGCGCCGACCGCCTGTCCAGGTTCGCCCCGCCGGTGGCCGTGCCCGCGTACGCGCCCGCGCAGGACCACCTGCTCGCCCACCTCGGTCGCGACCCTGACTGGTTCGCCCATAATTGACCTGTTTCGACTCCGCATCACCGCCTCACAGGTCGTACGATCTCCTAGAGGAAAAGTCACGGCGTTCCCTATGGGCGCCGGTGGGCGAACCACGCACGTCCCCGCCGACACGATGACACCGATGGGCCCGGCCATCCCGGGACGACCACGCAGGACACCGTGCCGAGGGCGCGACCCCGTCCGGCCAGGCCCGCACAAGGCGGGACCCTGACGGCCGCGGACGGGCCGGCCAACGTGGTGGCGACGACCGTTCTTCGTGCGGCCGTCGCCACCACCCCGCGGGGCTCGATCAGGATCGCGTCAGGAAGCCGGCGAGAGTGCTGCGGCTGCGCTGGAGGTCGTCAATGCGGTCGTCCATGGCCGCCAGCTCGTCGTTGAGGATGTCCCACAGCTCCGCGCACCACTCGATGTCCGGGCGCTCGCCCCGCGCGCACGGCAGCACCTCACGGATCACCTCCGTGGACAGGCCCGCCCGCAGCAGCGCGCGCACCTGCCGCACGGTGACCACGGAGTCGTCGTCGTAGTGGCGATAACCGTTGGACCCACGCCTGACGTCGAGCAACCCCTGCGCTTCGTAATAGCGCAGCAGCCGCGTACTGACCCCGGTTCGCCGCGACAATTCCCCGATCAGCATGTGACCCCGCCCCAACCACAGGTTGACCTTGTCATCGATGTGAAGCCCTAACGTCGCCTCCGTGGCGACCATTCCGGTCCGGTCGTCCTTCGATGTCGTCTTGCGGGAGTGCCACATGTCCACTTTTGTCGTGCAACGTAATGGTCGCGCGGCGAGCGCCGAGGAGCTGGCGCCGCTCGCCTTCGCGGGCTATGCCCACTTCACCGCCATGCAGGTGCGTGAGGGCCGGGTACGCGGTCTCGATCTCCACCTGGAGCGGTTGCGGTCCGCCTCCATGGAGCTCTTCGGCCGGGCCCTGCCCGACGATCGGGTACGGACCTGCCTGCGGGCGGCGCTTCAGGCCGGCCCGGCTGATCTGTCGCTGACGGCGACGGTGTACTCGCCGGCGGGCGAATTCACCGTGGCCGGGGATGACGTGGAGCCGGAACTGCTCGTCCGCACCGGACCTGCCGCCTCCGGCCCGCGAGGACCGCTCGCCCTGGCGGCCGTCGAGTACGAACGGGTGCTCCCGGCCGTGAAGCACGTCGGAGAGGTGGCCAAGACCTACTTCCTCCGCCAGGCCGCCCACCAAGGCTTCGACGACGCGGCCTTCGTCGACCGTCGGGGCCGGCTCAGCGAAGGATCGATCTGGAACCTCGCCTTCTGGGACGGCACCGCGGTGGTGTGGCCCGAGGCCGCGATGCTGGGCGGCACCACGATGGCCATCGTCCGCCGCCGGCTGGATCGCCTCGGCGTGCCCCAGCGCGTCCAGGAGATCACGCTCACCGACCTGCCGGCCCTGTCGGGCGCCGTGGTCATGAACTCATGGACCCCCGGCGTGCCGGTACATCGCATCGGTCCCGTACCCCTGCCCGAAGCCCCATCTTTCGTCCACCTGCTCCACCACGCCTACCGGAACGAACCGCCGACCACGCCATGAAGCAACGGGCCGCTGCCTGCACGGCAACCGGCCGCCTGCCCGCTGAGGCACGGCGGCATGCCCGTCGCGAACGATCCGCGCCGGCCTCAACCCCCGGACGCCGCCGCCACCGAACGGCGCATCCTGGAGGAAGAGCCGCGGCCAGCCGACGCCAACCCCAGTACCAGCGTGATCACGCGCCAATGGGGCGTAGCGATGGATGGCCGTTCACCCGCCCCGCCCCACCGAACGCCACCGCAACACGCGCAGCTCACTCGGACGCCAACAGACCGGCGAGCCCCATTACGCGAGCGGGTGGCCACATCCCCTGTCCACCGTGTGCAGGGATACCACTCGCATGCGCTGATCTCCTTCGACCCTGTTCAAGGCGTCACGCGCGTGCGGTGATCCCCTTGGGCGGTCTTCAGGGCGTCGCGTGCGTGCGGTGATCGCCTTGGGCCGGACTCAAGGCGTCACCTGCATGCGGTGATCGCCTTGCCGTGTTCGGGGTGCCATTCGCCTGCGCACATCCCTGTGGATGTTCGACCAGGGTCACGTGGTGGCCTGTAGCGTTTCGAGGACTTGTTCGCCGTATTTGGCGAGTTTGTTTTCGCCGACGCCGTTGACCGTGCTCAGCTCGGACAGGGAGGACGGGGCGCGGGTCGCGATCTCGCGCAGCGTGGCGTCGTGGAAGATGACGTACGCCGGCACGCCCTGCTCCTTGGCGACCCCGGCGCGCCAGGCACGCAGGCGCTCGAAGACGGGGGCGGCCTCCGCCGGCAGCTCGGCCGCGGCCTGGCCCTTGGCGGGGGAGGAGACCTTCGCGCGGGCGGGGCGCAGGGTGTCGCGGCGCAGCAGCACCTGACGCTCGCCCTTCAGCACGGCCGAGCTCGCCTCGGTCAGCACCAGCGCCCCGTAGTCGGACTCCACCGCGAGCAGCCCCTGCGCCAGCAGCTGCCGCACCACGCCGTGCCACTCCGCGTTGCCCAGGTCGGCGCCGACGCCGAAGACCTTCAGCGTGTCGTGGCCGTGCTGCAGCACCTTGGCGGTCTTCTTGCCGAGCAGGATGTCGACCACCTGCCCCACGCCGAACTTCTGCCGCCGCTCGTTGGCCAGCCGCCACACGGCGGACAGCACCTTCTGGGCGGCGACCGTGCCGTCCCACGACTCGGGCGGGGTCTGGCAGGTGTCGCAGTTTCCGCACGGCTGCGAGCCCTGCTGGCCGAAGTAGTCGAGCAGCATCACCCGGCGGCAGCTCACGGTCTCGCACAGCGCCAGCATCGCGTCGAGGTGGAGCACCTGACGGCGGCGGTGGGCGTCGTCGCCCTCCAGCGCCATGCGCCGGTGTTGCACGACGTCCTGCAGACCGTAGGCCATCCACGCGGTGGCGGGCAGGCCGTCGCGGCCCGCCCGGCCGGTCTCCTGGTAGTAGCCCTCCACCGACTTGGGCAGGTCGAGGTGGGCGACGAACCGCACGTCGGGCTTGTCGATGCCCATGCCGAACGCGATCGTGGCCACCACGATCAGGCCGTCTTCGCGCAGGAAACGGGCCTGGTGGTGGGCGCGGGTGGCGGCGTCGAGGCCCGCGTGGTAGGGCACCGCGGCGATGCCGTTGTCGTTGAGGAACTCGGCGATCTTCTCCACCGAGGAGCGCGACAGGCAGTAGACGATGCCGGAGTCGCCCTGATGCTCCTCGCGCAGGAACTCCAGGAGCTGGCGCTTCGGCTCGCTCTTGGCGGTGATGCGGTAGTGGATGTTGGGCCGGTCGAAGCCGGCCACGAAGTGGCGGGCCTGGTCGAGGCCGAGCCGGGAGGAAATCTCGGCGTGGGTCGCGGGAGTGGCGGTGGCCGTCAGCGCGATGCGCGGCACGTCGGGCCAGAGCTCACGCAGCTTGGACAGCTCCAGGTAGTCGGGGCGGAAGTCGTGACCCCACTGCGCCACGCAGTGGGCCTCGTCGATGGCGAACACCGAGATGTCGCCCTTGCCCAGCAGCCGCAGCGTGGCCTCCAGGCGCAGCCGCTCGGGCGCGAGGTAGAGCAGGTCGAGCTCGCCCGCCAGGAACTCCGACTCGACGAGCTGCCGCTCGTCGAAGCCCTGCGTCGAGTTGAGGAACCCCGCCCGCACGCCCAGCGCCCGCAGCGCGTCGACCTGGTCCTGCATCAACGCGATCAGCGGGGAGATGACCACGCCGACGCCGCGGCGGACCAGCGCCGGGATCTGGTAGCACAGCGACTTGCCGCCGCCGGTGGGCATCAGGACGAGCGCGTCGCCGCCGTCCACGACGTGGTCGATGATCTCCTGCTGGCCCGCCCGGAACGAGTCGTAGCCGAACACGCGGTGCAGAACGTCGGAGGGGGTATCCATGCGGCTACCTTACGTGTTCGGGGGTGAACGGATCGTCATTTCCGCCGACGGCGGACGCGGCCTCCGCGGCCCGCGAATCGGCCGGTACGCACTACCGTACTCACGCCTGCGCCCCCTCCGTACGCCCACCGCCGTCACGGGAACGACGCCGCCTCCATACGCCACCACCGTCACCGGAACGACGCGGCTTCCGTCCGCCTACCGCCGCCGGCACGCTCCCCATCGCCCGGAGGAACGCCCCGCCGGCTCGCCCACCGCCGTCGGCGCGCTCGGTGCTGCTCGTCCTTCCGCCGTCTCCGGCAGGAGGGTTCGTGCCGGCACGCCGTCACGATTCCCCGCCACCGCCAGTAGGAAGGCCCGAGCTCGGGTGCCCGCCACCGGCAGAACGCCCGCCGCCGCTCGTGCGCTCGGCCCCGCCCGTAGGAGGGCCCGAACCGGAACGCTCGTCACCGGGGGAACGCCTGCCGTCAGTATGCTCGCCGTCGCCGACAGAACGGCCCGGGCCGAGGCGGTCGGCGCCACGGAAAGGTTCGCGGTCACGGATAGGTGCGTCGCCGCCGGAGGGATGGCTCGGCTCAGGGCGGCCGACACCGCCCGAGGGCCCGATGTCGCTGGAAGGCCGACCACCGCCGTCGCCTGAAGGTTGGTTGTTGCCTGAAGGTTCGGTGTCGTTGGAAGGTCGGCTTCCGCCCGAGGGTTCGCTGTTGCCAGGAGGCCGATTGTCGCGGGAGGGCTCACCTCCGCCGGGAGGTCGGCTGCTGCTGAAGGGTGCGGTGTCGCCAGTAGGCCGGCCCGCGCCGGAGAGTTCGCTGTCGGCGGCTTCGTCGCGGGGGCGGCCGTCTCGTTCGTACGCGATCAAAGACAGGGCGCCGAGGGCGCAGGCGGCGGCTACCGCTCCCATCACGGCCGGGTGGCCGGCCACCTGGGCGAGTCCGGCCGCCAGCAGTGGCGCGACCGCCTTCGCCACCGTGATCGGCAACGCCAGGGCCCCGCTCAGCGACGCGTAAGCCGCGGTGCCGTACCGGTCGGCCATCAACGCGGGACGGGTCGTCCGCACCTACCTGCGCGGCACCCTCGTCGCCGAGAACGGCCGGCCCTTGGACCTCCGCTCCGGCCGCTTCCTGCCGGGCGCCGGTGCCGTCGCCTGATCATCGACCGATGCCAA
>NZ_POUD01000698.1 GCF_003236395.1 Nonomuraea aridisoli | reverse complement strand
TAGAAAGCACTGTAAATTAGAGGATTAATTCATAATTTACAGTGCATTAAAGACAAATGTTTACAGCGTTGGGGGGAGAGTCTCTGGATCTGGCTGCTTTTTAATCTCAGTACTGCGATTTTCCAGTTCGCTCATTCTTTGTTCAAGCAGCGCCAGTTTTTCACGAGTCCGTAACAGGACTTGCGTTTGGACGTCGAACTCTTCACGGCTTACAAGGTCGAGGCGCGTCAGCTGCGCTTGTAGGGTTTGGCGGATTTTTTTCTCCACATCTTCCCCGAACTCCCTGATTCCTTTAGGCATTGATTCGTGAACCTGGCGAGCGATTTGCTCAATTTTTTTCGGGTCAATCATTGTAGTTTCCCTGTACTGATAGGTGTTGAGTACCATTGTAGTGCGATAAGGGTAAGTC
>NZ_POUD01000697.1 GCF_003236395.1 Nonomuraea aridisoli | reverse complement strand
GTGTTGCCGTTGCTGAGTGACGCGGCGGATCAGCTGGGGGCGACGGTGCGGCGGATCGCGTCGGCGGGGGCGCGGGTGGTGGAGCCGGTGGTGTTGCGGCTGCCCGCGGGGACGCGTGAGTGGTATCTGGAGTGGCTGGTGCAGGCGCATCCGCAGTTGGTGGGGCGTTATGAGGAGTTGTACGACGGTGCGGGGTTGCCGTCGCCGCAGTATGAGGGGCGGATCACGGAGCAGATCGGCGAGTTGTGCCGGGTGTACGGGATGGCGTGCGGGGCGCCGGAGCCGGTTCGGGTGCGGCCGCGGGCGGCGCAGCTGACGCTGGTGTGAGGGCGCGCGGCCGGGGTGTGCGGGGCGTTCGGTGGGGCCCTCTCCCCTACGGTTGTTCAGTTCCGTTCGCCGGTGGCCCAGATG
>NZ_POUD01000696.1 GCF_003236395.1 Nonomuraea aridisoli | reverse complement strand
ACTTTAACGTAGCAGGAGCCTATCCAGATGGTTCAATTGGCGAAGATCATGGACCAGAAACTCATTTAACACCAATTATCTTGCAAGTGGCTCTAGGTAAACGTGACCAATTACAAATTTTTGGAGATGACTATCATACTCCAGATGGTACGAACGTACGTGACTATGTGCACGTTTTAGATCTTGCGGATGCTCATATTTTAGCAATCGATTATCTTAAAGCAGGTGATGATAGCGACATCTTCAACTTAGGTTCATCAACTGGTTTCTCAGTTAAAGAAATGGTTGAAGCAGCACGTGAAGCAACTGGTGAAGCCATTCCAGCTAAAATTGCGGCTCGCCGTCCTGGAGATCCAGATTCATTAATTGCTGCAAGTCAAAAAGCACGCAAAATTTTAAAATGGAATCCTC
>NZ_POUD01000695.1 GCF_003236395.1 Nonomuraea aridisoli | reverse complement strand
TCCGTGAACTGATCCTTCGCGCCTGCAGGAACATGATTAAGCTGCTCACCCAGGATGACACTGTCAACCTCAGCAAATTTATCTCCCGTGAGCAGCTCTCTCCCACGGCAGCCTATCACCTGGTGCACGAACAGGTGATTAGTCCGCTACACAGCCACCTTACACGCCTGATTGCCGCCTGGACCGGCTGCGACGCCAATGATACCCGCATGATCCTTCATACCCATGCGTTGATTGGTGAGATTCTGGCGTTTCGTCTTGGCAAAGAAACAATTCTGTTACGTACCGGCTGGACCGCGTTCGATGAAGAAAAGACCGAACTGATTAACCAGACGGTGACCTGTCATATCGACCTGATTTTGCAAGGATTATCGCAAAGGAGTTTGTAGTGATGAAAAAACCTGTCGTGATC
>NZ_POUD01000694.1 GCF_003236395.1 Nonomuraea aridisoli | reverse complement strand
AGGTTCTGAACTATCGTGACGCGCGTGACTGTGCGCAGCGACGAGTTTCCCCTGGATACCGACCTCATGTCGGTGGGGCAACTCGAGCGGAGACGACGATTGACCACGGCGGTGGTCGAGATGCTTGCAGAGATGCCGTCGGATCGAATCCAGATGAAAGAAGTGTCGGAGCGTTCAGGTGTGGCGCTAGGCACTCTCTATCGCTACTGTCCGACCAAACAGCAACTTCTTGCTGCGGCGATGACGGCGTGGAGCGGGCTCGAATCCGCTCGTCGTCCTGAGGAGCCGCGAACAGGCGGCGAAGAGAGCAATGCGTACGAACGGGTTCTGGCACTTCATCGCCGCGAGATGAAGGCATTCGAGCGTAGGCCTCACTTCGCTCGACTCGAGATCGAACTCCATTCGTCCTCGGAT
>NZ_POUD01000693.1 GCF_003236395.1 Nonomuraea aridisoli | reverse complement strand
TCATCAGCGTCATCGACGGCATCGCCTTCCAGACCAACATCCTGGCGCTGAATGCCGCCGTCGAGGCCGCACGCGCGGGCGAACAGGGCCGCGGCTTTGCCGTGGTCGCCGCCGAGGTGCGCAGCCTCGCCCAGCGCAGCGCCCTGGCCGCCAAGGAGATCAAGGCGCTAATCGATGACTCGGCCCAGCAGGTCAACGCCGGCAGCAAGATGGTCGAGCAGGCCGGCGCGACGATGCAGCAGGTCGTGACCAGCATCACCGGCGTCAGCCGGGTCGTGGCCGAAATCAGCGCCTCCAGCCAGGAACAGGGCGCCGGCATCGAGCAGGTCAACGTCGCGATCAACCAGATGGACGATTCGACCCAGCGCAATGCCGCCATGGTCGAAGAAAGCGCTGCTGCCGCTCAGGCCCTGC
>NZ_POUD01000692.1 GCF_003236395.1 Nonomuraea aridisoli | reverse complement strand
ATACTGAATAATGCGGACTTTTCCCGCCAGCTGTGTGCTGTTCCACTTTTGGTAGTGAATTTCGTCGTCGCTATTCAGAAGCAACTCACCGCCTTCCTGGATATAAACAGGGGTAACCGTTTTACCAGTGACGAAATTGTGTGCCACCGCGCCTGGCGCTAAGAGTGCGATGATCAGAGCGAAAATCCAACGAGATGGCATTATTGCTCCGGATAGAGTGGGAAACGCGAAATCAGCAGTTCTAAGCGCTGACGAATATCGCTATCCAGCGCCATCGGTGCATCATACGACTGGCGGTTTTCCATATCATCCGCCACCATGTCGTCGTGTTTATCCCCCATCAGGCCATTAATGGCGGCGAGGAAGCGGGAAATCTGTAACGCCTCTTTATTTTCAGGATCAAGCGATCTTAGGG
>NZ_POUD01000691.1 GCF_003236395.1 Nonomuraea aridisoli | reverse complement strand
CGGCGTTGGTCGCCTCGCTTGGCTTCGTCCCCATGGCCATTGCCACAGGAACGGGAGCCGAGGTGCAGCGGCCGCTTGCCACCGTGGTCATTGGCGGGATCCTTTCATCGACGGCACTGACCCTGCTGGTATTGCCGGTCCTCTATCGCCTGGCGCACCGCAAGGACGAAGCCGAGGACGTGGAGCGGACGGGCGAGATGGCACCGCGGTCCGCCTGACGGAGATGGAGTTGACGGCGCGGGTACAGAAGGTCCGCGCCGCTTACGCAAGGAGCTTTCGCCATGGGCGCAGGACATGACCACAGCCATGCAACCGGGAACGAGCGTGCATTGAAAATCGCGCTCGCGCTGACCAGCACGTTTCTGCTCGCCGAGTTGATCGGCGGCATTTTGACCAAGAGCTTGGCGCTGATCTC
>NZ_POUD01000690.1 GCF_003236395.1 Nonomuraea aridisoli | reverse complement strand
CCTCCCACGTCCTTCATCGGCTCCTGATGCCAAGGCATCCACCGTGTGCCCTAAAAAACTTGGCCACAAAGATGCTCGCGTCCACTATGCAAATCTCAAACAACAAACAGCAACCACCTCCAAACCCCCGACCGGGAGTCCTTCAGCGGCCCTGTACTGAGGTGGAACAAGCGCAAGCCCGTTTCCTCAGGACCCAACAGTGTGCCCGGCACCTCGTAACCCCTGAAACCGTCGTTCCCACTCCCTCCCGAAGGAAGGCGGTACTAGCCGGCCAGCGATCACGCCGCACCGAATAGCCAGTGCTCCACTAGTGAGCTGTCACCCCACCACACATTCGGCGGTGATAGATGAGAGTGCTCCTTAGAAAGGAGGTGATCCAGCCGCACCTTCCGGTACGGCTACCTTGTTACGACTTCG
>NZ_POUD01000068.1 GCF_003236395.1 Nonomuraea aridisoli | reverse complement strand
GAGGGCGCCGGCGAGGGGTTGGCCGGCGCGGTCCACGTCGAGGGCCGAGGTGGTGATGAACAGCCGGTCGAGGTCGTCGCCGCCGAACGCGACCGCCGTGACCTTGCGCATCGGCAGCGTGACGACCGCGTCGAGCCGCCCGGCGGGGGTGTAGCGGTGGACGGCGGCGCCCTCCCACAACGCCACCCACACCCCGCCTTCGGCGTCCACCGTGAGCCCGTCCGGCGCGCCCTGCGCCGGGTCGACGGTGACGAACGGCCGCCGCCCGCTCAGCCCGCCGTCCGGGTCGTAGTCGAGCACGTCCACCCGCCCGGTCGCGGTGTCGGCGTAGTACGCCAGCCGCCCGTCCGGGCTGAAGTCGAACCCGTTCGAGATCGTCACCTCCGGCAGCACCACGCGCAGGACGCCGTCGGGCCCGGCCACCGAGAAGGAGCCGCGCCCGGGGCCGGCGTCATAGGCCATGCTGCCGATGTAGAAACGGCCGTCGGGGTCGCAGCCGCCCTCGTTCATCCGGATCTCCGGGTCGCTCCACGCCTCGCCGAGCGAGCGCAGGGGCGCGTCGAGGTCGTCGGAGTCGGCCAGCAGCAGCTCGCGTTCGCCGGCGACGACGTACCCGCCCGAGACGCGGGGCCGGACGACGGCGGCCAGCGGGCCGACCCCGCGGCGGCGCACGGCGCCGTCGGGACCGAGCTGGAGCACCTCGCCCGCCAGCATGTCCACGAACCGCAGCCCGCCCCAGCGCGCACACCACACGGGCCCTTCGCCGTGCTCGGTGACGGGATCGGTCACGGGGTACGCGGTGATGGTCATGCCGGCCTCCTGGGGGTTGATCACCAAGACCTTAACGCCGGAAATGTGGCGATCAACAGCCCCGGTCGCCGCAAGGATCTACCTTGCCCACGCCCCCAAAACCGTGCGCAAAGTACACATTGGTACATATGGGAAGTGCGAAGGTACGGAAGTTGGCGGCGTTTCCGCTCAGCGTCTTCGACTCCGCTCCCGTGGGCGTGATGGTGACCGCCGGCCCGGATCACCGGCTGATCTACTCCAACCACGCCCACCAGCAGATCGTCGGTGCACGCCCGATCGGGGCGCCGATCCGGGAGGCGTTCCACGACCTACGCCAGGAGGGCTACTTCGCGCTGCTCGACCAGGTCCTCACGACCGGCGAGTCGGTGATCCTGCGGGAGATGCCGTTCGAACTCGGCGACTACGACCCGCTCGGGCGCGAGCGCTTCTCCACGGTCAGCATGTCCAAGATCTCGCTAGGGGACGAGGAAGGCCTGATGATCGTGATCGTGGACGTCACCGCCCAGGTCGAGTCGGCCGCGGACACCGAGGGCGAGGGAAGGCGCAGGTTCCTGCAGCGCTACCAGAGCCTGATCCAGCTCGAGTCGCAGGGAGTGTGGGTGACCGGCCAGGCGGGCGAGGTGATCGAGCCCAGCCTGGGGTGGCAGCGGCTGACCGGGCAGTCGTGGGAGGAGCACCGCGGCAACGGCTGGCTGGACGCCGTGCACCCCGACGACCGCGAACGCGCCGCAGAGCAGTGGGCCCGCGCGGTCGAGCGGCTGGAGCGCCTGGAGCAGGAATTCCGCGTGAAGACCAAGGAAGGCCCGTACCGGCACATCCGGGTGCGCGCCGCGCCCGTGGTCGAGGGCCGCGAGGTGATCGAGTGGGTCGGCACCATCACCGACGTCGAGCACGAGTGGCGGGAGGAACGCCACCGCGAGCTGCTCGACCGGGCCGCCGCGGTGACCGCGGATCTCGCCGGCCTGGACGAGGTGCTGGCCGCGCTGGTCGACGTGATCGTGCCGACCGTGTCCGACGGGTGCGGCATCTACGTGCTGCCGGAGTTCGAGGACGAGTCCATCCCGACGCCGTTCGTCGCCGAGCGCCTGGTCAGCATCGTCCGGGAAGGGGACCGGCCGCCGCAGCCCGGCCCGCAGCCGTTCGACCACGACTGCGACTTCGTCACGGCGATCAGGACCCGCCGGCCCGTGCACCGGGTCTTCTCCCCCGGTCAGGCGCCGCCCGGCGCCGTGCCGCCGGGCGCCGAGGCGTGGTTCGAGGCCGCCCGGGGCAACAGCCTGGCCCTGGTGCCGGTGGTCGTGGACGGCGTGGTGGCGGCGGTGGTGCACGCGGCGGTCTGCGGGGACCGCGAACCGCTCGGCGAGGCGGAGGTCGACCTGCTCGGGCGCATGCTCGATCACGCGCACGCCCACCTCAGCAACGCGATGCGTTTCCAGCGCACCCAGCGCATCGCCCTGGCCCTGCAGAACTACCTGCTGCCCGACCCGCCGGAAGTGCCCGGCCTGGAGATCACCGCCCGGTACCGGCCGAGCGCCACCGCCGCGGAGATCGGCGGCGACTGGTACGACTCGTTCCGGCTGCCGGACGGCTCGACCGTCCTGACCGTCGGAGACGTGGCCGGGCACGACCTCGCGGCCGCCGTCACCATGAGCCAGTTGCGCAACATGCTCAGAGGACTCGCGATGGACCGCCGCGAGCCGCCCGGCGACATCCTGCGCCGCCTGAACATCGCCACGGAATCCCTCTACCCCGACGGCACGGCGACCTGTGTCCTCGCCCGCCTGGGCGGCCCGCTCGGCGGCGGACGGCGTCTCGAGTACGCCGTGGCGGGCCACCCGCCGCCCCTGCTCGTCACCTCGGGCGGCGAGGCGCGCTACCTCGACGACGGTCTCAGCCCGCTGCTCGGCGTGACCGGCGACATGCCGCGCGACAGCGCCGTCGTGACGCTGCCGCCGCACAGCACTCTGCTGCTCTACACCGACGGGCTGGTCGAGGTGCCGGGCGAGCACCTCGACGAGGGCCTCGAACGGCTGCGCCGCTGCGGCGCCTGCCTGGCCGACACGCCTCTCGGCGAGTTCTGCGACAACCTGCTCACCCGCCTGTCCATGGCGCGCACCGACGACATCGCCATGATCGCCGTACGCCTGCCCGGGTCAGCGGCGGTTTCGGCCGGCTGAGGAACGGCGCCGGGGGCCGGCGGGGCGCGCGGCGGTGTCCGGCCAGTGGGCGGGCCGGGTGAGAGCGGCGGGCAGGCGCGTGGCGCGGTCGCCCTTGGCGGCGTTCACCTGGGGCTGGGTGAGGAAGATCGAGCCGGTCAGGTCGGCGCCGGACAGGTCGGCGCCCCGCAGGTCGGCGCCGATGAGGTCGGCCTGCCGCAGGTCGGCGCCGCGCAGATCGGCCCCGATCAGGTACGCCCCCCGCAGGTTGGCCCCGCGCAGGTCCGCGCCGCGCAGCCGCGCGCCGATCAGATCGGCTCCGCGGCGTTCGCCGCCGCGCAGCCCGGCCCGCGCCAGCTCGCTGGTCCGCAGCAGCAGCTCGTTGACCTCGGCCCGCCAGGCCGCCACGTCGAGCTTCTCCAGCGCGTCGGCGCTCTCCCGGGTCAGCCGCTCGGTCCGGTCGAGGGCGTCGGCCAGCGCCGGGCGGATCGGCCGGGCGGCCTCGATCTCCAGGGCCTCCGTCAGATACCACAGCAGCTCGTGCAGCTGCCGCATGACGGGGAAGACCGCGTACATCTGCCGCGCCGACCCGGGGGCCTCGCGCCAGCTGCGCCCCTCGAACGTGATCTGCGAGACCTTCTGACCGGCGCCGAGGCAGTCGAACACCGTGCACCCCGGGAAGCCGCGCGGCCGCAGCTCGGCGTGGATGGCGCAGCGGAAGTCGTCGCGCAGGTTGCGGCACGGCTGCCCGGCGTCCTTGTCGGCGGCGAAGTCGGCCGAGGCCGAGAACGGCAGCGCGACGCAGCACAGCCCGAAGCAGCTCTCGCAGTCGGCCAGCAGGCCGAGCTCACGCGGGTTCGTCCGGGGCAACGTGTCGATCTCCTCACGACTGGTGGTGCGGCAGGTCAAGGGTACTCACGCGTGGAGGTACGGCGTCGTCGTGGTGAGCGGCGCGAAGCCCAGCCGCTCGAGGATGGGGCGGCTCTGGCTTGAGGCGTCCACCTGAAGGTACCGGTAGCCGCGGGCGACCGCCTCGCGGGCCCGGTGCGCCACCAGCGCCCGGTAGACGCCCCTGCCCCGCCACTCCGGCGCGGTGCCGCCGCCCCACAGGCTCGCGAACCGGGTGCCCGGGTGCAGATCCATGCGGGCGGCGCTGACGGGGACGTCGCCCGCCATGGCCAGCACGGCGACGACGGAGCCGGCGGCGAGCTGCTCGGGCAGGCGCTCCCTGATGTGGTCGCCGGAGCCGAAGGCCAGCTCGTGCACGCGCGCCGCCGGCTCCACGCCCTCGGGCCCGGTCACCGGGACGAGCCTGACGCCCTCCGGGAGCACGACCTCACCGGCGACCGCGGCGGCCTCGGCCACCATGAGCGTCTCCGCCGGTTCCGCGACGAAACCGGCGGCCAGCAGGCGCCGGTCGAGGTCGGCCGGCCCGTCGTGTCCGTACAGTTTCCATTCGAACGCCCGCCCGAGCGCGCCGAAGTAGCGCACCTGCTCGGCGATCGCCGCGTCCGCCCGGTCGGCGTCGAGATCGGACCAGAGGACGCCGTTCCAGCCGTGTCCGGGGCCGACGTGGCGGACGATGTCACCAGCCCGTTCGACCTCGGCGCCGGGGCCGTCGGGGGCGGCCTCCCGGCGCAGCTCACGGTCGAACAGGGCCAGTACGTGTTCATGATTCACCCGGACACCTCACCAGCGGGCGGGCCCTGCGGGCAAGCGGTTATCCGCCGTAGCGCCGCTGGCGGGCCGCGAAGCTGCGCAACGCCCGCAGGAAGTCGATCTCGCGGAACGCCGGCCAGTACGCCTCGCAGAAGTACAGCTCGGAGTAGGCCGACTGCCACAGCAGGAAGTTCGACATGCGGTGCTCGCCGCTGGTGCGGATCACCAGGTCGGGGTTGGGCTGCCCGGCCGTGTAGAGGTGGCGGGTGATGTCGTCGGCCGTCAGCGTCGCGGCCAGCTCCTGCATCGTCTGGCCGGCCTCGGCCCGCTCGTACAGCAGCTCGCGCATGGCCTCCACGACCTCCTGGCGGCCGCCGTAGCCGATGGCGAGCGTGAGGTGGAATCCGGTGGTGCAGGTACGGGTCGCCTCGACGGCGCTCTTGAGCGCCCGGGCGGTGGTGTCGGGCAGGAGGTCGAGCATGCCGGCCACGTGGACCTGCCAGTGGGAGTCGGGGCGGTCGAACTGCTCGCTGACCATCTCCTCCAGCACCTGCAGCAGGAGCGCCACCTCCTCGTCGCCGCGGCGCTGCAGGTTCTCCGTCGAGCACAGGAACACGGTCACGTGGCTGATGCCCAGGCCCTCGCACCACGACAGCACGTGCATGATGTGCTCGGCGCCGTACTTGTGGCCCATGCTCGGGTGGGCCAGGCCCATCTGCCGGGCCCAGCGCCGGTTCCCGTCGGCGATCAGGCCGACGTGGCGGGGCAGCGGGCCGGCCAACACCTGGCGGCGCAGCCGCCGGGCGTACAGGGAGTGAAGGAGGTCAGTGTGCACACTCCCAGAATGGACCCGGTGCGGCACCGGAATCTGATCTTTCCTGATTTCCGATGCCGAGATGCGTGATCGTGTGACCGGTGGTGCGCGGGGCGTCACCGGGGCGGCCAGCCGTCACCCCATTCCACGTCGCGGGCCGCGCGGTAGAGGTCGCCCTGCCGTTTGGAGACGATCACGTCGCTGAGGCCGCCGTCGTCGGCGCACAGGCGCAGGGAGACCACGCCCTTGCGCTTCTGCGGGTGGCGCAGGACCCGCCCCGCGGGACGCGGCCCCGGGACGGCCGCGGCGGCCACGTACGAGAACTTCTCGTCCTCGAAGCTCAGCGTGCCGGCCTTGACGCGGCGGTGCAGGGGGCTCCTGGGCAGGCGTACGGAGAAATGACACCAGTCGCGGCCCGGCTCGATCGGGCAGCGGCCGTCGTGGGGGCAGGGGGCCAGCACGCTCAGCCCCGAGGCGGTCAGGACCTCGCGCGCCGCGGCGACCGTGGCGTAGCCCACGGGGGTGCCGGGCTCGACGATCACGACCATGGCGGCGTCCTCGGCCAGCCACCGCACGACCTGCGCCTGCTCCGCCTCGGGGATCTCGCCCAGCGCGTACGACATGGTGACCAGGTCGGCGGCCGGCCGGTCGAGGCCGGCGCGGACGCCCGCCTGCCGCCACGTCGTCGCGTCCAGCGGGCGGGACCCGCGGGCCAGGCGTCTTCCGAGGTCGATGACGTGCGGGTCGTGCTCGATGACGGTGATCTTCTCGACGGACGGCCACACCTCGGCCGCAGCCCAGATCGCGGCGCCCGTACCGCCGCCCGCGTCGAGCTGGCTGCGCGGCGCGAACCCCGGGCTCAGCGCCGCCGCCCGCCGCAGCGCCGTGGCGGCCGCGGCGTAGGTGGCGGGCATGCGGTACGCGGCGTAGGCGGCGACGTCGGCCCGCGAGCGCAGGTGGTTGCCGCCGGTCGAGATGCCGGTGCGGTAGCGCTCGGTGAGCCGGGCCGTGGCCTCGGCGAGCTCCTGCGGCGTGAAGCGGGTCAGGGCGCGGTCGAGCGCGGTTCTGAGGTCTTCGGGAAGCATGACGGGGAATCCACCCAGGAGGACGTGTTGACGTGTGCGGAAAAAGACTCCGGGCGACCGCACCCTGGCCACCGGGCGGAGACGACCGTACCAATCATGCGCCACCGTCCACGCCCCCACCACCGCATTCCCGCCCGGGGTCAGTCCTGGGCGGCGCGCCAGGCGTCCAGACGGGCGTGCACGTCGCGCAGCGCCTCGTACGTCCTGGTGTAGACCTCGTAGAGCGGGTCGAGCAGGTCGGCGCGGGCCGGATCGGGCGCGAACACCCGATCGACGACGACCGCCGCGCGGGTGGCGGCGGTGATGTCCGGGTGGAGGCCCGCGCCGACGGCGCCGAGCAGCGCCGCGCCGAGAACGGCTCCGTTGTCGCGGGCCGCCAGCCGGGCGACGGGGCGGCGCAGCACGTCGGCGAAGATCTGCGCCCACAGGTCGCTGCGGGAGCCGCCGCCCGACAGGGTGATCGTCTCCAGCGGCGCGCCGCAGGCGGCCTCGACCGCGGCCAGCGCCTGGCGGCCGGACATGGCGACCCCTTCCAGGACGGCCCTGGACAGATGGGCGTCGGTGATGTCCGCGCCGAGCCCGAGGAACGCGCCGCGTACGGCGGAGTCCCACAGCGGGGCGCGCTCGCCGAGCAGGTGCGGGGTGAAGACCACGCCGGAGGCGCCGGGCGGCGCGGTGGCGGCGGCGTCCAGGACCTCCGGCACGCTCAGGGAACGGGCCCGGCTCCACCAGGACAGCGCGTCGCCTCCGGCCTGGGTCGGCGCGGCGTGCACGTACAGGCCGTGGGTGCGCGGGAAGGTGACCACACCGCGGTTCGGCAGGCTCTGCCGGGAGGCGCCCGCGACGATGAGCGACGTGCCGCACGACAGCAGGGCGCGGCCCGGCTCGGTGGTGCCCGAGCCGAAGACGGTGCCGAACGCGTCCATGGTGCCGGTCACCGCGGGGACCCGCCCGAGGTTCGGCACCTGCGCGGTCACGGGCCCGAGGGGCGCGGCGGGGGCGGCCAGCGGCGGCAGCCGGCCGGCGAGCCCGTCGACCAGCGCGACGGCCTCGGGCGCGTACCGGTCGCCGGAGCCGTCGACCAGGCCGACCGAGGACAGGCCGTCGCTGCTCACCGTGCCGGTGAGCAGGGCGTTCACCCAGTCCTTCGGGCTGAGCACCCAGCGGGTACGGGCCCACAGGTCCGGGTGGCGGCGGGCGAACCACGCGGCGCGGGAGACCAGCCGGGAGGCGTCCAGCGTGATCGGGCCGCCCCAGACGCGGACCTTGTCCTCGGCGGTGAACCGGCCGTCGAGCTCCCGTGCCACGGCGGCGCACCGCTGGTCCTGCCAGGTGATGGCCGGGGCCAGCGGGCGCAGGCGCTCGTCGGCGAACACGTGCGTGTTGACCTGGCTGACCAGGCCCACCGAACGGACGTCCGCGCCCGGCACCCCGTCGAGGACGGCGGCGATGCCGCGCCGGCAGCCGTCCCACCAGTCGCCGGGGTCCTGTTCGGCGTACCCGGGGCGGGGGCGGGCGGTGGCGTGGCCGACGGTGTGCGCGCGCAGCAGGGCGCCGCCGGCGGTGAACAGGGCGGTCTTGACCGCGGTGGTGCCGACGTCGATGCCGAGGATCAGAGCGCGGGAGGATTCCTGGCGGGCGTTCATGACCGGGAGGTTAGCGCCGCCCCGCCGCGCCCGGGGCCCGTGATCGTCAGTTGGGGCCGCTCGCCGAACTGGCGGCGCCCCAGGTGAGGGAGAGGCCGGCGGCGGCGCGTTCGGTGCGGATCTCCATCATGGTGCCGAGGATGGTGGCGTGGTCGCAGACCACGGGCGTGGCGTCGAGCGTGTAGGTGATCCGGGTGCTGACGAGCACCGGGCTGCCTTCGGGCTCGTGCAGGTGGCGGGCGGCGGCGGGGCCGAGCAGGCCGGGCCGGACCACCTCGGACGCCCGGGCGACCGCCACTCCCGCGTCGGCGAGGGCCGTGTAGAGGGAGACGGCGGTGAAGTCGCGGTCGCGGATCCGGTCGGCCATCGGCCGGCGCACCCAGGACACCTGGTGAACGGCCGGACGCCCGGCGAACTCGCGGACCCGTTCCAGCCGCAGGGCCGTGTCGCCGGGACGCAGCCGCAACTCCGCGGCGATCCGGGCGGGGGCCCGCCGCACCGCCCGCCCGGCCACCACGGTGCGCACGTCGTGGCCCTGTTGCCGCAGGTCGTCGACCAGGCTGCGGAGCGAGCCGAGCTGGTAGGCCAGGTGGGGCGGGGCGACGAACGTGCCTTTGCCGGGCTGCTGCACGATCAACCCCTCGCCGCTGAGCTCCCGCAACGCCTGGCGCAGCGTCATGAGGGTCACCCCGTAGGAGGCGCTCAGCTCCCGCTGCGGGGGCAGCGCCTGTCCGGGGGCGTAGTGTCCCGACCGGATCTTCGCGGCGAGGTCGGCGGCGATGGCGCGGTATCTCGCCTCGTGCCCGGCGTCGGCGGTCATCGTGGTGGGTCACACTCCTGGTCGAGGGCCTGGCGCAGGGTCGCGAGGAAGGCCCGCAGGTCGCCCGGCCCGGCCCCGTCGAGCACCCGCCGCATGACCGCGGCGCCGACCACCACGCCGTCGGCGTGCCGGCGGGCTTCCCGCGCCTGGTCCGGCGTGGAAATGCCAAATCCTAGCAAGACCGGCCTGTCGGTGCCGCGTCTGATCCGCGCCGTGAGCTCCGCCGCGGAGGCGGCGAGGGTGTCCCGCTCACCGGTGGTGCCCATCAGCGACACCGCGTAGACGAACCCGCGGCTGCGGCGCGAGATCTCCTCCAGCCGCGGCTGCGGCGTCGCCGGCGACGCCAGCAGGACCAGCTCGATCCCGGCGGCGGCGGCCACGTCCGTCAGCTCGCCCGCCTCGTGCACCGGCAGGTCGGGCACGATCAGCCCGCCGACGCCGGCGCGGCGCAGCGCCGCGCAGAACGCCTCGGGTCCGTCGTGCAGCACCAGGTTGTAGTAGGTGCTGGCGACCAGCGGCACGCCCAGGTCCGGCAGCTCGGCCAGGTCGGCGAGGATCCGGCGCGCGCTCGCCCCCCGGGCCAGCGCCGTGTCGTTGGCCTCCTGGATGGTGGGACCGTCCAGCGTGGGGTCGGAGAAGGGCAGGCCGACCTCGATCGCGTCCGCGCCGGCGGCGGCGAACGCCCGCAGGCAGTCCGTCCAGCCGGGGGTGATCCTCCCGGTGACGAACGGCATGAGCAGGCCGCGGCCGGTGTCGCGGCGGGCACGCAGGTGGCGTTCGACCGCGCCCGCGGTCAGGGTGGGGTTCGTCACACCAGCTCCTTCAGGGTGGAGATGTCCTTGTCGCCCCGGCCGGACAACGTCATGAGGACCGTCGACCCGGCGGGCAGCTCGCCGCTGCCGGCGGCGCGGATCACCCAGGCGAGGGCGTGCGCCGATTCGAGCGCCGGGACGATGCCCTCGGTGCGCGCCAGCCGTACGGCCGCGCCGACCGCCTCGTCGTCGGTCACCGTGACGTAGCGGGCCCGGCCCAGGTCGCGCAGGTGGGCGTGCTCCGGGCCGACGCCCGGGTAGTCGAGCCCGGCGGCGACGGAGTGCGCCTCGGTGATCTGCCCGTCGTCGTCCTGCAGGAACAACGAGCGGCAGCCGTGCAGGACGCCGAGCCGGCCGCGGGCCGCCCCGGCGCCGCCCTCCGCCTCGACGCCGACGAAGCGCGCCGGGGTGTCGGCGAACCCGGCGAACGTGCCGGCCGCGTTGGAGCCGCCGCCGACGCACGCGACCACGTGGTCCGGCACGCCGGTCCGCAGCTCGGCGGCGCACTGCCCGCGGGCCTCGTCGCCGATGACCCGCTGGAACTCCCTGACCATCCACGGGTACGGGTCCGGCCCGACGACGGAGCCGACGCAGTAGTGGGAGTCGCCGGTCGCGCCCACCCAGTGGCGCATGGCCTCGCTGGTCGCGTCCTTGAGGGTGCGGCTGCCCGTGGTCACCGGCACCACCTCGGCGCCCAGCATGCGCATGCGGAAGACATTCAACGCCTGCCGCTCCATGTCGCGCTCGCCCATGAAGACCGTGGCCTCCAGCCCGAGCAGCGCGGCGGCGGTCGCGGTGGCCACCCCGTGCTGGCCCGCCCCGGTCTCGGCGATCAGCCTGCGCCGTCCCATCCGCGTGGCCAGCAGGGCCTGGCCCAGCACGTTGTTGATCTTGTGTGATCCGGTGTGGGTGAGGTCCTCGCGCTTGAGGTACAGCTGCACGCCCAGCTCTCGCGACAGCCGCCAGGCCGGGGTGAGCGGGGTCGGCCGCCCGGCGTGCACGGCGAGCAGCCGCGCCAGGCCGCCGCGGAAGCCCGGATCGGCCCACGCCTCCCGGAACGTCTCCTCGACCTCGCGGCACGCCTCCACCAGCGACTCCGGCGCGTACCGTCCGCCGTACTCGCCGAACCGGCCCCGCGCCTGGGGCTCGCCCATCGTCCCGGCCGCCGCGACGGGCTCGCTCCGCGGCAACACGTCTCGCATCACACTCACCTCGTTCTATAACTCTTCGGAGAGTTCTATAACAGTGAGTGTGGCACGGACGGCATGCGAACGCCACCCCTGGCGGTTCGGCCGGGGGTGGCGACGAGGCGGTCAGCCCGCCGGGGTGGGCGCGGAGGCAGTGCGGAAGAGGCGCCAGAAGGCCAGCGCGGCGTCGCCGGGCTCGCCCGCCGGCCCGGCCGCCACCCAGTGGGCGATCACGCCGACGAGGGCGCCGGCCAGGTACGCGGCGTGCACGTCCGCCGGCACGTCGTCCCACCCGGCGGGCCGCCGGCCGCCGGAGAACCGTCCGGCGAGCTCGGCGGTGAGGCGTTCGCGCATGCGGGCGGCGAAGCGGGCGCTGCCGTGGGGGCCGAGCATGCGCGCGTACAGGGTGGCGGCCCCCGCCACGTGCTCGAACAGCTCGCGCAGCGGGCCGGGGACGCGGTCGCGGGGCGCGTCGAGCGGGCACAGGGCGGCGGCCCGGGCGACCGCGGCGACGGCGTCCTCCATGGCGTCGGTCACCAGGGCGTCCACGTCGGGATAGTGCAGGTAGACGGTCGCGCGGTTCACCTCGGCGTGTTTGGCCAGCGCCGACACCGTGATGGACGCGAGCTCCTGCCGCGCCGCCAGGTCGAGCACGGCGGCCTTGAGCCGGGCGCGGGTGCGCTGCGCACGGGGATCATCCGGGTTCACACCGGCCCACTATACGACAGTCATCGCTTAAACGACACATGTTGACTAATCGACATTTGTCGTTTAAAGTACGGGGCATGATGATCGAGATTTGGGCGGACGTCGTCTGCGGGTGGGCCCACATCGGCAAGCGGCGGATGGAGAAGGCCCTCGCCTCCTGGGACGGCGAGCCGGTCGAGGTGGTCTGGCGGCCGTTCCAGATCGACCCGGCGGCGCCCGTCCACTCGGAGCCGCTGGAGCAGGCGCTGCGCGACCCGATCGCCGACGGCGCGCTGCGCGCCTGCGTTCCGGGGCTCTCCCCCGCCGAGAGCCGCGCGCGTGCGGCCGAGGCCGCCTCCGAGGAAGGGCTCGGCCCGCAGTGGGGTGCCGAGTGGCGGCCCAACACGCTGCAGGCGCACCGGCTGATCGCGCTGGCGTACGACAAGGGCGGCGCCGAGCTGCAGGGCCGCGTCGTGGAGCGGGTGCTGAACGCCCACTTCGTCCAGGTCCGCGACATCGGCGACCCGGCCGTGCTGTCCGAGATCGCCGCCGAGGAGGGGCTCGCCGGCGAGTTCGCCGGCACGGGCCCCGACGCGGTGCGGGAGCTGCTGCTCACCGGCAAGGCCAAGGGCGTGCGCACCTCCCCCACGATCGTCGTCAACGACCTCGCGCTCGAGGGCGCGCAGCCGCCGGAGACGATCAGGGAGTTCCTCGAGGACGCGCGCCGGCACGCGCCGCGCCGGCTGCCCTCCGAGGTGGTGCGGCTGCGCCACGCCGAGTCGCTGCTCGACCAGCGCGACCCGCTCGGCGCACTCACGCTGCTGCGGCCCCTGCTGGACGAGCACGCCGGCGACCGGGGCGTGCGCATGCTGGCCGCCCGGGCGTACTTCGCCTCGGCCCAGCTCAACCGGGCGCGCACGGCGCTGGAGTCCCTGGTGGCCGAGTCCCCCGACGACTCCTACGCCCGCCACCTGCTGGGGCGCACGCTGCAGCGTCAGGGCCGGCACGAGGAAGCCGCCTCCCACCTCACCCTGGCCGCCGCCATGACTCCCGACTACGCCTAGGGAGTCACACGCCCGTGCTTCCCGCGCACGCGGGGAGCACGGGCGTCGCTGTGCCCACAGTGAACGGGCGCGTGCGGGCCCGGGGTGCGGGTTAGCGTGCGGGCATGCCGATGATCGACGAGCTCGCGATCGCGTACGAGGAGGCCGGCCCCCCGGCGCCGGTGGGCACCGTGGTGCTGGTACACGCCGCCGTGGCCGACATGCGCATGTGGCGCCACCAGTTCCACGCCCTGGCCGAGCATCACCGGGTGATCCGCTACGACTGGCGGGGCTACGGCCGCTCCGGCGACGCGGACGGCGAAGTGTGCCACCACGAAGACCTGCTCGCCGTCATGGACGCGCTGAAGGTCGAGCGAGCCGCGCTGGCCGGCTGCTCGATGGGCGGCGCGTACGCCGTCGAGGCGGCGCTGGCCGCGCCCGACCGGGTCGCCGGGCTCGCCCTGATCTGCTCCGGGCTGACCGGGCACACCTGGCCGCCGGAGATGCTGGCGCAGGCGCGTGAGCGCGTCCACTCGTCGGTGCCCGCGGAGCGCCTGGCCCGCTATCGGGAGGGGGCCGCTCACGTCGATCCGGCCGACGCGCGGGCCATGGCAGAGGCGCACACGCTGTGGCAGGTCGCGGGGCCGGAGCGCGATCGCGCCGCGCTCTCCGACGCGGTGTGGGAGGAGGCGGTGGAGATGTGCCGGCTGATGTTCGAGCGTTCCTGGTCCGGTCCCCCGGCTGCCGAGCGCCACCTCGACCCTCCGGCCGCGGGGCGGTTGCACGAGGTCGCCGCACCGACACTGGTGATCAACGGACTGTCGGACGTCCCTGGCATCCAGGAGGTGTCGGGCCTGCTCGCCGACGGCGTCCCCGGTGCCCGCCGGATCGACCTCCCCCGGACGGGGCACCTTCCGCCTCTGGAACGTCCGCTCGAGGTCACGGAGGCGCTGACGACGTTCCTGCGCGAGGCGGTCTTCAGCCGTGACGCCCGCTGACCGCTTGCGCAGGGCCCGGCCGTCGTTCGTTCGTGGCGCGAAACGAGTCCGGCGCCTTTACAATGTAGATTCATGCGTTCTCTTGCCGAGTTCCTCGCCGACGCGCAGCGGGGGTGCCTGCCGGTGGCCGACGGCGGGGTGACCGTGGTTCCCCAGCCCTCGGCGCGGGACCTGGGCGTGCTGGCGTTCACCGCCCACTCGGTGGTGTTCGCCGACGTGGAGCCGGAATGGGTGCGCGAGCGGCTTCCGGCCGGCGATCTGTCGGCGCCGCTGTCGCCGCCGTTTCTCCAGGACCTGGGCGTGCGTACGCGGCGTCACGTCGGCACCATCGACCTTCTCGTGCTGGCCGCCCCGGTCGCGGACCCGGCGCGGGTGCCGCTGCGGGAGGTCACCGGCGACGGGCATCCGCGGGTGGAGCGGGCCCTGCGCCACCGTGACGCGGTGCGGGTGTGGGCCGCGGAGGGCGGGGTGGTCACCGTCGGGCGTGGCGTGGCCGGACGCTGGGAGGTGGCCGTCGAGGTCGAGCCCGGCCACCGGGGTCGCGGCCTGGGGCGGCTGCTGGCCGAGGCCGCTCGCCATCTGTGCCCCGGCCCGATCTGGGCGCAGATCGCGCCCGGCAACGCGGCGAGCGTGCGGGCGTTCCTCGCGGCGGGGTACGTGCCCATGGGCGCGGAGGTGCTGCTCACCGAACAGGAGGCCACATGATCACTCCCGACGACGTGCGCCGGCTGGCGCTCGCGCTGCCCGAGACCACGCAGGGCACGCATTTCCGGAACATCGCGTTCAAGGTGCGCGGCAGGAGCTTCGCCGGGCTGGAGGGCGACACGCACGTCACGCTCTCCCTGGGCGAGGAAGAGGTGCGTGCCGCCGTCGCGGACGAGACGGGCATCGAGGAGATCCGGCGCTCCGACCGGCCCATCGGGATCCGCGTGGACCTGGGGGCGATCGCGCCGGACCGCTTCGCGCGCCTGATCGAGCTGTCCTGGCGGCACGCGGCCCCCAAGCGCCTGGTGACCGAGTACGAGCATCGGTAGGGGCTCATGGCCGCGTACGGCGGGACCGGAGGCGCGTTCTCTCCTTGAGAAGGCGGGCGTGGCGGTGACGTCGCGTTACAAGATCACTACGTATAGTGATGGCCGACGTCATTCCGAGATCACAGGGGGAGAGATATGTCAAGGAGCCTCATCGCCGCCGGCGGCGCGCTGCTCACCGCGGCCGCGCTGTTCGCGTCCGCCGGTCCCGCCGCCGCCGACGACAGGCACGACCGGCACCACAAGGACCAGCACCACTGCGGTCTGTGGATCAGCGACGACCGCAGCTTCGACTTCGTCACCAAGGACGGCATCTTCACCGGCAAGCGCGACTCCGACGCCTGCAAGGACGCCTGGAAGCACTCCCACCACAAGGACGACCACAAGGACGACCACAAGTGGGACTGGCGCGACTGACCCGCCGCCCCACCCCGGTCCCGTCGCCCTCCCCTGGGCGGCGGGACCGTCGTCTTTCCCCCTGAGCAGCCGAGAGGGGCCGATGATGTCTGTTCGTTTGAGCGCCGTCGTCGAAACGCCGGACGGACGGCTCCTGACCCTGGGGCAGGGCTTGCCAGGCGTCGTCCATTTCCTGCCCGGCGGTGTGGTCGATGCCGCCGTGGCGGCCTTCCAGGACGCGCTGCGACGCGTCCTGCGCGAGCGGTTCGGCGTCGAGGCGGCCATCGGTCCGCTCGTTCACGTCGACCGGACGGGCGACCGCGACGAGTACGTGTTCGTGGCGCACATCGCGGACCACGACGACTTACGCCGCGTTCCAGCGCCCAGCGGGTGTTTCTGGGACGGCATCGAGCTCACCCCCGCCGCCGTCCATGCCGCCGGCTTCATGCCGAGGGGGATCGGCATGTTCTTCGCCGGTCACCTCCGTCATGGCCGCGCTCCGTGGGCCCTGCCCGACGTGCGGTCGCGACCCCCGCGGAAACGACGCCATCACAGGACCCGCTGACCGCCGGAGGCGCGACGCCGAACGCGGAGGTGACGAGGGCGCAGAGCGCGAGCGTCGCGCCGAGGACGGTGGGGCCGGTCCAGCCGGCGGCGTCGAACAGGGCCGTGGTCGCGGCCGCTCCCAGGGCCGAACCGAGGGAGTAGAAGACCATGTAGGCGCCGATGGTGGTGCTGGTCCGGCTGGGACAGACGGTGGCCAGAGTGTGCTGGTTGCTCACGTGCACGGCTTGAACGGCGAAGTCGAGCAGGACCACGCCGAGGATCAGCAGCGGCAGCGACCACGGGAGTTGCCCGATCGCGGCCCAGGAGGCGAGCAGGAGGACGAGCGCGATGCCGGTGACCTGACGCGCGCGCCCGGCGTCGCCCCAGCGTCCGGACCGGGCGGCGCCGAGAGCTCCGGCGAGCCCGGCGACGCCGAAGAGCCCGATCTGCGCTTCGCCGAGGTGCCACGGCGCACCGGCCAGCGGCAGGGCCATGCCGCTCCACAGGGTGCCGAACGAGGCGAACAGGAAGAACGCGATCAGCCCGCGGCTGAGGAACACCGGCTGGGTGAACAGCCCGCCGAAGGACCGGAGGACCCGCCTGTACCGTGCCGGGCTCGGGCGGACGTCCTCGGTCAGCAGGGTAAGGGTGAGCAGCGCCAGCACGGCGGCGAGGATCGACAGGGCCAGGTAGACGCTCCGCCACCCCCACAGGTCCGCGAGGACTCCCGCGACGACGCGCGCGCCGAGGATGCCGATCACCACGCCCGAGGTCACGATCCCGAGGTTGCGCCCGCGCTCGGCGGACGGGGAGATCGACGCCGTGTACGCGACGGCGGTCTGCACCACCACCGCGAACACGCCCGCCGCGGCCAGCCCGGAGAACGCCGCCCAGGCGACCGGGGCGGCGGCGGTGAGCGCCGTTCCCGCGGCCACCAGGGCGAGGTGCCCGGCGATCAGGCGCCTGCGGTCGAGCATGTCGCCCAACGGCACCAGCAGCACCAGCCCCGCCAGATAGCCGACCTGGCCGGTCGCCACGAACCAGCCGAGCGAGCCGAGCGAGCCGACCGGAACGCCCAGGTCGCGCCCCATCGGGCCCAGCACCGGCTGCCCCGCGTAGACGCTCGCCACCGCGACCCCGCACACCGCCGCCAGCAGCAGCCTCGTCCGCCGGTTCACCTGCACACCCCCCGATCGGTTTCATTTTGCAACTGATCGGAGCGTAGGCCAGAATGGTTTCATTACGCAACTCATTGGAGGGCTGATGGCAGGCGACGGACGGAGCCCCGCGTGGACGGACCCGAGCTGCCCGGTCGCCCGCACGGTCGATCTGGTCGGCGACCGGTGGAGCCTGCTCATCATCCGCGACGCGATGGACGGCGCCCGTTCGTTCACCGACTTCCAGCAGCGCACCGGCATCGCCCGCAACATCCTGACCGAGCGGCTGCGCAAGCTCACCGCGCACGGCCTGCTCACCCAGGTCGACGCCCCTTCGGGCAGACGCAGGCTGTACGCGCTCACCGAGGCGGGCAAAGACCTCTTCCCCGTGATCGTCACGCTGCGGCAGTGGGGCGAACGTCACGCCTTCGAGGCGGGCGAGCCGTACTCGGTCCTGGTCGACGGCGACGGCTCCCCCGTGCCCGACCTCCTGCCCGTGGCAGCGGACGGATCACCGCTGACGAGCGACACGACCTCGGTGCGCCGGCACTCCTGAGCACCGGTGCGCGGAGGTCAGCCGGCCCTCCTGGAGGCCAGCTCCTCGAGGTCGCGGACGAACCACAGCTGGTCGCCGCGGTTGGCCTCCCCCACCCACGCGCGCAGGGCCGAGCTCCCGGCGGTGTGGCGGGAGATGTCGCCCACGATCGCGAGCCCGAGGCGGTAGTTCGCGAACTTCTGCACGATCTCCCCGGCCACGCCGGTGCCGAGGGCGAAGAAGTCGTCGTGCAGCCGCCCGGCGGGGACGGCCACCCAGATGGCCCCGCGGCCCCACGCCTCGCCGATGAGGTCGAGCGCGTGGCGGGGCTCGCGCAGGGGCTCGCCCTGCGGGTCGCAGACGAGGACGTCGGCGGGCAGTTCCATGGTCAGCCTCCCACGAGTGCGTCGATGATCCGGAGCACCTGCGCGCTCTCCTCCAGCCCGCCCAGCACGATGACCTTGAGATGGGCGCGTTCCTCGTCGTAGACGAACTCGACGCGCAGGCCGTGCGGCCGGCCGGCCAGCGAGGCCAGGACCATCGTGCTGACCCGGTCCATCTCGGCCCTCGGCAGACCGTCGATCTGGACGATGCTCGACACCTCGGCGCGGCGCGGCGCGACCGGCTCGCCGAGGGGCAGCCCGGCGAACGCCGCCAGGTCGTCCTTGGCGATCCGGTAGCGCCTGCCGACCCTCACGGCGGGCAGCCGGCCGTCGCGTACGTAAAGACGCACGGTCTTGACGTGCAGCCCGAGCACGGCGGCTGCCTGCTCCACGGTGTAGTACTCCATGACGTTCCCTAGTATGGCGTACTTCAGGGAGTGTTACGCCCTTTCAGGTAAGCGGTGATGGCGTCCAGGGCGGGTTCGGGGTCTCGTCGGCCGATGCCGACGCGGAACCGGTCGTCCGGGAGCGGCGTGAGCTCGGAGCGGTAGACGCTCGCCGGGAGCAGCAGCACCCCGGCCTCGGCCAGCAGGTCGGCGCAGAACGCCTCCACGCCGTCCGCGCCCAGGTAACGGGGGTAGGCGACGCAGCCGCCGTCGGGCGCCCGCCACTCGAACAGGCCGGCGTGCGCGGCGAAGAACGCCTCGAACTTCGGCAGGTTGGCGGCGATGATCGCCCGGTTGCGGGCCAGGATGCGGTCGCGGGCCTTGACGGCGACGCGGGCGAGCACCTCGCTCGGCGCGGAGTTGCAGATCGTCGTGTAGTGCTTGGCGCGTTCCAGCCGGGAGCGCAGCTCGCGGTCGCGGCAGGCGATCCAGCCGACGCGCAGCCCGGGCAGGCCGAGGGACTTGGAGGTGACGTTGAGCGACAGGGCCTTCGGCGACAGGTCGGCGGCCTGCGGCAGCGTACGGGCGGGGTCGCGTTCGAGGCCGCGGTAGACCTCGTCGCTGAACAGCCGCACGCCGCGTTCGTCGCACAACTCGGCGAGCCGGGCGAAGTCGGCGGCGTCGATGACCTTGCCGGTGGGGTTGTTGGGGAAGTTGACGGCGACCAGCCGGGTGTTCGGGCGGATCGCGGCGCGCACCTCGTCGAGGTCGAGGGCCCAGTCGCGGGCGGGGTCGAGGGCGACGCCGGTGACCTCGCACAGGGAGAGCGGGACGGTCTCGGCGGCCTGGTAGGCGGGCGTCACCACCACGGCGTGGTCGCCGGGTCCGAGCAGTACCTGCATGGCGAGGTAGAGGCCCTCCTCGGCGCCGGCGAAGCAGATGACGTCGTCCTCGTCCACGTGGTCGTAGGCGGCGGCGACGGCGCGGCGCAGCCCGGGGTCGCCGTAGGTCTGGGTGTAGCCGAGCGACAGGGTCTCCCAGGCGTGCCGGTCCTCGTCGTCGGCCAGGGCGAGCAGCTCCGTCATGGTCATGGTCTGGGCGTCGGAGGCGGTCAGGTGGTGGCGGGCGCCGAACTCCCAGCGGGAGAAGTGCACTTCGAGCCGGAAGTCGGGCAGACGGGTCACGATGGGGTCCTTCGCAGGTCGGACAGCAGGGCGTACAGGGTGGATCGGGAGATCCGCAGGGCGGAGGCGACGACGGGGACGGCGCGGCGGACGGCGAAGATGCCGGCCTCGTCGAGCTCGGCCAGCACGGCGAGCCGGTCGTCGCGGGTCAGGCGTTCGGCGGGGCGGCCGTGCGCGCGGACGTACGTGCCGACGATCTGGTGGACGCGCTCGGTCCAGTCCTGCTCGAACAGCGGCTCGGGGCGGGGGGCGGTGGGCGCGGCGAAGGCCGCGAGCAGCGTGGCGGCCTGGTCGAGCGGGGTGCGGTCAAGGTTGACGCAGAGCACGGCGGAGGGCCGGCCGTCGGGGTCGCACAACACGGCGCTGACCGACGACAGCCGCCGGCCGTCGGGCAGCAGCTTCTCGTACGGCCCGTAGACGCCGTCGCCCGTGGGGTCGAGCCGCTCCAGCTCACCGAGCAGGGACGGGTCGCCGGTGGCGCGCCTGGACAGCGGGTTCCACACGCGCAGGACGCGGTCGCGGCGGGCGTCGTGCAGGATCACCTCGGCGTGCGGGGCCAGCAGCGCGGCCACGGCTCCGCACACCGGCGCCCACATCCGGACGCGGGGGTCGTCGTCGGTCACCTTTCGGATGATACGTCCATTCTGGACGGAACATCCAGCCAGGTCAGGCGTGCGGGCCCACCGCGACGGGGCCGAGGGTCAGGCGGGGTCGGGCCTCCATGACCACGCCGAGGCGTTCCACCTGGTCGGCGAGCTCGCGTGACTGCGCGGGAGTGAGGTCGCGCAGGGTCTCGACGGTGATGTCCATCCGGGAGCCGGAGCGCCGCGAATGCCAGACGCCGCTCACCTCGCCGTCCACGAGCAGGACCGGGAAGTTGCCCGCCTGCCCGCCGTTCAGCGCCCGCGCCGCCGCCTCTCCGGGATAGAGCAGCTCGCGCGGGCGCCCGGCCACCACGTACGCGTCGAAGTACGGCAGCAGCCGCACGCTCCGCGGCCGTTCGGCGGGCACGCCGGTGTCGCCCGCGAGCACGAAGGCCGGCTCCCCTTCCAGCAGCACCTGCTCCAGCTCCACCCGGGCGAACGCCTCGGCCCCCCACCGCGCGGGTCCGCCCGCCCACTGCGCGAACTGCGCGGGCGTCGCGGGCCCGTACGCGGTGAGGTAGCTCCTGACGAGCCAGGCGAGACCGTCGTCCGGCGCGGTGCGGGCGTCCGGGGCGGCGGCGTAGGTGACCTTGCGCCCGCGCGCCGGGCCGAAGACGAACGCGCCGCGGTGGGCGGCGACCGGCATCGCCTGCCGCCAGCGCGGCCACCGGCCCTGGAACGCGGGCATGACGAGTTCATCCGCCCACGGTCCGGTGGCGGCGACGACGGCCTCGCTCAGCTCGTCGATCGTCAGCGGGCCGCTCCTGACGGCCTCCCTGATGGCGGCCACCACCTGGCCGGTCTGCTCGGGCGTCATGCGCACGGGCGCGGGAGCGGCGTGGTGGGCGTGCGGCACGGACGACAGGGCGCCCACCCATCGGGGCAGGTCGCGGGCGGGCAGCAGGTGCACGGTGCCGCGCGGGCCGTACGTCTTGACCAGGGCGCGGGTGTTCCACAGGGCGTCGCGGACGTGCGCGCGGGTGGCGCCCGCGCGCAGCCCGATGGACGCCTCGGCGGCCGCCATGATCTGGGCGTGCGTCCCGCACATGGCCGCCACGACCCCGTCGAGCCCCTCTCCCATGCCGGGGGCGAGCAGCCCTGATCGGGCCAGGCGTCTGGCGCTGACCTGCGGCCACGACAGTTCGATCACATGTCCTCCTTCGTGCGCTGCGGCACACGCTAGGAGAAGATGCGGAACGTACCGTTCCTCAAGCGCGCCATTCTTCGGTACGTTCCGGGCCGGCCTGGGCGAGGGCCCGGCGGACGCCGGCCGCGTCCTTGTCCGTCGTGTAGACCGGCGTGCCGGGCTGCTGCCGCCATGACTCGTCGAGACCGCCGGCGTCCACCGGGTCGAAGCCGAGCTCGTCGACGAGCCGCATGACGACGTCCTTGGCCCGCGGGTCGTCGCCCGCCACGGGCAGCGCGATGCGCCCCGGCGTCCCGGCCGGGCGGCCCAGGTTGGACAGGTGGTCGGCGTAGATGTTGTTGAACGCCTTGACCACCGGGCGGCCCAGCCGGCGCTCGACCCAGCGGCTCTCGGGGAGGCCGTTCTCGATCTCGTCGATGCGCCCGTCGCGCGGGCGCGGGTAGTAGTTACCCGTGTCGATCACGACCGTGTCCTCGCCGGCGTCGGCGAACAGGCCGGCGGGCAGGTCGGGCACCCTGCACTCGGGGATCGTCACCACGACCACGTCGGCCTCGCGCGGCGCCTCCTCGACGGTCACCGCCCGCGCCCCGGTCTCCTCGGCGAGGTCCTGGAGGGTGTGCGGGCCGCGCGAGTTGGCCACCGCCACGTCGTGGCCGAGCGCCGTCAGCCTGCGGGTGAGCGTGGCGCCGATGTTGCCCGCGCCGATGATGCCGATCTTCATGCGCCGTCCCCCGAAGGTCACGAGATCACTTCGTACTCGAGCATAGAGCTCGGGGCGGGCCGCCGGCGCGGCACCCTGCGGCGATGAGTCAAACGGCCTTGACCTTACAGGGAGTTATTTCACATAACCGGCGAGGAACACGAACGGTTGGATCTGCATCGTGGCCTCTCCGCCGGGCCGGGGTCACGTCAGCGGCGGGGAGGTGCGGAGATCACGAGGGCCCGCGACTGTCGCTCACCCGGCACCGCGAAGCGGAACCCCGGGGAGTTAGCGCGTGTCATTTCCTGCCAACAGGCTCTCCCTCCAGGCGACGCTGGCGCTGGCCGCCGGAGCGTTCTCGCTCCTCGTGCTCACCGGGGTCGCCGTCGCCGCGGACCTGACGATCCGCATGGCCGTCGAGCGCAGCGTGTACGAGGCTTCCCAGCGCGCGGCCACCGACTGGATCGCCTCGATGACCGACGCCCGGCCCTCTCCTCCGGTCACCACCTCGGACGTCGACCTGCTGCAGCTGGTCGACTCCTCCGGCAACGTGGTCGCGGCCAGCAGGGCCGCCGCGGGGCTGCCGCGCCTCAGCCTCTACTGGCCGTCGTCCGACAACCGGATCGAGCACCGCAGGGCGTGCTCGCCGTCCGGATGCCTCATGTTCACCGCGGTCAGGCCCTCGCCGCAGGAGGAGCAGGTGTTGTGGGGCGGCGAGTCCCACGTCGTGTACGCCGGGCAGGAGCAGCCGGCGATCCTGGGCACGTACCGGCTGGAGCTCTATCTGGCGCTGGCCGTCCTGACGGCGAGCACGCTGGCGATGGGGGCGGCGTGGGCGCTGCTCGGGCTGGCGCTGCGGCCGGTGGAGGCCATGCGGCGCAGGATGGCCGAGGTCACCGTGACCGACCTGAGCATGCGCGTGCCCGTGCCGCCGGGACGAGACGCGGTCGCCCGCCTGGCGCACACCGTCAACGACACGCTGGCGCGGCTGGAGTCCACCGTCGACCAGCAGCGCCGTTTCAGCTCGATGGTCTCGCACGAGCTGCGCACGCCGCTGACGGGGGTGCGGACCGAGCTGGAGGAGGCGCTGATGTATCGCGACGTGGACCCGCACGAGTCCATCGGCCGCGCCCTCACCGCGCTGGACCGCTGCCACGGCATCGTCGAGGAGATGCTCATCCTGGCCCGCGTGCGGACGGCCCCGCGCCGGCACGAGCGGGTGAACCTGACCGAGCTGGCCCGCGACGAGGTCGCGGCGCGCAAGGCGCCGATCCGGATCCACGCCGAGGAGGACGTGATGGTGTACGGCAACGCCGTGCAGCTGCGCGAGGTGCTGCTCAACCTGCTGGTCAACGCCGAGCGGCACGCCGACTCCCTGGTGGAGGTGAGCGTGACGCGCGCGGAGGAGCAGGCGATCGTCACCGTCCTCGACGACGGCCCCGGCATCGCGGAGACCGAACGCGAGCGGGTGTTCCAGCCGTTCGTCCGCCTGGACGACGCCCGGCGGCGCGACCCCCAGGGCAGCGGGCTGGGCCTGGCCATCTCCCGCGCCATCGCGGAGTCGCACGACGGCTCGCTGACGATCGGCGACTCCCCCCGAGGCGCCCTGTTCATCCTGCGCATCCCGCTCGCGAACGCCCTGTGACCGTGCCATGAGAGGTGGTCACTGCGGCGTTGCCGGAGCTGCGGGAGGGGTTGCGCGCGGCGGGCGGCGTTCCGGATGATCTCTTCCTGTGAGCACTGACACGCGCCCGCTGGCGCGGGTGATGTGCCACTGCGAGTCGGTCGCGTCCGGGCTGCTCGACACCACCGTCGAGAGCTTCGACCGGCACTTCGCCGTCAACGCGCGGGCCACGTGGCTGCTGATCCGCGAGTACGGGCGGCGTTTCGGCGGCGCCCACGGGACCGGGCGCGTCATCGCCCTGACCAGCGACCACACCGTCGGGAACCTCCCGTACGGCGCCAGCAAGGCCGCCCTCGACCGGATCACCCTGGCCGCCGCGCACGAGCTCGCCCACCTGGGCGTCACGGCCAACGTGGTGAACCCGGGTCCGGTGGACACCGGCTGGATGTCCGGCGAGCTGCGGGAGCGGCTGATCGGGCGCACGCCGCTCGGCCGCCTCGGCACGCCGCTCGACACGGCTCATCTCGTGGAGTTCCTGTGCTCGCCGCAGGGTCAGTGGATCAACGGTCAGCTGCTGATGAGCAACGGCGGGTTCGGGTAGCATCCGCCGATCTTCCGGCGTGCGGGCCCTCCCATCGGCCACAATGACGTGCTGTCATCGTCTCGTCACGTTCCGGGAGGCCGCCGTGATGTCCCGCCAGGCCGCGTTCGTCGCCGTCGCAGTCCTCGCCTTGGCCACGGCCTGCGCCGCGCCCCCGCACGCCGTGACCGCCGCCAACGTTCTGTACGAGGAACGAGAGCCGGCCGGCGCGCCCGTTCCGTACGAGGGGCGCGAAACCCTGCCCGCCTCCCCCGTTCCGTACGACCCGCGGGAGACCTATGAGACGCCGGCCGTCGGCGGCCGGAGTGTGACGTCCGGGCTGCGGGGGCTCGTCGGGGTGGCGGTCGAGCGGCTGCTGCTGGCGGACGAGGTGGCGGCGGCGAAGTTCGGGACGGACAGCCCGATCACCGACCCGGCGCGGGAGCGGGAGTTGCTGGACGACGTCGCGGAACGGTCGGCGGCGATCGGGCTGGACCCGCGGGCCGGGGTGCGGTTCTTCCAGGCGCAGATCGAGGCGGGCAAGACGGTGCAGCGCCGGTTGCACGCCCGCTGGCTGGCCGATCCGGCCTCGCTCCCCCGCCGGCGCCCCGACCTGGCCACCGAGCTGCGCCCCCGGCTGGACGCGCTCACCCCACGTGTCCTGCGCCTGCTCCACCAGGCCGGGCCGGTGCGCCGGTGGCCTGCCGCGTGCCGCAGCCACCTGGCCGTGGCCAGAGCGGCGGTCGAAGCCAGGACCCGCCTCGACGCCCTGCACCGCGACGCGCTGACCGTCGCCCTGACCCCGGTGTGCGAGGCGCCCGTCGCCTGACCGGCTACGCGGGTTCCACGTACTGGGCGGCCCCGTGGCCCATCGACCAGTCGACGGGCTCGTTCTCGGTCACGGTGACGAAGACGTTGCGCGGCTCCGTTCCCGCGTACGCGTGGCAGAGTTCGGCGATCCGCCGGTACATCGCCAGCTTCTGCGCCGGTGCGCGGCCCGCGCGCATCGTGACCGTGACGAACACGATGCCGTCGTCGCGGGGGATGCCCAGGTAGTCGCCGTGGCGCAGGGTGCTCGACGCGCCGTCGTGGCCGGTCACGACCTGGAAGCGGTCGCCGAGCGGGACGCCCAGTGTCTCGACCAGGGCATCGTGCACGGCGCGGCTGAGCGCGTCGAGCCGGCCGGCCTCCGTTCCTAGAGCGTCGATGCGGACGAAGGGCATGCTTCTCCTCGTGGTCAGCGGGTGTGGGCGGTCAGGAGGCCGAGTGCGCCGTCGACCGCCTGCGCGTAGAGGTCGGCCGAGCCGGCGGCGCGGGCCAGCACGTATCCGCCCTGCAGGACCGCGACCAGCGCGGCGGCCGTCGCCCTGGGGTCGAGGGCGGCGTCGAGCTCGCCGTTCGCGCGGGCTTCCGTCAGCAGCGCGGCCAGCCGGTCGGTGAGCCAGGCGAACGTCTCCTCGACCGGCCGGCGCAGCTCGGGATCGGCCATGACGTCGGGATCCTGGGTGAGGCGGCCGACCGGGCAGCCCTTGAGGACGTCCCTCTCCCGCCGCAGGTAGGCGGCGATCCGGTCGAGCTCGCTTCCTGGGCCGGTGAACGCGGCCTCCGCCCTGTCCCTGAGCTCCGCGGCGCTGCGCGCGATCGCGGCCCGCGCCAGGTCGGGCTTGCCGTGGAAGTGGTGATACATGCTGCCCTGACCCGCTCCGGCCCGCGCCTGGATCGCCTTCGGGCTGGTGCCGACGTAGCCACGCTCCCACAGCAGCTCGCGGGTGCTCTCTATCAGCCGCTCCCTCGTGTCCATGGACGACAGCATACATACTAGTAGGTACAGAAGCGGCGGCGGTGCGCCCGTGCCGACGAGCAGTTGCTGACCGGGGGCGTCATGGACGCCGAAGGTCTGGTAGGTCATGCGGGAGTTCGGCCGAGGCCGGCGAGTGTCACCTTCGGGTGGGCGACGGCGCGGCGGTCTGGCCCGCCTGCGCGTCCCAGGCCTGACCCGTACGCAGATCGGCCAGGATGTGCTCCACCGCCTCGACGGCGGCCCGGTTGTCCTCGGGGCGGGTCACGTCCAGCGGGACGAACAGGCCCCGATCTCGTCCCGAGGCGGCGTCGCGGTCGGCCACGGCCGCGCGCATGCCGGCGCGTGACAGCCGGCGGGCGATCGGCCGCGGCGACGATCTGCGCCCGCCGGGAGGCGTTGGTGACGGAATCGCGGGACGCCTTCTGTTTTATCTGCGTCGATAAAAAATGGTATGTCTGGCGCAACCAGCGTTCGGGAGGCAACCTTCGGTCGGCCGGACGCAACCCTCGGCAGTACCGGGAGGCGGGGGGCTGTTCCTAGCGTGCTGGTCATGGATGCGCTACGAGGCAGAGCCGTTCTGGGGGCGCTCGCGCTCCTGCTCACGCAGGCGTGCGGGGCCGCCGGCGTCGCGGGCAGAGCCGGGGACAGGCCTGAGGTGCGGCTGGACAGTGGGTGGATTCGGGGCATCGAAGACGGAGATGTCGTGAGATTTCGGGGGATCCGGTACGCCGAGCCGCCCGTCGGCGAGCTGCGGTGGCGGCCGCCCGAGCCCGTCGCCGCATGGCAGGGCGTCGTTCCCGCGGCCAGGTCCGGCCCGGCGTGCCCGCAGGCGAGCGACAACCCGAAGGAGAGCAGCGACGCCGAGGACTGCCTCACGCTCGACGTGACCGTGCCGAAGAAGAAGGGCGAGAGGCCGAGACCGGTGATGGTCTGGCTGCACGGCGGCGGGTTCAACGCGGGCCGGGGCTCCGACTACGACCCGCGCCGCCTGGTCGCGCAGGGCGACGTCGTGGTGGTCACCGTGGAGTTCCGGCTCGGCGTGCTCGGCTACCTGGCCCTGCCCGGGATGTCCGGCGGGGGCGCGTTCGGACTGCAGGACCAGCAGGCGGCGCTGCGCTGGGTACGGCGGAACGCGGCGGCCTTCGGGGGCGACGCCGGGAACGTCACGTTGTTCGGCGAGTCGGGCGGCGGCATCGCCACCTGCGGCCACCTCACCTCCCCCGGCAGCCGGGGGTTGTTCCACAAGGCGATCATCCAGAGCGGCACGTGCGGCACCGTCCTGCTGCCGAACGCGGCCGCCCCCGGCACGCCGAGGATCCCGTACTGGCGGCCGCTGAACGAGACGTACGCCGCGACCCGGACGGCCGCCCGGCAGGCCGGCTGCCGGGACGCCGCCAGGACGCTGGAGTGCCTGCGCGCCAAGCCGGTCAAGGAACTGCTGGACCTGACCGCGTACTTCACGGCGGCGTCGTACGGCGGCCCCACCCTTCCCGCCGACCCCGGCGAGGCGCTGCGCGACGGGAACTTCGCCCGGGTGCCGGTGTTGTCCGGCCACACGTCCAAGGAGGCCCTGATGATGGCGGGGGTGATGAGCCTGCTCGGCAGACCGATCACCGACGCCGGCCTGCCCCGGCTGCTCCGTGAGGGTTTCGGCGACCGGGCGGACGAGGTCGCCCGCCGCTATCCCCGCGACCGGTTCGGCAGCGCGGCCGAGGCGTGGGCGGCGCCCTACACGGATGCGATCTTCTCCTGCCCGCATGTCGCCACCCAGGACGCCCTCGCCGAGCGCACCACGGTGTACGCGTACGTGTTCGGCGACGACACCGCGCCCCCGTTCGTCCCGGCCCTGCCGGGCTTCCCGGCCGGCGCGGGGCACGCCTCGGAGCTGGCGTACCTCTTCGACGTCAAGGAGAAGCCGATCGCCCTCGACGGCCGGCCCGTCCCGCTCACGCAGACCCAGCGGTCGGTGGCCCGGGATATGGTGACCGCCTGGACCACGTTCGCGCGGACCGGCACGCCGGCGTCGGGTGGCAAGGCGTGGCCGCGCTGGCAGGGCGGCGCGCCCGTGGCCCACCTGATCGGCGAGCGCCCGGGCGGCACCGCCACCACGCCCGCGCCCCGATGCGACCTGTTCGACCGACCATGACTCCTCCGCCCCAGGTGAACGAGGCCAGGAGGGCCCCGGCCTTCCTGGTCCTCGCCATGGTCGCGTTCATGCTGCTCGACCTGGCCCTCTACCGGAACGTCCAGCGCACCAGCGGTCCCCTCGGCCCGGCCGCCGGCCTGGTGCTGAGCCTGGCCGTGAACGCCTGCCTGCCCTTCCTCGGCCGTTTCCCCCGGACGGTGGCGCTGGTGGCGTGCGCGGCGACGGTGGCGGCGGCCGACGGCGACACGCTGGCTCCCGGGACGTTCACCCCGGTCGAGCAGGCCACGCCGGTGACCGCGCCGCTGTGCACGCCGGTGATCGTGTGGTTCCTGGCCCACGGGCTGCCGCGCCGGGAGACGGCGGCGTACGTGACGGTGCTGGCGCTGGCCGCCGTCCGGCCGTGGGCCCCGGACTGGGAGACGGTGTACGCCGGTCTCACCACGACGGTCCTGCCGGCCGTGCTCGGTCTGTACGTCCGCGCCCGCCGCGACCTGGTGAGCTCGCTGCGGGACAGGGCCGAGAGCGCCGAACGGGAGCGACGGCTGCTCGCCGAGCGGGCGGAGAGCGCCGAACGTGAACGGCACCTGCTGGCCGAGCGGGCCAAGGCGGCCGAGCGGCAGCGGCTGGCCGGGGAGATGCACGACATCGTCACCCATCACGTCACGGAGATCGTCCTGGCCGCCGGCGCGCTGAAGGTCTCGGCCGACGACCCCGCCGTCCGGTCCGCCGCCGAGCACATCCGCGACGCGGGCGCCCGCACGCTCGCGGAGCTGCGCGACCTGATCGGCATCCTGCGCCGCGGCCACGACGAGCCCCGGGAGGGGGCGACGCGGGTCACGCCGGCCGTCTCCGACCTCCACACCCTGGTGGACGGGGCCGTCGCGGCGGGCAACCCGACCAGCCTGCGCGTCACCGGCCGGCCCGGGGCGGTGACGCCGGCGATCGCGCGGGCCGCGTACCGGGTGCTGCAGGAAGCGCTGACGAACGCGAGGAAACACGCGCCCGGCGCGCGCGTGGAGGTCGAGCTCGCCTACGACCACCACACCATGACCGTGACGGTCGGCAACGCCCCGCCCGTGGCCGCCTCCGAGCTGGCGGCGACCGGCTCGGGCATGGGCCTCGACGGGCTGCGGCGCCGCGTCACCCTGCTCGGCGGCGCCTTCACCGCCGCCCCCACGCCGGACGGCGGCTTCCGCGTCGCCGCCACCCTGCCCGCCTCCGTCCCCACGGAGAGCGAGCAGGATGTCCCCACGGGGCGGCACGGACGGGAGACGACATGATCAAGGTGCTGGTGGCCGACGACGACCCCATGGTCCGCCGTCACCTGCGGACGATCCTCGCCTCGACGGGCGAGATCGAGGTGGTGGCGGAGGCCGAGGACGGGGCGGAGGCGGTGGAGGCGGTGCTGCGCACGGCCCCCGACGTCGTGCTGATGGACATCAGGATGCCCGGCGTGGACGGCATCACCGCGACGGCCGAGATCGCCAGGATGAGCAGCCCGCCGGCGGTGGTCGCGCTGACCACGTTCGACTCCGACGCCCACGTGCTGCGGGCGCTGGAAGCGGGCGCCGGCGGCTTCCTGGTGAAGTCCACGCCGCCGGAGGACCTGCTCGGCCTGGTCAAGGTCGCGGCCCAGGGCCACACCGTGTTGTCGCCGTCGGCGGCCCGCCACCTCGTCTCGCGCTCGGCGAGCACGGACGACGCCCGCCGGGCCGTGCGCGCCAAGGTCGCCGCACTGAGCGACCGGGAGCGCGACGTGCTCGGCTGTCTGGGCGAGGGCCTGACCAACGGAGAGATCGCGGCCCGCCTGTTCCTGTCGGAGACCACGGTCAAGAGCTACGTCTCGCGCCTGCTGGACAAGCTCGGCCTGGCCAACCGCACCCAGGCGGGCCTCCTCGCCCACCAGGCCGGACTCCTGTGACCCTGGCGCCCGGCCGCCGGTCAGCGCAGGCGGCTGCGGTCGGCGCGCGGGGGGCGCGGGGGGCGCAACCGGCCGGCGCGACCGGCGGTGGGGCGGCGTACGGACGGGCCTGGGGTGCTCGCCTGTCCCGGCCTGCGCCGCCACCGCACCAGGCGGGTCCCCGTCCGCCGGGCGAGCACCCGCCGGGCGTACGGCCAGATGGCCCGTGCGGACGTGGCCAGCTGCCGTACGCCGCCCGCGGGGCCCTGCGGATGGCGGCGGAGGAAGGAGACGAGCTCCGCGACCGCGAGGCCGGCCAGGGCGAGGCCGAGCACGGTCTCGAGGGCGCAGACGGCCAGCAGGCCGAAGATGACTACCGTGATCATTGGGCCGACTCCCCGGGCGGTGCCCATTGACGTGGTACGGATGCGTTATGCGCCGGGAGTCTAGAGACGCCGCCCGGCCCGCAGGGGCTGCTGTCGCCCGGCCGGGCATACCTTTGCCCGCGCTTGGCCGATTCTTGACCTGACGTGCGTTTATCCGGAGGACGGGCCGGGCGAGGTCCGGGCACACTTGCTTCGTAATCTTTTTGTGACCTAATGAAGGTGAATCTCCCCGGCACTGGGGCACACTTGATCGTGAAGTCCAGCAGAGGGCTTCCTTGACGCGCAACCAATGCGTGCCTCTGCCTGGGCTTTTGTCATGGGCGGAGGCCGCCGCACCTTACGGGAGCAGCAATGTCCGTCCTGACCGTCGAACTCGAGCAGCTCACCGCCGAAGAACTCCTCGCCGACCTGGCCGACCCCGGCGTCTCCGAGCTGGAGGCCGAGCGCATCCGCGAACGCCTGGTGCAGATGCACGAAGGGCTGGTCGCCGAGGTCACCCGCCGCTACCGCTACCGCGGCGAGCCGATGGAGGACCTGCGCCAGGCGGCCTACGTCGGCCTGATGAAGGCCGTCAACGGCTACGACCCCACCCTGGGCCACGAGTTCAGGGGCTACGCGATGATCACCATGATGGGTGAGGTCAAGCGGCACTTCCGCGACCGCACCTGGGCGGTCCGCGTCCCGCGCGTCTACCAGGAACGCCGCATCGAGCTCAACAAGGCCACCGCCGAGCTCACCCAGACCCTCGGCCACTCCCCCACCGTGGCCGAGCTCGCCACGAAGATGGGCATCTCGGAAGAGGACGTGCTGCTCGCCCTGGAGGCGTCCACCGCGTACTCCGCGCTGTCGCTGGACGCGCCCGTCACCGGCGGGGACGACGACGCCGCCGAGCTCAGCGACTTCCTGCCGGCGCAGGACGATTCGCTCAACACGCTGCTGGACAAGCACGCGGTCAAGCCGCTCATCGACGCCCTGCCGCACCGCGAGAAGAACATCCTGTTGATGCGCTTCTACGGCAACATGACGCAGTCGGAGATCGCCAAGGAGTTCGGCATCTCGCAGATGCACGTCTCCCGCATCCTGCGGTCCGTGCTGGCCAAGCTGCGCACGGCCCTGTCCGATTGACCGGGTCCGATTGACCGGGTCAGATTGACCGGGTCCGATTGACCGGGTCCGAGTGACCGGTCGCCCGGCCACTCGGACGGGTGCGCGTCAGGCGGCCTTGGTGATCGTGCCGTGCGGGTCGAGCACGTACTTGCGCGCGGCGCCCTCGTCGAACTCGTGGTAGCCCTGCGGGGCCATCTCCAGCGGGATCGGCGTGGCGTTGACGGCCTTGGCGATCTGGACGCGGTCGTGCAGGATCGCCATCATCAGCTGGCGGTTGTACTTCATGACCGGGCACTGGCCGGTGGTGAAGGCGAGCGACTTCGACCAGCCGAGGCCCAGCCGCAGCGACAGCGAGCCGTGCTTGGCGGCCTCGTCGGAGGCGCCCGGGTCGCCGGTGACGTACAGGCCGGGGATGCCGAGCGCGCCGCCCGCCCTGGTCAGGCCCATGAGCGAGTTCAGCACGGTCGCCGGCTGCTCCTGGCCGGACTCACGCCCGTGGCCGCGCGCCTCGAAGCCCACGGCGTCGACGGCGCAGTCGACCTCGGGCACGCCGAGGATCTGCTCGATCTGGTCCTCGGGGGCGCCCTGCGACACGTCCACGGTCTCGCAGCCGAAGCTGCGGGCCTGTTCGAGCCGCTGCTTGTTGAGGTCGCCGACGATGACGACGGCGGCCCCCAGCAGGTACGCCGAGGCGGCCGCGGCCAGCCCCACCGGGCCGGCGCCGGCGACGTACACCGTCGAGCCCGGCTGCACGCCGGCCGACACGCAGCCGTGGAAGCCGGTCGGGAAGATGTCCGCGAGCATGGCCAGGTCGAGGATCTTCTCCATGGCCTGGTCCTTGTCGGGGAACTTCAGCAGGTTCCAGTCCGCGTAGGGGACCAGCGCGAAGTCCGCCTGGCCGCCGACCCAGCCGCCCATGTCGACGTAGCCGTACGCCGAGCCGGGCCGGTCGGGGTTGACGTTCTCGCAGATGTCGGTCTTACGTGCCTTGCAGTTACGGCAGCGTCCGCAGGAAATGTTGAACGGCACGGACACCAGGTCGCCGGTCTTGACGTACTCGACGTCGGGACCGGTCTCGATCACCTCGCCGGTGATCTCGTGACCGAGGACCAGCCCGTGCGGGGCGGTGGTACGGCCGCGGACCATGTGCTGGTCGCTGCCGCAGATGTTGGTCGCGACGGTCTTGATGATCGCGGCGTGCGGGAGTTTGCGTCCCACGTTGGCCGGATTGACGCCCGGGCCGTCCTTGAGCTCGAAGTCGGGATAGCCGACTTCGCGGACCTCCACCTTGCCCGGGCCGTCGTAGACAACACCCCTGTTCTCAGGCATGACGCACCTTCTCTCGTACGGTCATCCGCACCGGAGTCATCCGATGGCCTGTTCATGCCTTGCTCACCGATTCTACTCTGAGCGGATATTTTGCCCGGATTGAACTATTCGGCGCATCCTTGGGGTTATCCCGGAAATTTAGGGATTTGAGTGGGTGCGTACTGTGCTGCCCATGCAACTCACCGGACAGATCTCCAGTGACCGTCCCCTGCTCGTGCTGGCGGTCAAGGAAGAGGCACAGTTCCTCGACACGTCCCTGCCCGTTCTGCTGACCGGGATGGGGAAGGTCAACGCCGCGACCGCGCTGGCCGCGGCGCTCGCCCGCGGCCCGCTGCCGTCGCTCGTGGTCAACCTCGGCACGGCGGGGGCGCTGCGTCCCGGCTGGACCGGCACCCACCTCGTCGGCACGGTCATGCAGCACGACCTGGACAGCGCGGTCCTGCAGAGCCTGACCGGCGACGTCTACGGCGCTCCCCTCACGCTCGCCGACGCCGAAGGCGCGACCCTGGCCACCGGCGACTCCTTCATCGCCGACGAGGCCGGGCGCGCCCGCCTGGCGGAGCACGCCCACCTGGTCGACATGGAGGGCTACGCCCTGGCGACGGCCGCCCACCAGGCCGGCGTGCCGCTGCGCGTCGTCAAGCACGTCAGCGACGACGCCGGCGAGGGGGCCGCCAAGAGCTGGCGGGAGAGCGTCGCGGACTGCGCCCGTGTCCTGGCCGGCTGGGCCGCCCAGAACGTCCCGTACTACGCCTGAAACCGGGCGGTCACGACGGCGCGAGGCCGGAGCCCGCGCCGTCGCGTGCGTCGGCCCGCGTCGGGCGGGCGGATGACGTACGGGTGCGTCAGTCCGCGCGGTAGGCGCGGATGATCGTCTGGTCGATGCCGCTGCCGCCATCGGCGCCGGCCTTCACCCGCAGGGAGACGGCCTGCCCCGGCGTGGCCGCGGGGAGCTCGGCCCGGTAGCCGTCCGCGGTGCGGCCGGCCTCGGCGGGCCGCCAGGTGGCGCCGTCGTCGGTCGAGGTCCACACCTGGAACGAGGTGACGCGCCGGGCCGGCACGCCGTGCGCCTGCCGGACACTGAACGTGGCCGCTCCGCCCACCGCGTGGTTGGCGGCGTCCAGCGGCAGCGCGTAGTCGACCGACAGGAGCGGCAGCGGGACGGCGCCCGTGTCGCGCGGCCCGGCCGACCGGAAGGTCCACGAGGTGGTGACCCGGGTGGAGACCGGCAGGATCAGGCTCGTGTCGACGTCCAGGGTCAGCCGGTAGTCCGCGGCCTGCTCCGGCACGGTGAAGTCGGCGCGCGAGGCGTCCCGCTCGTCCACCAGCCGTCCGTCCCGGTGGAGCGAGAGGGTGCGCCGGACGCCGATGGTGCCGGCCGCCAGGCAGTCGGCCCGCTGGTGCCGGTCGGTGAGCATGACGAGGTCCACGTGCAGGTTGCCGCGGGTCCGGTACGGGGCCTGGGCGCAGGTGTACTCCGCGCCGACCGGGTCGTCGTACCAGTCCGAGTGCAGCGGCTGGCGCGCCCAGGTCTTGGACTCCCGGCTCCCGGGGCCGTACTCGCGGGCGCCCTCCTGGGCCAGCAGGCCGCCGTAGATGCCCTCGTCCTGCCAGAGGAGGCCGGGCGAGAGGTAGTCGGTGCGGGTGACCGGCAGGTCGTACGTGCGGTGCTGAGTCAGGTACCACCCGTCGCGGGTGAAGCCGTAGCGGCGCAGCGAGGTGACCATCCCGGGCGAGTCCATCTGGTGGAAGCGCTGGTCGACCCGGGCCAGCCGGGCCTGCTCCGCCGGGGTGACCCGGTAGGCCGGGTCGGCGGGGACGGCGTCTCCGTAGTCGTGGACCAGCTGGTAGAGGTACGCCTCGGCCGCGTCGGCGGGCGATTCCAGGCCGAACGCCCCGTACGCCCGCAGGCTGCCGATCCCCGGACGCTCCAGAGCGCCCGCCGACACGATCGACCCCTCGCCCCAGCCGGAGACGACGTCGTACCAGGTCAGCCCGGTCCGCGAGGTCTGCAGGTAGGTGAAGTCGGCGGTGACGGTCCTGGTCCGGACGCCGTCGACCGTCGCGGTGAGCGGCGCGGCGCGGGCGGTGTCCAGCGTCATGGCGTGGTCGGCGGTGACGGCGACGTCGCTGTCCCCGACGAGCGTCCCGGTCTGCCGGCTGGTCACGGGGTCGTAGGAGGAGTACGCGGCGGTCACGGCGTACCGGCCGTCGGGCACCCGCAGCGTGACGGTCTCGCCCGGGGTCGTGAACGCGCCGCCCGCGTAGAGCAGCGGGTCGTCCAGATTCGTCACGAGCACGTTCGCCCAGGTCATGCTCTCGGGCGAGAGCCCCGGCATCGGGACGGTGCGGACGGTCAGGTCGTGGCTCGGCGGCTCGACGTAGAACGTGACCGGCGTGGTGGCCACCGCCGTGCCGTTCGGCCGGCGGGCGGTGACGGTGGCGGCGAACAGGCCGGCCCGGCCCGCGAACCTCTCCTGGCCGAGGCGGAGGGTCACGCCGGCGGGGACGCCGCGCTTGAGCCGTACCCGGGTCTGCGAGAGCGAGGCGGCGCCGCGCGGCGCGGGCCGGCCGGTGTGGTCGGCGACCGTGACGTCGAGGTCGAGGGTGACGGCGGCGGGGGTCTCGTCGCCGGTCCAGCTCAGCTTCGCCTCTGCTGTCCCCGCCTGCGGGTGGCGGAACGTGCCGAGGGCGACCACCGGCTGGTCGCTGACCGGGCCGGAGAGCGCGCCGGCCGCGTCGAGCCGGCCGGCGCCGACGCTGTACGGGTCCGTGCCCGGCAGCGGGTCGGCGGCTCCGACGAGGGCGGCCTTGAGCCGCTGCGCCGTCCAGCCGGGGTGCCGCTGGGCGAGCAGCGCGGCGGCGCCGGCGACGTGCGGGGTGGCCATCGAGGTGCCCGAGGAGGCGGTGTAGCGGGCGTCGACCGGGTCGCCCAGGGTGGTGCCGGCGGCGCGGGCGGCGACGATCCCGACGCCCGGCGCGACCAGTTCGGGCTTGGCCGCGCGGGTGCCGACCAGCGGGCCGCGGCTGGAGAAGTCCGCCAGCGCGTCGGCGCCGTCGACGGCGCCCACCGTGAGCGCGGCGGTGGCGGCGGCGGGCGAGCCGATCGCGCCTCCGGTGTTGCCCGCGGCGATCACGAACAGCGCGCCGGTCTGCTCGGTCAGCGCGTCCACGGCCAGGGACAACGGGTCGGTGCCGTCACTCGGCTCCTCGCCGCCGAGGCTCATGTTGACCACGTCGGCCCGGGAGGCGGCCCATTCCATGCCGGCGATGATCTGCGAGTTCATGCCGAAGCCGGAGTCGTCCAGGACCTTGCCGACGACCAGCCGGGCGTCGGGGGCCACGCCGCGGCGCTCGCCGCGCGCGGCGGCGCCGGTGCCGGCGATGGTCGCGGCCACGTGCGTGCCGTGGCCCTGGCGGTCGACGGCGTCGCCGTTCTCGACGGTGAAGTCGGCCCGCTCGGCCACCTGGCCGGCCAGGTCGGGGTGGGAGAAGTCGGCGCCGGTGTCGAGCACGGCCACCCGGACGCCCTTCCCGGTGTACCCGGCCCGCCACGCCTGCGGCGCGGCGACCTGGCCCAGGTTACGGTCGAGGCCGCCGGAGGCGGCCCCAGCGGCGGCCGACCCGGTGGTGGTCGGTCCGGTGGTGGTCGGTCCGGTGGTGGTCGGCGACGGGGTGGTCGCGCGGGTGGCGGGGAG
>NZ_POUD01000689.1 GCF_003236395.1 Nonomuraea aridisoli | reverse complement strand
ACATCGCAGATCCACACGCACAGCACCACCATCAGCCAGACATCGAGCGTCAGGTGCGGGCGGCTGCGCCAGAGCGCGACCAGCGCAGCCACGCAAAAGCACCACGTGCCGCCCGCCACGATGCCCATGGTGCGCGTGTAGCGGTTGGCGGCCATGATGGTGGGCAGCAGGTGATCGCCCACGGTGGCAAGTAACACGCAGGCGATGGACGCGCCCAGCACGGCCCCCACGGTGGCCAGCGCCGTTTGTCGCGTCAGCGTGTGGACTGGGAAGCGGCCGGGCTCGCGCTCTTCGCGGCTTTTGAGCACGGCGTAAGCGATGACAAACAGCGGAAAGCCCGTGTGCCAGAACATGTAGATCCAGGCGGTGCTCTGTGGCCCGGCGCCCAGCAGGCCACCGGATGCGAACAGCCCCGGAA
>NZ_POUD01000688.1 GCF_003236395.1 Nonomuraea aridisoli | reverse complement strand
GCTGGGCGACGGTGTGCAGGCCGAGGGCGGCGAGTTTTCTGGCGGTCTTGGCGCCGATGCCCCAGAGGGCGTCGGTGGGGCGGTCGTTCATGACGTCGGCCCAGTTGTCGCTGGTGAGCCGGTAGGTTCCGGCGGGTTTGGCGAGGCCGGAGGCGAGTTTGGCCTGGTGTTTGTTGTCGCCGATGCCGATGGAGCATTCGAGTCGGGTGCGGGTGCGTACGGCGTCGCGCAGGGCGGTGGCGAGGGTTTCCGGGTCGTCGGTGGTGGCGCCGAGGAAGGCTTCGTCCCAGCCCCAGACTTCGACGCGGACGGGGAATTCGCGCAGGACGGCCATGACGCGTTCTGAGGCGGCTTCGTAGGCGGGTGGGTCGCTGGGGAGGAAGACGGCGTCGGGGCAGCGTCGCAGGGCGGTGCGCAGG
>NZ_POUD01000687.1 GCF_003236395.1 Nonomuraea aridisoli | reverse complement strand
GTGAAGTGATTAACTATGCTGATTCCGTCAAAATTAAGTCGTCCGGTTCGACTCGACCATACCGTGGTTCGTGAGCGCCTGCTGGCTAAACTTTCCGGCGCGAACAACTTCCGGCTGGCGCTGATCACAAGTCCTGCGGGCTACGGAAAGACCACGCTCATTTCCCAGTGGGCGGCAGGCAAAAACGATATCGGCTGGTACTCGCTGGATGAAGGTGATAACCAGCAAGAGCGTTTCGCCAGCTATCTCATTGCCGCCGTGCAACAGGCAACCAACGGTCACTGCGCGATATGTGAGACGATGGCGCAAAAACGGCAATATGCCAGCCTGACGTCACTCTTCGCCCAGCTTTTCATTGAGCTGGCGGAATGGCATAGCCCACTTTATCTGGTCATCGATGACTATCATCTGATCACTAA
>NZ_POUD01000686.1 GCF_003236395.1 Nonomuraea aridisoli | reverse complement strand
GGCGATGAGTGCGCCCAGTGACGCAGCGTCCAGCCTTTCCATCAGGATGGTCGTGCTCGGGCGATTGCCTTCGAACACCATGTGCGGCACCAGCGCTTCGTCGGTGACGCCGCCCGCGCGGACCTCCTCGGCGGTGCGCCCCAGCAGCAGCGCCTCGCCCTGCGCAAAGCAGTTCGCGAGCAGTTTGGCGTGGTGGCCGGGCAGGGTGCGCACCGGCTCGAGTGTGGTGATGAAATCCACGGGCACGATCTGCGAGCCCTGGTGGATCAACTGGAAATACGCATGCTGCCCGTTGGTGCCGGCCGTGCCCCAGACGATGGGGCCGGTGTCGGTATCGATGGCCGCGCCGTTGCGTTGGACGGATTTGCCGTTGCTCTCCATCTCCAACTGTTGCATGAAGTCGGTTAGCAACTCCAGCGG
>NZ_POUD01000685.1 GCF_003236395.1 Nonomuraea aridisoli | reverse complement strand
ATCTGGGGGCGTTCGGCAACGAGGATGTTCCGTTCGAGCGGTTGGTGGAGGTGCTTGATCCGGCGCGGTCGCAGGCTCATCATCCGTTGTTCCAGGTTGCGTTGTTCTTCCAGAACATGGCGCAGAGTGTCTTGGAATTGCCGGGGCTGTCGATTGCCGGTTTCGACGCGGGTGTGGAGATCGCGAAGTTCGATCTGCAGTTGACGGTGTCACCGTTGGAGGAGGACGGCGTCGGTGTGGGGATGCCGATGTCGTTGACGTATGCGACGGATTTGTTCGACGAGTCGACGGTTGTCTCGTTTGCGGAGCGGTTGGTTCGGGTTCTGGAAGCGATGGTGGCGGAGCCTGATTCGGTTGTCGGGGATGTGGAGTTGCTCGGTGAGGACGAGCGTTCGCAGGTGTTGGTGGCGGTCAATGACAC
>NZ_POUD01000684.1 GCF_003236395.1 Nonomuraea aridisoli | reverse complement strand
GATCGAGGGTGAGCGGGTCCTGGGCGGGCTGCTGCAGGCCATGCATCTGAGCGCGATGGAGGACCTGCCTCGCGAGATCGCCTCGCACGCGCGCCGGGTCGGCTTCTCCCAGATCGTGCTCTACACGACCGATCTGCAGGAGCAGCTCCTCGTGCCGCTGCCGGGGCAGAGCGGCCCGGACGGCGGTCCGCCGCCCACGGTGCGGATCGACGGCACCCTGCCGGGCCGTGCCTTCCGCCGGGTGGAGATCGTCCGCACGCGTCCTGTCGCGGACCCGGCGACATCGGAATCTGTCGCGGACCCGGCGACATCAGAGTCCGCCGCGGACCCGGCGACATCAGAACCTGTCGCGGACCCGGCGACATCAGAACCTGTCGCGGAGCAGGAGCAGGAGCAGGGCGAGGCTCTGGGGGGCGGGGGGG
>NZ_POUD01000683.1 GCF_003236395.1 Nonomuraea aridisoli | reverse complement strand
GTGTTCGATGAAACGCAACGCCAGTTCGCATCCGAGATCCACCGCGTTTTCGATGAAGTGAAGCCATCGCGGCTGATCGTCATCGACTGTGACGCGCGTGTCACGCAGGTGCAGGTGTTCGAGCCCGGTGATGCGCTTGAACTGGCGCCTGTGAAAGGCGGCGGCGGTACCTGCTTCGCACCGCCGTTCGAGTGGGTGGAGGAACAGGGCTTTCGGCCGGCGTTTCTCGCCTATCTGACGGACATGTATGGCACGTTCCCCGAAGTGCCGCCGGAGTATCCGGTGCTGTGGGCCTCAACCACACCGTTGCGCAGAATCCATACCCCGCCATTCGGCGATTGCATCGAGGTCATCGTCTGACCATTGCCCCGGGCCATCCCGGGGCATTTCTTTGCTCCGGCATCGGTTGGTGGGTGTTCCGC
>NZ_POUD01000682.1 GCF_003236395.1 Nonomuraea aridisoli | reverse complement strand
CCCAGTTTCAGCGCCGCGATCGCCAGAATGCCGGAACCACAGCCAAAGTCGATGACTGTTTTACCGGTTAAATCGAGGCTGTCGAGCCATTGCAGGCACCACCTTCGATCATAGCGTTAACCACTACACCAACAGCGTCGGCAAAATCCTCGGTTCCACAGGACGATATTTACTGATCTATGCGCTGATTGTTGCAGGAATGGTGGTGTTGTTTTTACGTCTTCCGTCTTCCTTCTTACCTGAAGAGGATCAGGGTGTCTTTCTGACCATGATTCAGTTACCCGCTGGCGCGACGCAAGAGCGGACGCAAAAAGTGTTGGATCAAGTGACGGATTACTATCTGAAGAACGAGAAAGCGAACGTTGAAAGTGTCTTTACGGTTAACGGCTTTAGCTTCAGCGGCCAGGCACAAAACGCCGGTATGGCC
>NZ_POUD01000681.1 GCF_003236395.1 Nonomuraea aridisoli | reverse complement strand
GGTGTGGTGTGGGCGGGTGGAGGGTTATCCACAGGGTGGGTTGAGCGGGGCTGTGGGTGTGCTGGAATCGTCCGGTGACTTCGGAGACGCGGCACCCCTGGGCGCGTGGCCGGCTCGTCGGGGCGGCCATGGTGGCGATCGGCGCGTCGATGCTGCTGACGATCGTCATCGGGCTGCTGGGGCCGTCGGCGATGGTGCCCGCGCTGGGTGGGCCCGGCTGGCAGCCTCCGTACTCGCTGGATGCCGGTCCCGATCCGTACCTGGTGGTCGGGTTGGCGGGTGCGGCGATCGTCCTCGGTGGGGTCGGCCTGTTGGGGGCGTTGGCCGGAGTTCGTGATCCGTCCGACCGGTCCGGCGGCTTGCCTGGTCCGGCGGTGGGGGCCGGGATCTGTCTATTATACACATCTGACGCTGCCGACGATCTTACGCGT
>NZ_POUD01000680.1 GCF_003236395.1 Nonomuraea aridisoli | reverse complement strand
GCGACACCCCCGACCACCCGGACACGCCGTCCGGCCCCCCGCGCGGCGACGACCTCGATGGCCCCGACAAGCCCGCCACTCCGCGTCCCGGCGACGCCGGCCACCCAGCCGCGCCTTCCGGCCCGCCTGCCGGCGCCCTCGGCCATTGAGCCTTCTACAGGCCCGGACGACCGTCCGGGCCTCGTGGTGATGGGCCTTACGGGGCCGGATGTGCCGTCCGGCCTGCATGGTGATGGGCCTTATGTGGACGGATATGCCGTTCGGCCTGCGTGGTGGTGACGGCCTTGCGGGGACGAACGTGCGTTCCGGACGCGTGGTGCTGATGGGCCTTCTTCGGGGCCGGACGTGCCTTCGGTCCCCGGGGTGGTGACGGAGGGTGTATGGGAGTGGTGGTCGGACGGGCGACATGCGAGGGGTGGCGCTCTGGTGGCG
>NZ_POUD01000067.1 GCF_003236395.1 Nonomuraea aridisoli | reverse complement strand
GTCTCGCTCATAGTGGCCTCAGAGTGGCACGGCCCCGCTTGCCAAAACAGGGCCAATCACGAAAAGTGGCCTTATGAGGCACTTGTCCGCACAGCAGGTGGCGCGGCTCGTCACGCTCGACCCCGCGGCGCGCCCGTACTACCGCGCCCTGGCCGACGGGGTGCGCGCCCTCGTCATGGACGGCCAGATCCCCGTACGCGTCCGCATGCCCGCCGAACGCCACCTCGCCGAGGCCCTGGGCGTCAGCCGCACCACCGTCACCGCCGCCTACGACCTGCTGCGTGAGCGCGGCTACCTGGAGAGCCGGCGCGGCTCCGGCAGCTGGACCGCCCTGCCCGATCCCGCCACGACCGCCGACAACCCGTGGCTCGACACCGGCGACGGCCTCATCCCGCTGCACAGCGCCGCCCCGCCCGCCCCGTCGGCCCTCGCCGCCGCCGTCTCCCAGGCGGCCGAGGACCTGCCCCGGTACGCCATGGGCAACGGCTACGACCCCCTCGGCCTGCCGGCGCTCCGGGAACGCATCGCCGCCCGCTACACCGCGAGGGGAGTGGCCACCAGGCCGGAGCAGATCGTCGTCACCACCGGCTCCCAGTTCGCCATCCACCTCGTCATGGGCCTGCTCGTCGGGCCGGGCGACCCGGTGCTGGTGGAGTCGCCGACGTACCCGCACGCCCTCGACGCGGCCCGCCGGCGCGGCGCCCGGATCGTGCCGGTCGGGGTCTCCCACGAGGGCTGGCAGCCCGACCTGGTCGCCGCGGCGCTGCGTCAGTCGGGGGCGCGCCTGGCCTACCTCATGCCCGACTTCCACAACCCGATGGGCGCTCTCATGCCCGACCCGGTGCGCGCCGCCGTCGCCGAGGCGGCCCGGCGCACGGACACGATCCTGCTGGTGGATGAGACCTGGGCCGAGCTGGGCCTGGACGAGGTGCCCGCCACGTCGCCGGCGGCGGCCTTCGACACCGACAACCGGGTGATCAGCATCGGCTCGGCGGACAAGCTGTGGTGGGGCGGCCTGCGGATCGGCTGGATCCGCACCACCGCCGCGCTGGCGCGCCGCATCGCCCTGTTCCGCTCCTCGGCCGACATCGCCAGCCCCGTGCTGGAGCAGCTCGTCGTGGCGCGCCTGTTCGACCGGCTGGAGGAGACGCGCGCCGAGCGCCGCCGCGCCCTGCGCGCCTCGCGCGACGCGCTCGTCTCGGCCCTGGGCCGGCACCTGCCGGAGTGGACCTTCACCGTGCCGCCCGGCGGCGGCGCCCTGTGGGTACGCCTCGACCGCGGCGGCGCCACCCCGCTCGCCGAGGCCGCGACCGCCCACGGCGTACGCCTCGCGCCCGGCCCCTGGTTCGGCCCCGAGGGCACGCTTGAGGGCTGCCTGCGGCTGCCGTACACGCTGCCGCCCTGCGTGCTGGAGGAGGCGGTCCCCCGGATCCGCGCCGCCCGCGACGGGGTGTCCGGCTCGGCCCGCGTGCCCGACCCGCTGGTCGCCATGGTGTGAGCCGATGGTCTGAGCCGATGGTCTGACGCTAGTCGCCGAGTCCCCTCGCCAGCGGGGCCCGCCACTTGCGGCGCATGGCCGCGATGCGCAGCCCGAAGGCCAGCAGCGCCGCCGCCAGGGTCGCCGGCCAGCCCTGCAGCCCGTACGCGTACAGGCCCGCCATCAGCGCCGAGCCCACCAGGGCGGGCACGGCGTAGAGCTGGCGGTCGTACAGGAGCGTGGGGATCTCCCCGGACAGGATGTCGCGGAGCATGCCCCCGCCCACGGCCGTCGTGACGCCGAGGAGCGTCGCGTGCAGCGGGCTGAGGCCGTACTCCATGGCCTTCTGCGTGCCGACGGCGCAGAACAGGCCGAGCCCGGCCGCGTCGAGCACGAGGATGGCCGGCATCACCCGGGCCACGTGCGGATGCCAGAAGAAGACGATCACCGTCGCGGCCACCGGCACCAGCACGTAGCCGACGCTCTGGAAGGCGGCCGGCCGCACGTTGAGGATCAGGTCGCGCACGACGCCGCCGCCGAGCGCGGTCATCCCGGCCAGGACGCCCATCCCGACCACGTCGAGCCGTTTGCGCACTCCCATGAGGGCCCCGGACAGGGCGAAGACGAAGACGCCCGCGAGGTCGAGAAGATGGAACACGCTGGAAGGTCTACCGCATGGCGGGTTCGTGGTGCTCGGCCATCATCACCCGCAGCCGCCGCGTGAACATGAACAGCGCGATCCCCGCCACCACCGCGAGGGCCGCCAGCAGCAGGTAGTACATCGGCTCGGACAACACCTCGCCGAGCCGCCCGGTCTGCCCGCCGACCGCGTCGCCCACCGACACCGCGATGAACCACAGGCCGAGCATCTGCCCCTTGAACGCCTCGGGCGCCAGCTTCGCCGTCACCGACAACCCGACCGGGCTCAGCGACAGCTCCCCGAACACCTGGACGAGGTAGACCAGCACCAGCCACCACACCGACACCCGGCCGGTCCCGGCCAGCGCCGCGGCCACGGCCATGACCACGAAGCTCAGCCCCACCATGACCAGCGCGAACGCGAACTTCTGCGGCGTGCTCACCCGCGTGCCCAGCTTCACCCACAACGCGGCGAACACCGGCACGAAGATCATGATGAACAGCGGGTTGAACGCCTGCGTCGTGGCCGGCTGGATCGGGATGCCCAACATCGACAGCTCGGTGTGGTCGCGGGCGAAGAACAGCAGCTTGCTCGGCGCCAGGTCGTAGATCATCCAGAAGACGGCCGCCGCCACGAACAGCCACATGTACGCCTTCATCCGGATGCGTTCGTCGTCCGTCAGGCCGTGGCTGCCGAGCATGATGTAACCGAAGTACACCACTGGCACGATGAGGATGACGATCGTGACCGCCACCGTGAACCGGTCGATGGTGAGCGTGCCGGTCGCCGCCCACGCCGCGAGCGCCACCACTGTCAGCGCCGTGCCGAGGCCGGCCAGGCGGCCGAAGCGGCGCCGCTCGTCCGGCGTCAGCCGCATGCCGGGACGCTCGCCGACGCCGCGCAGGTGTTGCCTGCCCCACACGTACTGCGCCAGGCCCAGCGCCATGCCGACCGCGGCCGCGCCGAAGCCGAGGTGCCAGCGGTCGCCGGCGGCCAGCCAGCCGACCACGAGCGGCGCGAAGAAGGCGCCGAGGTTGATGCCCAGGTAGAACAGCGAGAACCCGGCGTCGCGGCGGCCGTCGTCCTCCTCGGGATAGAGCCGGCCCACCATGACGGAGATGTTCGGCTTGAGCAGGCCGGTGCCGGTGATGATGAGCGCGAGCCCCAGCCAGACGAAGAACGGCGTCGTCACCGGGATCGCCATGCTGATGTGCCCCAGCATGATGACGAACCCGCCCCAGAAGACCGATCTGCGCGCGCCCAGGATGCGGTCGGCGATCCACCCTCCGGGCAGCGCCACCAGGTAGATGAGCGCCCCGTAGACGCCCACGACCGCCTGGGCCGTCACGTCGGACAGGCCCAGCCCCTGGTTCGCCGGCGAGGCGGCCATGAACGTGGCGAGGATCGCCCGCAGGCCGTACCAGGAGAACCGCTCCCACATCTCGGTGCCGAACAGCGTGGCCAGACCTCGTGGGTGACCGAAGAACGTCCTGCCACCGCCGTCACTCATGCACAACCCCCGTCCTGTAACTAATCGATCACTTTATGTCAAGCGCTTCGGTGCTTCGGCCGGAAGGTCTTGTCGCTACCCCTTGTCTGTGGTGCGATGCGGGCACGTTCCTGCAAGTGAACACTGACCGGAGGCGGGTGCCATGGCCGAAGTCCTCGAAGTGCGCGCCGAGATCGAGCAGGAGATCTCGGGGCTCACCGTCTGCGAACAGCTCAGGCGGACCGCCGAGCAGTACCCCGACGCACCCGCCTACTCCGGCCCGGACGGCGACGGCTGGGCGACGCTCACCTACGGGCAGGCGCGCACACGGGTCCTGGAGATCGCCGCCGGGTTCGCCGCGCTCGGATTACGGCCGGGGGAGCCGGTGGCCCTCATGATGGTCAACCGCAGCGAGCACGTCCTGGCCGACCTCGGCGCCGTGCACGCGGGCGGCGTCGGCTGCACGGTCTACTCGACCTTCGCGCCCGACCAGATCGCCTTCGTCGCCTCCGACGTCGGCGCCCGGTACGCGGTGCTCGGCGGCCCCGCCGACCTGGCCCGCTGGCAGCCCGTGCTCGACCGGCTGGACGACCTGCGCACGATCATCATGCTGGAGGGGGCGCCGGCCGGCGACCGGTTCATGAGCTGGGCCGACTTCCTCGACCTCGGCCGGCGCCGGCTCGCCGAGGACCCCGCGGCGGTCGAGCGGCGCTGGCGCGCGGTCACGCCCGGCGACGTCGCCACCGTGCTCTACACCTCCGGCACCACCGGCAGGCCCAAGGGCGTGCCGCTGACGCACACCAACATCTTCTACGAGGTCGCCGCCACCCAGCGGATGGCCGACCTGCCGATGCGCGGCACGCAGATCTCCTACCTCACCTACGCGCACATCGCCGAGCGTGTCCTCAGCCTGTACCTCCCCCTGGTCAAGGCCTCCCACGTGCACTTCTGCACCGACCTGGCCAACCTGGGCACGGTGCTCGGGCAGGTGCGGCCGATGATGTTCTTCGGCGTGCCGAGGGTGTGGGAGAAGATGATGGCCCGCCTGCTCGCCGTCCTCGCCACCCAGCCGGAGGAGCAGCAGGCCGCCGTGCGCGCCGCCATGGCGGCGGGCGCCGCCTACATCGAGGCCGGCCAGTACGGCCACACCCGCACGCCCGAGATCACGGCCGCGTACGAGAAGGCCGAGGCGTCGTTGTTGTCGGTCATCCGCGGCATGATCGGGTTCGACCGCGCCGAGTGGACCGCCACCGGCGCCGCGCCGCTGCCCGCCGAGGTCCAGCGCTTCTACGCCGGTCTCGGCCTCAAGGTCATCGACGTGTACGGCATGACCGAGACGACCGGCGCCTTCACCGCCAACAGCCCCGACTGCTACCGCCTCGGCAGCGTCGGCAGGCCCGAGCCCGGCGTCGAGGTCCGCATCGCCGAGGACGGCGAGATCCTCACCCGCAGCCCGCTCAACACCGCCGGCTACGTCAACCGCCCCGAGGCCACCGCCGAGCTCCTCGACGCCGAGGGCTGGCTGCACACCGGCGACATCGGCACCGTCGACGAGGACGGCTTCTACCGGGTGGTCGACCGCAAGAAGGAGCTGATCATCACGGCCGGCGGGGAGAACATCTCGCCCGCCGAGATCGAGAACCACCTCAAGGAGCACCCGCTCATCGGCCAGGCCCTCGCCTACGGCGACAACCGGCCGCACCCGGTGGCCGTGCTCACCCTGGACGGCGAGATCGCGCCCGGCTGGGCGCGGGCGCGCGGCATCACGTCCGGCTCGCTCGCCGAGCTGAGCGAGCACCCGGACGTCCTCAAGGAGGTGGAGGCCGCGGTGGAGGCGGCCAACGCCAAGCTGGCGAGGGTGCAGCAGGTGAAGAAGTGGGCGCTGCTCGGCACGGAGTGGACCGCCGAGACCGAGGAGCTCACCCCGAGCCTCAAGCTCAAGCGCCGCGTCATCCACGCCAAGTACGCCGACATCATCGAGTCCCTCTACGCCGACTCCTGACCGCTCCCGCCGGGCTTTGCCAAGGGGGGCGCGTGTCGGGGTCCTGGTCATTACCGACCGGTTCCTACCGTCTCGATCATGACCAGAAGCCTTCTTCTCGTCTCGCTCGCGGCGGGATCCCTCACGGCGCCCGCGACCGGTGCCGCCGCCTGGGCAGCCGCCGCGACCGAGCCCGAAATCCGCTCCATCACCGTACGTCCCGAGCACCCCGTGGTCGGCGCGCAAGGCTCCGTCCGCCTGGTGATCGACGTGATCGCCAGGGGGGTGCGGGGCAAGAACGGCGTCACCGTCAAGGTCGAGCCTGGCGATCCTCCGGGGCCGGTCCTGGCCGACAAGCAGCCGGCGCCGGAGGTCGAGCAGCCGGCGCCGACCCAGCCGCCCGTCGAGGTGCCCATCCAGCCGCCGCCCCAGTCGTCCGTCTACGCGCCCGCGCAGGTCCCCGGCCAGATCCGGCCGCCGTCCCACGTGCTGGCCCTGGGCAGGGGCCACGGCTCCGCCCAGACCTCCGTCCCCGCCGCGGCCGCCACACCACCGCCGAACGCCGCCCCGGACTCGCGGGCCGCCTCGGACTCCCGGGACGCCTCCGTCGGGCCGGACTCCATGGCGCGGCCGGGAGCAGAGGGCGCCGCGCCGGGCGTCTCCGGTGCGCCGGGAGCGGCGCCGGCCGTCGAGCCGGAGCCCCAGTACGAGTGGATGCCTGACCGGCCCGAGCCGCGCCCCCTCAACCCGCAGCCCCTCAACCCGCAGCCCCTCAACCCGCAGCCACTCGACCTTCAGCCGCTCAAGCCTCAGCCGCGCGACCTTCAGCCGCTGGGCCCGAACGACCGGATGCCGCTGAACCCGCAGCCCGGCCCGGCATCCAAGGACGGCGCCACCGCGCAGGAGGCGCCGCCACTCCCGCCGCACATGGTCCGGCGCACGGCCGCGGCCCGCGTCGCGGACGGCTGGCAGACCTGGCGCTTCCTGCCGGACAAGAGGCTCACCCGCTACTACCCGGCGGGCACCTGGACGATCACCGCGACCGCCACGGGGGCGAACGGCGCGACGATCAAGGAATACGCCTCGTTCGAGCTCCGGCGGGAGACCAAGCTCTCGTCGGTACGGGTGGAGAAGTCGCCCCGCGCGGAGACCGTACGGGTGCGGGGCTCGCTGCACCGCGTCGACCCGCGCGGCCTGACGGACTACGGCCCGTTCGGCAGGCAGCGGCTGGAGCTGCTGTGGCGTCCGGACACGTCCTCGGACTGGCAGAAGGCGGGCGAGGCGACGACGGACGCGGCCGGAGCGTTCGTCGGCACGGTCAAGGGCCGTACGAGCGGCTACTGGCGGGTCCGCTACTCCGGAACCGCCCATTACGCACCAGACATCTCGAAAGCTCACCAAATCGCCCAATAAGGCGATAAACGTAATTAAATAAGGCGTTGCAGCTATCTTCGTTGCCGAATCGTGATCTGCCGCATTGCAACTTTTCCGTACTGTTACGCGTCATTGGCGTTTGACGTCCCCTGAATTGGGGGGTGTTCTCACACGGGGAAGGAATTCTGCAGTGATGATGCGACGTCTAGCCGCCGGCCTCGCGGCCGCCGCTTTGGGCGCCACGATGGTGGCCACCGCCGCCTCGCCCGCGCTCGCCGACGATCCGGGTCTCGACCCGGATGTCGCCGGCGGCCGCACCAGCCTCCACCTCGACGCGAGCCCCGAGCCCGCCTGGCGCGGCAAGCCCATCACCCTCTCGGGCAAGCTCTCGGTGCAGTGCGACGCCGACTACATCAGTGGTCTCGTCTCGGTGCACCACGCCGACACCTGCAAGAAGCAGGAGCGCTGGCACCGTCTGGCCTGGAAGCGGGTCGTGATCCTCTTCCAGCCCGCGGGCAGCGGCAAGTGGGAGTACGTCGACACCGTCCGCACGAGCGGCAAGGGCTACTTCAGCACGAAGGTGCCCGCCCGCACGTCGGGCACGTGGCGCGCGGTCTTCGAGGGCGCCAGGTGGCTGTCCCCGTCGGAGGGCACGGACTGGCTCAAGGTCATCGGCCACCGCCGCTGACCCCCGGTCCACCCGCTGACGACCGGCCCACCGGACCGGCCTCCCGAGCCGGCACGACTGGGGTGGCCCGCCCGGGCCGACCACCTGGATCGGCAGAAAGAACGCCCGGCCATTGCGGCCGGGCGTTCGCCATATCTGCAGGTCGTCCTGTAATTCCGTGCGCCTTTCCCATGCGCTTTCGCGAAAGTTCAGGCATCACGGTATTTCGCGGCAACGGCACCCCGCCGCCCGCCGCGAACCCCAGCTCAAGCCGCGACTGCTACGTGAAAACAGCGACCTGAACCCGGTGGTGCGCGGGCCGTTCCGCCTCGTCCACGATCGCCCGCGCCACGTCCGCGTACGAGAAGGCAGCTCCGCCCTCGGCGGGCACCCGATTCCCGCCGACCCGATACCGCCCCGTCCCCGGCGATTCGGCGTCCAGGATCACGGGCGGCGGCGCGATCACCACCCAGTCGAGCGCCGACCCCTCGAACACCTCGAGCTCCGCCGCGTGCCCCAGCGAGAACGTCCGCGCGTCAGCCGGAAAGCCCGGCGTGTCCACCAGCCGCACCCCCGGTGCCACCTCCAGCAGCGAGCCGATCCCCAGCGCCACCAGCCGGGAGACGCCGGCCCCCGCCAGCCCGTCCACGAGCGCCCGGGCCGCCGCGGGAAAGAAGTCCCGCGCGGGAACGTCCAGCCGCGCCGCCACCTGCACCGCCACGTCGTGCCCGGCCGCCGCCTCGGCCACGCTGCCCGCATCGGTGACGTCCCCGGCCACAACCCGCACCCGCCCACCGTCCACGTCGGGATACCGGCCGGTCACTCGCACCCGCTCAACGCCCGGCTCGGGACGCCAGCTGCTCTCCCGCACCTGCCCACCATCCGGCTCGGGGTGCCGGCCGGGCTCCCTTACCTGTTCACCGGCCGGTTCGGGGTGCCGGCCGGGATTGCGTGCCCATTCACCGGCCAGGTCGGGATGGCGGTCAGGGGTTCGTACCACGGCCGTCACCTCGTGTCCGCGCCGGGCGGCCTCCGCGACCACCCGCCGTCCGGCTCGCCCGCCGGCGCCGAACACCACGATCCTGCTCATCACGCACTCCGTCCCGCGGCCGGACCGTCCGGCCGTCCCGGCAGACCGTAAGGGGCGGTATGTCGCTTTCCGCAACGATAGTGACCCCCACCAGCGGAGACCGCGCGCCTACGATGGCGGGATGTCCGAGCCGCTCGATCCCGACATGTTCGCCGGATGCCCGCCGGTCACCGGGCCGGTCCGCATCGGCGACAAGTGGACCGCGAAGATCATCCGCTGCCTGGAGTCCGGCCCCCGGCGCTTCACCGAGCTGCAGGCGCCGCTGCGCGGCATCACCCCGAAGGTCCTCACCGCCTCCCTGCGCGCCATGGAACGCGACGGCCTGCTCACGCGCACGGCGTACGACGAGATCCCGCCCCGCGTCGAGTACGCGCTGACCGACCTCGGCCGCAGTCTCATCGAGCCGATGAACGCCGGCTGCGCCTGGTCGCGCGCGCACCTCGCCGAGCTGACCGAAGCCCGCGCCTCATGGCAGGCCGGCTGACGACGCGCCCGCCGGGCCGGGAAACGGCCGCCTGACGACGCCGCCCGTGGGCCGGGAAGTGGCAGGGTAGGCCGCATGAGAGTGCTGATCCTCGGCGGCACCTGGTTCCTGGGCCGCCGCATAGCCGAACGCCTCGCCGAGCGCGGCGACCAGGTTCTCATCGCCCATCGCGGCTCCGCACGCTCCGATCCCGGCGTGCCCGGCGCCCACCTGCGCACGGACCGCCACGACCTCGCCCGGCACGCCGGCCAGATCGAGGACTTCGCCCCGCAGGCGGTGATCGACACCTTCGCGCTCACCGGCGCCGACGTCGACGCCGTCCTGCCGGTGCTGCCGCACGTGCCCTCCGTGGTGCTGTCCAGCCAGGACGTCTACGAGGCCTACACCGGCCTGCAGACCGGCCAGTGCCTGTCGCCCGTGCCGATCAGCGAGGAGTCGCCGCTGCGCCGCGAGCGCTACCCGTACCGCGGCAAGGGTTATCCCGGCGTGCCCGACGACTACGAGAAGCTCGACGTGGAGGCGCGCTGGCTCGAGCGCGGCGCCGTCGTCCTGCGCCTGCCCTTCGTGTACGGCCCCCACGACTATCAGCGCAGGGAGGAGCCGATCCTGCGCCGGGTCCGCGCAGGTCGCGACAGCATCCCGGTCGGCGCCGCCAACCTCCTGTGGACCAGGGGCCACGTCGACGACATGGCGACCGGCGTGCTGGCGGCCCTCGACACCCGCGCCGCCGACGGCCAGGCGGTCAACCTGGGGGAGGCGACCACGGTCCCGATCGGGGTGTGGTTCGAGCAGATCCTGCGCGCCTCCGGCTCCCGCACCCGCCTGGAACGCGTGCCCGACGACCGCCTCCCGCCCGACCTCGCCCTGGCCGGCGCGCCGGCGCAGCATCTCCTCGTCTCCTCGGCCCGCGCCGAGAGGCTCCTCGGGTGGGCCCCCGGCGATCCCGAGACCAGGGTCGCCGAGTCGGTCCGCTGGCACCTGGCCCACCCGCCGGAGGGCGGCTGGACGGACGCCGACGCCGCCGCGGACGACGCCGCCCTGGCCGGACCATGACCCCGACCACGGGTTCTGTCACGAAAAGCGGGCATTCGCGGGGTAACGAGGAATCGATCTAGGGAACAATGTGTTGTCGAGGCTGAGGACCGGACTCCCCGCGCCGGACGTCGGCCGACGTAGTCTGTGCGTCTGGCGCTCTGGCGAACGAACAAACGAACAGGAGGTGACGCCCCATGTTGCGAGACTCGTTCGGACGGGTGGCGACAGACCTGCGGGTGTCCCTCACCGACAAGTGCAACCTGCGCTGCACGTACTGCATGCCGCCCGAGGGCCTCGACTGGCTGCCGAACGCCCAGCTCCTGACGGCCGACGAGATCGTCCGCCTCGTGGCGATCGGCGTCGAGCGGCTCGGCGTCACGGAGGTCCGCTACACCGGCGGCGAGCCCCTCCTCCGCCGTGAGCTCGTCGACATCGTGAGCCGCACCACCGCGCTGGAGCCCCGGCCGCAGGTCTCCCTGACCACCAACGGCATCGGCCTGGCCCGCCTGGCCGAGCCGCTGGCCGCCGCGGGCCTCGACCGCGTCAACGTCTCGCTCGACACCCTCGACCCCGCCACGTTCAAGCGGCTCGCCCACCGCGACAGGCATGCCGACGTGATCGCCGGCCTCGCCGCCGCCGACCGCGCGGGGCTGCGTCCGGTGAAGGTCAACACGGTGCTGATGCGCGGCGTCAACGACCACGAGGCCGTGCCGCTGCTGCGCTGGTGCCTCGAGCAGGGCTACGAGCTGCGCTTCATCGAGCAGATGCCGCTCGACGCCCAGCACGGCTGGAGCCGCGACGAGATGGTCACCGCCGACGAGATCCTGCAGCTCCTGTCCGGCGAGTTCGACCTCGCGGCCGACGACCTCGAAGAGCGCGGCAGCGCCCCCGCCGAGCGGTTCCTGGTCGACGGCGGGCCGGCCCGGGTGGGCGTGATCGGCTCGGTGACGCGGCCGTTCTGCGGCTCCTGCGACCGCGTGCGGCTCACCGCCGACGGTCAGGTGCGCAACTGCCTGTTCGCGACCGAGGAGTCCGACCTGAAGACGGCGATGCGCGCGGGCGCCTCCGACGAGGAGCTGGCCGAGCGGTGGATCGCGGCGGTGGCGCGCAAGCGCGCGGGCCACGGCATCGACGACCCGTCCTTCCTGCAGCCGTCCCGCCCCATGTCCGCCATCGGCGGCTGACGACTCCCCGCGCGACACCATCACCGATCTGAGGAGACTCGTATGCACGTGCTCAACGAATGGACGAACCTGGCCTGCAAGGAGCTGGGCCTCGACCCGGCCCAGGTGGACCGCGACAAGATCCTCGACCTCACCAAGGAGGTCGCCCACAACGTCGCCCGCCCGGCCGCGCCGCTGACGGCGTACCTGGTGGGGCTCGCCCAGGGGTCGGGGACGGCCTCCGAGGACGCCGTGGAGCGGATCGTCGCGCTGGCGAAGAACTGGGGGCAGGCGACCGAGGAGACCCTGACCGACAGCTGACACACGAATCAACTGCTGAAGTCAAGGCGCCCCCGCCTGAGGATTTCCTGTGAATATCGGGGCGGGGGTGAGTGTAAACGATTTCGGGAAAGCGGCCCTATCCGACGGGGCCGGCAAGCCCGGTGGTTGATCAAAACGTCGCCGGAAAAGGGCGACGCCGGGTGGTTACGGGGGCAAACCACCCGGCGTCGCTTCATCGGCGTTCCGACGGGGGCCCGGAACGCCGGCACCAGCACTCCGACGGGGGACCGGAGCGCTTGGCTAAAGCGTACACCTACAACCCATGGGATGCGTCAAGACTTAGTCACGACCCGATCTCGCGTCGATGCAGCGGTATCTCGGTTTGGTTAGCCTCAGGCGACTGATTGGTCTGTGACGGGGCAGGTTCGCCCCTCTCATTGGCCCCGATTACGGCTATGTATGGCAAAAAGACCGCAGCGGCGATGAACAGCAGGCGGTAGGGCCACGGAACGGGCACGACCACCGCCAGGATCAGGCAGATCGTACGGATGCCCATCTTGATGAGGTAGCTGATCTCACGCCTGCGAATGTCGTCGGTCAGCGACGGCTTGGCGTCCGTCACCTGGTGGACGTCCGGCTTCTTGCGCCACCCCTTCATACCTTCCACGGTAGACCCAGGGGGTGGTGGTCGCCACCGCGCCCCGGAGCGGGCACGGGGTCATGTGATCATGGCCTTTCAGTAAGGGAGGACGGGGAGATGACGGATCGTACGTACCGGGTCACCGAGATCGTCGGCACGTCGGAGGAGAGCGTCGACGAGGCCATCCGCAACGGCCTGCGCAGGGCCGCGCAGACGCTGCGGCACCTGGACTGGTTCGAGGTGACGGAGATCCGCGGGCACATCGAGTCGGGGGAGGTCGCCCACATCCAGGTCGGCATGAAGGTGGGCTTCCGCCTGGAAGACGCCTGACGCCCGTCAGAGCGCCTCACGGCCCCGCCTGGGACCCCAAAGGGGCACCCCCGAGCCGCACGGCGCTGAGCAGCGCGCTGGGGCGTGACAGGGCCGTCGGCCTGCGTGCGGCCGACGGGATGCGGTGCTGTCGCCGTACGACGGCATGAACGACCGGGAATCGGCGCGGGGGCCGGCCGCGCGCAGGCCCGGCTACGTCCCGGCGCGCGCTCGACGACCGCCGTCTCAGCAACCGCGCCACGGCGACGCACCGCCTTGGCTCCGGACGGGGAGACGGCGGTGCGGGTCGGCTTCGGACGCGGAACTCGGGCTGTGGGTCAGCTTGCCTGGCTGACTGTGGACATGTTGAAGTCGGGCACGCGCAGGGCCGGCATGATCGTGCGCTGGAAGTAGTCGTTCCACTCGCGGGGCAGCGTGCGCTCGCTCGCGCCCACCTCCGTCACCCGCCCCAGCAGGTCGACCGGGCTCTCGTTGAAGCGGAAGTTGTTCACCTCGCCCACGACCTCGCCGTGCTCGACCAGGTAGACGCCGTCACGGGTCAGCCCGGTCACCAGCAGGGTCTGCGGGTCGACCTCGCGGATGTACCACAGGCAGGTGACCAGCAGCCCGCGCCGCGTCGAGGCGATCATCTCCTCCAGCGACGGCGACGGCCCGCCGCCGGGCCCGCGCATGATCAGGTTGTCGATCGCCGGGGTCACCGGCAGCCCGCTCAGCTCGGCCGAGTAGCGGGTCTGCAGCAGCGCCTGCAGCCGGCCGTCCCTGATCCAGTCGGTCGGCGCCAGCGGCAGCCCGTTGTCGAACACCGAGCTCTCCCTGCTGGCCGCGTGCGCCGTCACGAACGGCGCGCACGCGATGCCCTCGGCCCCCGGGTCGCTCGACAGCGTCACCGGCAGCGTGGCCAGCTGCTCGCCCACCCGGGTGCCGCCGCCCGGCTTGGAGAAGACCGAACGCCCGTCGAGCGCGTCCCTGGCGCCCGCCGACCAGAACAGGTAGATCATCAGGTCGGCCACCGCGCTCGGCGGCAGCAGCGTCTCGTAGCGCCCCGCGGGCAGGTCGACCCGCGTCTTGGCCCACTCCAGCCGCTGCGCCAGCGAGGAGCCCAGCGCGGCCACGTCGACGTCGGTGAAGTCGCGCGTGGACACGCCCGTCCACGCCGAGCGCTTGAGGTCGGCCGACTTGGCGTTGACCTCCAGCCGCCCGGCGGGCTGGTCGTGCCGCAGCCGCACGCCCGTCGACGTGCCGAGGAAGGTGGTGGTCAGCGAGTGCTCGGCGAAGCCGTACAGCCTCCTGCCACCCGCCTCCGCGGCGGCGAACGCCTCGCCGAGCGCGGGCGCGAACCGCTCGAACACCCCGATGTCGGTCGGGCGTACCTCGTCGTCCCAGTGCGGCGAGGCGGCGCCGGCCTCGACCAGCGGGCGGGCGTCCTCGGCGGGCCGGGCGTCGCGCGCCGCGGCGTCGGCCGCCGCCACCACGTCGGCCAGCTGGTCGGGACGTACGGCCGCGCGCGACACCACGCCCACGCCCTGCCCGGCGATCGAGATCACGGTCAGCCGCGAGGAGCGGGCCACCCCGTTGGTGGTCAGCGTGTTGCCCGCGAAGCGCAGGTTGGCCGTGGAGCCCTCGTCCACGAGCACCACGCAGCCGTCGTTGCGCGACAGCTCCAGCGCCCGCTCCACCGTCTCCTGCGCGGAGGTCTGGACCGACAGCTCGCTCATTTCCCGCCCTCCTGCACCGTGTTGAGAATCCGCACGCCGCGGAACAGCGCCGACGGGCAGCCGTGGCTCACCGGCGCGACCTGCCCGGGCTGTCCCTTGCCGCAGTTGAACGCGCCCCCCAGCACGTACGTCTGCGGCCCGCCGACCGCCTCCATCGACTGCCAGAAGTCGGTCGTCGTCGCCTGGTAGGCGAAGTCCCTGACCTGCCCCTCCAGCTTCCCGTGAGAGATCTTGTACGCCCGCTGCGCCGTGAACTGGAAGTTGTAGCGTTGCATGTCGATCGACCAGCTCTTGTCGCCGACGATGTAGAGGCCGCGCTCGACGCCCGCGATCATCTCGTCGGTCGAGGGCCCGCCGGGCGCCGGCACCAGCGACACGTTGGCCATCCGCTGGATCGGCATGTGGCCGGGCGAGTCGGCGAAGGCGCACCCGTTGGAGCGCCCGAACCCCTTCATCAGCGCCATCCGCCGGTCGAGCTGGTAACCCACCAGGACGCCGTCGCGGATGACGTCGAAGCTCTGCCCCTGCACGCCCTCGTCGTCGTAGCCGATCGTGGCCAGGCCGTGGGTGACCGTGCGGTCGCCCGTGACGTTCATCAGCGGCGAGCCGTACACCAGCTCGCCCAGCTGGTCGAACGTGGCGAAGCTGGTGCCGGCGTAGGCGGCCTCGTAGCCGAGCGCCCGGTCGAGCTCGGTGGCGTGGCCGATCGACTCGTGGATCGTCAGCCACAGGTTGGAAGGGTCGATCACCAGGTCGTAGTCGCCGGCCTCGACCGAGGGCGCGGCCAGCTTCTCCGCCAGCAGCTCCGGCAGCCTGGCCAGCTCGTCCTGCCAGTCCCACCCCGTGCCGGTCAGGTATTCGTAGCCGCGGCCGACCGGCGGCGCGAGCGTCGACATGTCGTCGAAGCCGCCCTCGGCCGCCTTCATCGCGTTGAGCTTCGGGTAGACCCGCACCCGCTGCTGGGTGGTCACCGTGCCGGCCGTGTCGGCGTAGAACTTCTGCTCCTTGACCTGCAGCAGCCGGGCCGAGACGTGGTCGGCGCCCTTCAGCAGCCCGGCCGACCAGTCGGCCAGCAGGCCCACCTTGTCGGCCTGCGCCACCTCGAACGGGTCGACGTCGTACGCCGAGACCCACACCGCCTCGGCGTGCACCGGCTCGGGCGCCAGCTCGATGGGCTCCCGGTTGATCGGGGCGCTCACCTCGGCCACCCGCACCGCCTGCTCGGCCACTGTGGCGGCGGCCTCGGGCGTCAGGTGGATGCCGGCGGCGAACCCCCAGGTGCCGCCCTTGACCACGCGCACGGCGTAGCCCAGGTCGTCGGCGTCCATGGCGCCTTCGAGCCGGGCATCATAGAGACTCAGCGTCTCCGCGCGCACGCGCTCGAGGCGGAAGTCGGCGTGTTCGGCGCCGAGGTCGCGGGCGCGTTGCAGGGCGGCGTCCGCCAGCTGCCGCAGCGGCAGCTCCAGGAAGTCGGGATCGATCTGGCGCATGTCCACGATCCTAACCCTGTGATCTTGTGCCACCCGGACAAGCGGATACCCGCCGGTAGGGGATAGCGTCAATTGTCATGGCACGCTCTGTACTCGTCACCGGGGGCAATCGCGGCATAGGCCTCGCGATCGCCCGTGAACTCGCCGCGGCGGGCGACGCCGTCGCGGTCACCTACCGATCGGGGGAGCCGCCCGAGGGCCTGTTCGGCGTGCGCTGCGACGTCACCAGCATGGCCGACGTCGAGGCCGCCTTCGACAAGGTCGAGGCCGAGCAGGGTCCGGTCGAGGTGCTGGTGTCCAACGCCGGCATCACCAAGGACACCCTGCTGGCGATGATGAAGGAAGAGACCTTCACCGACGTCGTCGACACCAACCTGACCGGCGCCTACCGCGTGGCCAAGCGGGCCATCCGGCCCATGATGAAGCTCAGGCGCGGCCGGATCGTCCTCATCTCCTCCGTCGTCGGCGTGACCGGCCAGGCCGGGCAGGCCAACTACGCCGCCTCCAAGGCCGGCCTCATCGGCTTCGCCCGCTCCCTGGCCCGCGAGTACGGCTCGCGCGGCATCACCGCCAACGTCGTCACGCCCGGTTTCGTGGCCACCGACATGACGGCCGACCTCGACCACGAGGCGATCGTGACCAACATCCCGCTCGGACGGCAGGCCACCCCGGAGGAGGTCGCGCGCGTCGTGCGGTTCCTGGCGAGCGACGACGCCTCCTACATCACCGGGGCCGTGATCCCGGTCGACGGCGGACTCGGAATGGGGCACTGACGTGGGCATTCTCGAAGGCAAGCGGATCCTCGTGACCGGCGTCCTGACCGACGCCTCCATCGCGTTCTCGGTGGCCAAGCTGGCCCAGGAGGAGGGCGCCACGGTCGTGCTGACCGGGTTCGGCCGGCTGAGCCTGGTGGAGCGCATCGCCAAGCGGCTGCCGGAGCCCGCGCCGGTGCTGGAGCTCGACGTCCAGAACACCGACCACCTCGACACGCTGGCCGACCGCGTGGGCGAGCACGTCGAGGGGCTCGACGGCGTCGTCCACTCGATCGGCTTCGCCCCGCAGACCGCGCTCGGCGGCAACTTCCTCAACACCCCGTGGGACGACGTGGCCACCGCGCTGCAGGTCTCGACGTACTCCTTCAAGTCGCTGGCGGTGGCCTGCCTGCCGCTGATGAAGGAGGGCGGCGCGGTCGTCGGCCTCGACTTCGACGCCTCCAAGGCCTGGCCCGTCTACGACTGGATGGGCGTGGCCAAGGCCGGTCTCGAGTCGTGCAGCCGCTACCTCGCCCGCGACCTCGGCAAGCAGAACATCCGCGTCAACCTGGTGGCGGCCGGTCCGCTGCGCACGATGGCGGCCAAGTCGATCCCGGGCTTCAAGGAGTTCGAGGACAGCTGGCCGGACAAGGCCCCGCTCGGCTGGGACCTGTCCGACACGCTGCCGGCGGCCAAGGCGTGCGTGGCGCTGATGTCCGACTGGTTCCCCGCCACGACGGGTGAGATCGTCCACGTGGACGGCGGCGTCCACGCCATCGGAGCCTGAGCCGGGCCGGCCCCCGAGCGGGGCCGCCCACCGGGCGGGCGGCGCGCCATGGGGGCGCGCGCCGCCCTTCAGTCGTGTCAGGCCAGCCGGTGACGGCCGTTGCCCGCGCGGGCGGGCTCGAACGGGATCGACTCCACCGGCTCCGCACGGTGGCGGCGCTGCTGCACGATCCGGGTGGCCAGCACCGCCGAGCCGAGCAGCGCGATCGTCAGCACGGTGCCGAGCACGTCGGAGGCCGGCGGCGTGGGCCGCACGACCCGGCGGTCCTGCATCGGCACGCTCAGCTCGTGCGCGAACGGGTTGGGCCACAGCAGGTCGACCCGCGGCCTGTCGGCGTCGGCCCGTTTCTCGCGTACGGGACGCGGGGTGTCCATGCTCTGCGGCCGGCTCTCCGGCCGCGTCGTGACGGGCGGCACCACCGCGGTGTCGCGCTCGTCCTGGCGCTGCTTGCCGGGCCGCTTCGTACGCTCGGGTGAGGGCGTCGGGCGGCGCGTCGGCTTGTCGACGATCCCGTGCTCCACGCAGGCGGGCACCCCGCGGCAGACATCCTCCAGGTTCTCCGGCACCAGCGCCGTGCGGGTCGGGCGCGAGGGCTTCGGCGTCCGCGACGGCTCCTCCTGCTCTTCCGCCTCCGACGGCCGCGAGGTGGGCGTGTCCCTCTCGGAGGGCTTTTCTGAGGGCTTGGCCGAGGGCCTGGTCGTCGGCACGACCTCGCCGACGCGGCCCAGCACCTCGTCGGTCGTCTTGTCCACGCCGTCGGTCAGCTTGTCGGTGGCCCCGCCGGTCAGGGTGTCGACCGTGCCGGTGACGACGTTCACCACGTCGCACAACGTGTTGGTCACCCCCGAGAGCAGGCCCCCCTCGCGCGAGCAGTCCTGCGCGTCCGCCGCGGCGGGCGCCCCCATCGGGACGGCCACCAGCGCCACCGCGAGAACTCCAGCCGGGATCGCGGTCCTGCTCCCCATCCGTCCCCGTCCCCTCCTGCGTCGCCTCCACGAGAAATCTTTATGGACATCGCACGCCAGACGCAGGCGTTTGACAGGTAAAGTTGCGATTCGGTATCGACTAGTGATACGCGAGAGAGCCTCGGGTTCTAAGTCAGTCAAGGGACGACACATCGTCGAGCGCCTCCCGGATCTCCCGTGGCAGCACGACGTCCTCGGCCAGGAGCACACCCTTGAGCTGCGCGTGCGTACGCGCCCCGACGATCGCCGAGGCCACGCCGGGCTGGTCGCGCACCCACGACAGGGCCACCGCCAGCGGCGTGACGCCGAGCCCGTCGGCGGCCGTCATCACCGACTCGACCACCCGGCGGCTGCGCTCGTCGAGGTACGGCCGGACGAAGTCGGCGAAGTGCGGCGTCGCGGCGCGTGAGTCGGCCGGGATGCCGGTGCGGTACTTGCCGGTCAGCACGCCTCGGCCGAGCGGCGACCAGGCCAGCACGCCCACCCCCAGGTGGGCGGCGGCGGGCAGCAGCTCGCGCTCGGGCTCGCGGGCCAGCAGGGAGTACTCGGCCTGCGCCGAGGTGATCGGGATGCGGCCGGGCACCGACTTCTGGGCGACCGCGGCGGCGGCCAGCTGCCAGCCGGTGTAGTCGCAGACGCCGGCGTAGACCGCGCGGCCCGAGGAGACGATCGCGTCGAGCGCGCCCAGGGTCTCCTCCAGCGGCACCTCGTCGTCGTAGGTGTGCAGCTGCCACAGGTCGACGTGGTCGAGCCCGAGACGGCTGAGGGAGGCGTCGACCGCGGCGATCAGATGGCGGCGGGAGGCGTCGCGCGGCCGGCGGCCGGCCGGCGTCACCACCGCCTTGGTGGAGATGACCAGCTCCGAGCGCGGGACGGAGTCGCGGAGCATCCGCCCGAGCAGCCGCTCGGCGTCGCCGCCGGTGTAGACGTCGGCGGTGTCGACGAGGGTGCCGCCGGCGTCGAGGAACGTGCGGAGCTGGGCGGCGGCCTCGTCCGCGTCGGTGTCACGGCCCCAGGTCATCGTGCCGAGCCCCAGCCGGGACACCGACAGACCGCTGTGGCCGACATAGCGCTGCTCCATGATTGCGCCAGGGTACCGTCCGGGCCGATGAAACGTCGTGATCGACGCCTGCGACACTGGCTTGGTGACCACGTTGCTTCTGGCCCGCCATGGGCTGACGGACCTCACCGGGCCGGTGCTGGCCGGCCGCACCCCGGGGGTGCATCTGAGCGACGCGGGCCGGGCGCAGGCCGCCGCGCTCGCCGGGCGCATCGCGGGCGTCGGGCTCGACGCCATTGTCTCCAGTCCGCTGGAACGCTGCAGGGAAACGGCGCAGGCGGTGTCCGACGGGCGCGAGCTCGACGTGCAGATCGACGAGCGCTTCATCGAGTGCGGCTACGGCACCTGGACCGGCCGGCCGCTGAAGGAGCTCGCCAAGGAGCCGCTGTGGCAGGTCGTCCAGGCCCACCCGAGCGCGGCGACGTTCCCGGAAGGGGAGTCGCTGGCCGAGATGCAGCACCGGGCGGTCGCCGCGGTCCGGGAGTGGAATCAACGCCTAGGGGAGAAGGCTGTCTACCTGGTGTGCAGTCACGGCGACGTGATCAAGGCGATCGTGGCCGATGCGCTGGGTCTCCATCTCGATCATTTTCAGCGGATAACAGCCGATCCGGCCGCCCTCACCGTGATTCGCTATGCCCCCTTGCGCCCCTTTGTTCTCAGGATCAACGATATGGGGGAATTGAAGCTCCCCGAGGATTCGGAGGAGAAAGACGGGGGAGAAAACATCACCGGGAGCGATGCCGCCGTCGGCGGTGGATCAGGAACCACGTAAGGTCAGGCTATGCCGGTCTTCGACTACGACCCACCGGAGAGGTTCGTCGCCGGCGCCTTGGGGCAGCCGGGCGCACGACACTTCTTTCTGCAGGCCAGGGCCGAGGGCAGACTGACCACGGTGGCGCTGGAGAAATTGCAGGTCGCGGCGCTGGCGGGCAGACTGGACGAGTTGCTCGACGAGGTGCTGCGCCTCAGCGGGGGCACCGCTCACGTGCCCGCGCTCGCCCCCGCCGACCTGACCGACGACGCTCCCCTCGACCTGCCGGTCTCGGAGGACTTCCGGGTGGGCACCATGGCGCTGGCCTGGGACGCCGAGAAGTCGCAGGTCGTCATCGAGGCGCAGGAGGTCATCGACGAAGACGACGCCGAGGACGCCGACCCCGCGGTGTTGCGCGTGCGCATCAGCGCGGGCGCCGCACGCGCCTTCACCCAGCGCGCTCTCAAGATCGTCGCCGCGGGCCGGCCGCCCTGCCCCCTGTGCGGCCAGCCGCTCGACGCGGCCGGGCATGTCTGCGTCCGACTCAACGGCTACCGCGGGGGTGAGGCGGCTTCATGACCGCTCCCGAGAGCGAACCGGCCATCAAGCCCCCAGCACAGACCATGCGTGACGACGAGGCGCTCACGCTGCTGCGCGACGGCAGCCTCGAGGTCGCGGGCCGCCTGGTCGAGGCGACCAACATGACCCTCTACTGCTCGGTCACCCTGGGCGAGCGCAAGGCCGCCTGCGTCTACAAGCCCGTACGCGGCGAGCGCCCGTTGTGGGACTTCCCCGACGGCACCCTCGCCGCGCGCGAGGTGGCCGCGTTCGAGGTCTCACAGGCGACCGGCTGGCGCATCGTGCCGCCCACGGTCTACCGCGACGGCCCGTTCGGCCCCGGCATGTGCCAGCTGTGGATCGACACCGAGCGCGAGATCGACCTCATGCGGCTGGTGAGGAGCCGCAACCCGGTCGTGCGCCGGATGGCGGTCTTCGACGCCGTGATCAACAACGCCGACCGCAAGGGCGGTCACCTGCTCCCGCTGCCCACCGGCCACGTGTACGGCGTCGACCACGGCGTCTGCTTCGCCGTCGAGGACAAACTCCGCACGGTGCTGTGGCAGTGGCGCGGCAAGCCGCTGGCCCGCGAGGCGGTGGCGGTGCTCGCCAAGCTGGAGCGCGACATCGAGTCCGGCTCCCTGGGGCGGCGGCTGCGCGAGCTGCTCACGCTCGGCGAGGTCGAGGCCACGTGGCGGCGGGTCAGGCGGCTGCTCGACACGGGCGTGCACCCCTACCCCTCGGAGGGGTGGCCGGCCGTGCCCTGGCCCCCCATCTGATTTATCCCAAACGCGTAGATTACGCTTTGCCCATGTGCACGCTGATCGTGAGGACCGGGCGGCCGCTCACCCTTCTCGGAGTGCGGGACGAGTTCGCCGACCGGCCCTGGGAGGGGCCCGGCGAGCACTGGCCGGACGACTACCCGGGCGTGATCGGCGGGCGTGACCTCAAGGCCGGCGGCACCTGGCTGGCCGTCAACCCGGCGGCCCGCCGCGCCGCGGCGCTGCTCAACGGGCACGGCACCCCCGCCGACGAGACGACCAAGGTCTCGCGGGGCGACCTCGCACTGCGGGCGGCGTACACCGGGGAGATGCCCGAGACCGACCTGACCCGCTACGACCCGTTCCACCTGGTGGTCGCCGACCTGGCGCGGGTGCGGCTGTTCAGCTGGGACGGCGAGCGTCTGGCGGTCTCCGAGCTGCCCGAGGGCACCAGCATGGTCGTCAACTCGGGCCTCGACCCCGGCAGCGAGCGGGTGGTGGCGTACCTGCCGCGTTTCCGCGAGGCGGCCGAGTGGGGCGAGCTGATCAGGGAGCGGCCGTCCTCCGACCGGGCCGCGCTCATCATCCGGCACGAGCTGCCCGACGGCCGCGTCTTCGCGTCCCTGTCGGCCATGGAGGTCGCGATCACGTCCGAGGACGTGACGTACGAGTTCGCCGACCTGACGGCGAATCTGGACGGATAGGCTCATTGGCATGAGATCGTGGTCTGCCCCGAACATCCCCAAGCTCCCAGGTGAGAGCGTTCCGCTGCGTCTCTACGACACGTCGGCCAAGCAGGTGCGGCAGACCGATCCCGGGCCCACCGCGCGCATGTACGTCTGCGGCATCACCCCCTACGACGCCACCCACCTCGGCCACGCCAACACCTACCTGGCCTTCGACCTCGTCGGCCGGCTGTGGCGCGACGCCGGCCACGAGGTGCACTACACGCAGAACGCCACCGACGTCGACGACCCGCTGCTGGAGCGGGCCGAGCAGACCGGCGTCGACTGGCAGGAGCTGGCCGAGCGGGAGATCGAGCTGTTCCGCAGCGACATGGAGGCCCTGCGGATCGTGCCGCCCCGGGAGTACGTCGCGGTCACCGAGGTCGTCGGCCGGGTCGCCGACCTGATCTCCCAGCTGGCCGCCAAGGGCGTCACGTACGTCCTCGACGGCGACGTCTACTTCAGCGTGGCCGACGCCCCCAAGTACGGCCAGGTGTCCGGCTACGACGAGGAGGAGATGCTGGCGCTGTTCGCCGAGCGCGGCGGCGACCCCGACCGCCCCGGCAAGCGCCACCCGCTCGACTGGCTGCTGTGGCGGGCCGAGCGTCCGGGCGAGCCCGCCTGGGAGTCGCGGCTCGGGCGCGGCAGGCCCGGCTGGCACATCGAGTGCACCGCGATCGCCCTGGACAACCTGGGCGGCGGCTTCGACGTGGCGGGCGGCGGCTCCGACCTGATCTTCCCCCACCACGAGTGCGGCGCCTCCGAGGGGCACGCGGCGACGGGGGAGTGGCCGTTCGCGAAGTTCTACACGCACGCCGGGATGGTCGGGCTCGACGGCGAGAAGATGTCGAAGTCCAAGGGCAACCTGGTCTTCGTCTCCAGGATGCGCCAGGAGCACGACCCGATGGCGGTGCGGCTGGTGCTGCTGGCCCACCACTACCGGGCCGACTGGGAGTACACCCCCGACCTGGTGGCCGAGGCCGAGCGCAGGCTCGCGCGGTGGCGCGCGGCCGTCGCGCTCGCCGCCGCGCCGCCCGCCGGCGAGCTGCTGGCGCAGGTGCGCGAGCGGCTGGCCGACGACCTCGACGCGCCGGGCGCGCTGGCCGCGATCGACGCCTGGGCCGAGCGGGCGACGGCCGGGCAGGGCTCCGACCCCGCCGCCCCCGCCGCGGTGAAGGACCTGGCCGACGCCCTGCTCGGCGTCGCGCTCTGACCGCACGAGCCCCCGGGCTCAGACCTTGGCGCGTTCCAGCCGCTCCAGGGCGGCCAGCTCCTTGGCGAACCACGCGATCGTGCGCTTGAGCCCCTCGGCGGCGGGCACCTGCGCCCGCCAGCCGAGCCGCTCGGCCGCCAGCGTCGTGTCCGGCCGGCGCACCTTCGGGTCGTCGGCCGGCCGGTCGACGAAGGTGATCTCCGACGACGACCCGGTCAGCTCCTTGATCATGGAGGCCAGCTCCAGCATGGTCAGCTCGTCGGGGTTGCCGATGTTGACCGGCCCGGCGAAGTCGCTGCGGGCCATGGCCATGATCCCCGACACCGTGTCGTCGACGTAGCAGATCGAGCGCGTCTGCGAGCCGTCCCCCGTGATCGTGATGGGCTCGCCGGTCAGCGCCTGCCGGATGAACGTCGGGATCGCCCGGCCGTCGAAGGGGCGCATGCGCGGGCCGTAGGTGTTGAAGATCCGCACGATGCCGGTGTTCACGCCGCGCGAGTGCCGGTAGGCGGTGGTCAGCGACTCGGCGAACCGCTTGGCCTCGTCGTAGACGCTGCGCGGGCCCACCGGGTTGACGTTGCCCCAGTACGTCTCCTTCTGCGGGTGCTCCAGCGGGTCGCCGTACACCTCGCTGGTCGAGGCCAGCACGAAGCGGGAGTCCTTCTCCCTGGCCAGGCCCAGGGCGTGCAGCGTGCCGACGCCGCCGACCCGCAGGGTCTCGATCGGGTAGCGCAGGTAGTCGGCCGGCGAGGCGGCCGAGGCGAAGTGCAGGACGAGGTCCACCGGGCCCGGCACGTGCACGTACCCGGTCAGGTCGCACTCGATGAGCCGGAACTGCGGACGGTCGAGCAGGTGCTCGACGTTGCGCGGGCCCCCGGTGAGGAAGCTGTCCATGCAGACGACCTCCGCGCCCTCCTCCAGCAGCCGCTCGCACAGATAGGAGCCGAGGAACCCGGCGCCTCCGGTGACCAGAGCCCTCATGACGTGACCTCCATGGCAGCGTCGACGACTTCGGATACCTCGATCTTCAGCAGGCCGGGGTCCGGCCGCTCCCCATGCGGGTCCCCGTTCCGCCCCGCCCACAGCGCCACGTGGCGCCAGCCCGGCGGCGGCCCCCACAACGAGGGGGAGACCGGCCCGAACAACACCACCGACGGCACACAGAACGCCGTCGCCAGGTGAGCCACGCCGGTGTCGCCGCAGACCACCAGCCGCGACGTGCTCACCAGGTCGATCAGGTCGGCCATCCGGGTCTGCCCGGCCAGCATGCGCTCCGGCGGCAGGCCCGCCAGCTCGGCGACCTTCCTGGCCAGCGGCACCTCGTTCTCGGTGCCGGTGACGACCACGTCGTCGCCGAGCGCGGCGGCCACCTCGGCGAAGCGCTCGGGCGGCCAGCGGCGCGCCGGATAGGCGGCCCCCGGGTGCACGATCGCGGGGCCCGTCCGGTCGGAGATGCCCAGCGTCAGGTCGGCCGGGTCGGCCGGGATGCCGTGCCATTCCAGCAGCTCGCACCAGCGCCGCACCTCGTGCACGCCGTCCTTCCACGGCGGGCCGGTGCCGAAGCTGATCAACCTGCCCGGGTCGGTGGCGCGCAGCGCTTCGATGCTCTGCGGCCCCTTTCCATGCAGGTTGACCGCGATGTCCGGCCGGTGGAACGGCACCGGGCCGGGGCCCGACACGTCGATGCTCGCGTCGACCGCGCCGGTCAGCGGCAGCAGGGCGTCCAGCGCCCGGGGCGCGGCCAGCGTGATCCGGTGCTTGGGGAAGGCCTGCCGCAACGCCCGCAGCGCGGGCACGGCCGTGAGCAGGTCGCCCAGGCCGAGCCCGCGAAGCACCAGCAGGTCTAGGGCCATGACGTCTCCGTGGAAGGGCAGACGACGAGCTCCCTCACCTCGCAACCGGCCGGCTGCCGCAGCGCGAAGACCACGGCCTGCGCCACGTCCGCCGGATCGTTCAGCCCCGCCTCCGGGCCCGGTTTGTACTGTTCGGGACGGCCGTCGAAGAAGCTTGTCCGCATGCCGCCCGGGATCAGCAGGGTGACCCCGACCTCGCCGCGCAGCTCGATCGCGAGCGCGCGGGTGAAGCCGACGACGCCGAACTTCGAGGCCGAGTACGCCGAGGCGTCGCTCAGCGGCCGCAGCCCCAGCGTCGAGGCGCAGGTCACGACCGTGCCCCGGGTGTGCTTCAGGTACGGCAGCGCCGCCCGCACGATCGAGGCCGTGCCCAGCAGGTTGACCTTGATGACGCGCTCCCAGTCGTCGGCGGGCACGTCCTCCAGCCGTCCGCACGCGTCGATGCCGGCGGCCGTCACGACGCCGTGCAGGCCGCCGGCCCGCTCGGCGAGCTCGCGTACGGCCCGCTCGGCCTCGCCGCGGTCGGCCAGGTCCGCCGTGACGTGCTCGAAGCGCTGGTCCGGCGCCCGCACGTCGACGACCAGGGCCTTCCAGCCCTCCTTCTCCACGGCCTCGGCGGTGGCCAGGCCGAGCCCGGAGGCACCCCCGGTGATCAGAATGTTCACTGGATCTCCCTGATCAGATTCGTTGTCGAACGCCCCGGCAGCGTGCTCAGCACGACGATCTCCGCGCCGAGCCTGCCGAGGACCTCGGATTCGGGCAGTTCCTCCCCCTCGTAGTCGCCGCCCTTCACCCACACGTCGGGGCGCAGCTGCTCGATGGCCGCGGCGGGGGTGTCCTCGTCGAACACCATCACCGCGTCCACGCAGCCCAGCGCCCGCAGCACCTCGACCCGGTCGCGCACGTCCACGATGGGCCTGGACGCGCCCTTGAGCCGGCGTACCGAGTCGTCGGAGTTGACGCAGACGACCAGCGCGTCGCCCAGCGCCCTGGCCCGCCGCAGCAGGCTCACGTGGCCGGCGTGCAGCAGGTCGAAGCAGCCGCCCGTGGCGATCAGCCGGCCGCCGGAGGCCCGGGTGAGCTTGGCCACCTCGAGCGCCGTGCGCGGCCGGTCGCCCAGCCGCTGCTCCTGCACCCTGACACCGGCGGCGCCGCCGCGCTGCACGAAGTGCGACGCCTCGCCGACACCGATGATCACGGCCTTCTCGGCGTCGGCGCCGTCGGCCAGGGCGAGGGCCGCGGCGCTGGCGAGCCGGTCGCCCGCCCCGCACGCGTCCTGACCCCCGGCCCGCACCGGCGGCGGCACCCGGGTCAGCGGGCCGCCCTCCACGGCCAGCGCGGCTCCGCGCTCGCCGGTGGTGACGGCCACCGCCCTGGCCCGCAGGGCCCGGACCAGGCTGCGGGCGGCCTGGTCCGGGCCGTGGTAGCCGTCGGGGCACAACCGTCTGGCCTCCGCCTCGCTCGGCGTCAGCAGCGCGCAGCCCGGCATCGGCCGCTCGCCCCTGGGGTGCGGGTCCCACACCACCGGCACGGTGGTCTCGCGCAGCAGCTCCCTGGCCATCCTGGCCACGCCCCTGCCGTAGTCGGAGACCAGCACCGCGCCGGCCGCCGCGATCGCCTCGGCCACCTCCGGCGTGGGCGAGTAGCGGGCCGTGCCGTCGCCGGTGTCCAGCCTTACCAGCGTCTGGCCGCGCGCCCTGACCCGGGTCTTGCGCACCGTGCCGCCGCGCAGCGGGACCCGTACCAGCTCGACCTCCTCCGACAGCAGCGCGCACAGGCGGTGCCCGTCGGCGTCGTCGCCGATCGCCGTGACCAGCACGACCTCGGCGCCGTCGCGGGCGGCCAGCAGCGCCGCCAGCCCCGCCCCGCCGGGGCGGGCCTGCTCGGCGCACACCTCCACCACCGGCACGGGCGCGTCGGGGCACAGGCGCTCGGCCTCCCCCTCGACGTCCACGTCCAGCAGCGTGTCCCCCAGAACGACCAGCGGTCCCCTCACAGCGCCCCCTCCACCGCGTCGCACAGCAGGTGGATGAGGGCCAGATGCACTTCCTGAACGGTCGCCGTCTCCTCGGCCGGCACCGCCACCGCGTCGTCGCACAGGTCGGCCAGCGGGTTCGGCGCAGGCCCCGTCATGGCCCAGGCCAGGATGCCGCCCTCCTGCGCCGCCCGGGCCGCGGCCAGCACGTTCGGGCTGGCGCCGCTGGTGGACAGGCACAGCAGCACGTCGCCGGGCCGGCCGTGCGCCCGCACCTGGCGGGCGTAGACCTCGTCGGCGCCGTAGTCGTTGACGATGGCCGTCAGCGACGAGGCGTCGCCGTGCAGCGGGATCGCCGCGTACGGCCGCCGGTCGTCGCGGAACCTGCCGACCAGTTCGGCCGTCAGATGCTGGGCCTCCGCGGCCGAGCCGCCGTTGCCGCAGGCCAGCAGCCTGCCCCCGGCGGCCAGCACGCCGGCCAGCTTGCCACCCCAGGCCCGGACGGTGACCGCGTGGTCGTCGACCTTCTCCAGGGTGTTCCACAATTTCTCCAGATGAGCATCCATGATCAACCCCCCAGGGCCGCCAGGCGGCACACCTTCCCGTCGATGACCTGTGCGTACACGGCCTCGGTCTGCTCGGCCACGCGCGGCCAGCCGTAGCGGGCGCGGGCCCTCCGCGCTCCGGCGGACCCGAGCGCCGCCCGCCGTTCCCGGTCGCCGAGCAGGTCGTTCAGCGCCCTGGCCAGCGCCCGCGGGCGGCGCGGCGGCACGAGCACGCCGCAGCCCGCGACCGTGTCCAGGTGGCCGCCGACCGCCGAGGCCACGACCGGCACACCGCACGCCATCGCCTCCACCGGCACCATGCCGAACGGCTCGTACCACGGCACCGTGACCACCACGTCGGCCGCGCGCATCAGCGCCGGGACCTGCCGGCGGGGCACGCTGCCGATCACGTGGACGCGGTCGTCGATGCCGTGGCCCGCGGCCAGCTCCCGCAACCGGACGGCCTCCGGGTCGTCCCGGCTGCCGCCCGCGATCACCAGCTCCGCCCCGGGCACCCGGCACAGCGCCATGATCACGGTGTCCACGCCCTTGCGCGGCACCATCCGCCCGATGCTGAGCACCATCGGGCCGTCCGTACGCGGCGCGACCGTCCCCTGCGGGCAGAACGCCGACAGGTCCACCCCGCACGGCACGACGGTGATGCGCTGCTCGGGAACGCCCATCGCGACCAGCTCGCCCACCTCGTCGCTGCAGGTGGCCACCACGGCGTCGGCGCGCAGGCCGATCTCCCGCTCGGTCTCCAGGCGATGCGCGGGGCTCGTGTCGGCCTCGCCCTGCCAGCGCCGCTTGACCGTGCCGAGCGCGTGGAAGGTCTGCACCACGGGCACGCCGCGCGCCGCTCGCAGCGCCGCCTGGCCGCTCATCCAGAAATGCGCGTGGATCACGTCCGGCGGGCGCTGCGCCCAGCGCCGGGCCAGCCGCTCGGTGAACTCCGGCATGAACGGCGGCAGCTCGTCCTTCGGCACGGGAGCCGCCGGGCCGGCCGGGACGTACTCGACCGTGACGCCCGCAGCCAGCGGCACCGACTCCGGCTGCTGCGGCGACGTCCGCCGGGTGTGGACCACGACCGTGTGCCCGCGCTCGGCCAGAGCCACCGCCAGCGCGGCCACGTGGACGTTCTGGCCGCCGGAGTCCACGCCTCCGACCGCGGCCAGCGGGTCGGCGTGTTCCGAGATGAGATCCACCTTCACTGCGTCAGCTCCCTCACTGCCTTGACCACCTGCTCACTCGTCACCTGCGACAGGCACGGGTGCCCGGGCACCGGGCACAGGCGCGCCCGGCTGCCCCGGCAGGGCGCGTCCTGGTCGCCCAGCAGCACCGCGGGCACGCCGTACGGGGCCCACCGCGCCGCGGGGACGACGGGGGCGAACAGGCTCACGACCGGGGTGCCGACCGCCGCCGCCAGGTGCGCCGGGCCGGTGTTGCCCGCCACGAGCACGCCGGCGCCCTCGATCACGGCGGCCAGCTCGGCCAGCGTCGTCCGGCCGCCCAGGTCCGCGGCGTCGCCGCCGGCCACGTACGCGGTCAGGTCGCGCTCGGTGCCGGTCACGACGACCCGGTGGCCGTCCTCGGTCAGCTCCCGGACGGTCTGCCGGTGCCGTTCCGCCGGCCACGTGCGGGCGGGGGCGGAGGTGCCGGGGTGCACCACGACGTACGAGCCCGCACCGGCGAACCGGCCGGCGAACCGGCTGACGTCCGGCAGCGGCCGGCGGACCGCGAGCCCGCCGTCGTCGCCGTCCGGCAGCTCGAACCCGGCCGCCCGCGCCACCGCGAGCATCCGCTCGGCCTCCGGCACGTCGACGTCCTCGTCCACCCGGTGGCGGACGTCCAGCAGCGAGCCGGGGTAGTCGTTGCTGATCGCGGCGATCCGGCCGACCCCCGCCAGCCGGAGCAGCAGCGCCAGCGGCAGCGCCGACTGGTGGAACGAGGTCAGGATCACCGCCTCGTCCACGCCGCGCACCCTCCCGACGAGGTCGGCGACCTGCTCCTCGGTGACGGGCGGCGGGGTGTGGTCGATCCACGGCGCGCGCCACTCGAGCACCCGGTCGACGCCGGGCAGCAGCTCCGCGGCCGCCCGGCCGCGCGGACCGGCCAGGAAGACCACCTCGCGGGCCAGTGTGCGCACGGCCCGCACGGCGGGTCCGGCCAGCAGCACGTCCCCGGCGTCGTCGAGCCGGGCCACGAGCACGCGCCCGCGCATGTGATCGGTCATCGGCGTACCTTCCATTCCCCCCGCAGCCGGTGCGCGCAGGCGACCGGCGGGATCACCACGCTGGTGAGCGCCATGCGCAGCACCTCGTCCGGGGTTCGCGGCCCCGGCGCGACGCGCCGCCAGGCGAACTCGGCGGTCAGCGCCCCCCAGACCACGCCGGCGAGCGCGGGTGCCGCCCACCCGCGGCGCCTCACGACCGCCGCGCCCGTGAGCAGCGCCGCCGTGAGGCCCGCGGCCGTGGTCACGGCGTGCATCCGCAGCCGGCCCCGGCCGCTCCCGATGGCGGCGCGCCAGTCCGGGCCGTGCAGGCGGCGCATGAGCGCGTCGTCGGCGTTGCCCCGCTGGAATCGCACGCTCGCCCAGAACCCGTCCGCGCGCACCGGATGCTCGGTCACCCGATCGCCCCGCACCAGCCGGTGACCGGCCCGCCGCACCCGCAGCGCCAGGTCGGAGTCCTCCCGGTACGCCCGGGGGAACCGCTCGTCGAACCCGCCCACCGCCTCCAGCACCGCCCGCCGGTAGGCCATGTCGGCCGTCACCCACGCCGCGTCGACCAGCCCGGCCGTGTGGCGCTCGGCGTCGGTGGGCCGGCGGTCCTCGGGCAGCGGCACGGTGATGCGCCCCTGGCTGCCGGCCACGTCGTCGGGCAGGTCCACCAGGTCCTTCCAGACCGCCTCCGCCCACCCCGGCCGCGGCACCACGTCGTCGTCGAGGAACACCACCCACGGCGTCGCCGCGGCCCGCCACCCCGCGTTGCGCGCCGCCGCCGGGCCACGCCCGCCCGAGCGCACGACGCGTACGTGCGCCGGCAGCTCCAGCGGCGCCCCCGCCCGGCGGTCGTCCACCACGATCACCGGCACGCCGGACCCGACGGCCGCCACGGTGTCACGCAGGCTGGGCCGCCCGACGGTCGGGATCACCACGGTGATCACGCGGCGAACACCTCCCCGCGCCGCACCAGGTACGGCCCCAGCACGAGCACGTCCACCGGCGCCGACCCGAAGCACTCCAGCGCGTCACGCGGATCGTCCACCATGGGCCGGCCCGCGGTGTTGAGGCTCGTGTTGACCACCACCGGCAGCCCCGTACGCGCCTCGAACTCCTGCAGCACCCGCGCCATCAGCGGGTGCGCCCGCGGCGAGATCGTCTGGATGCGCGCCGTCCCGTCCACGTGCACCACCGCCGGGATGCGCGGCGCCCAGTCGGGATGGACGTCGTGCACGAACAGCATGTACGGCGACGGCACCGGCCCCCGCCCGAAGATCTCCCTGGCCCGCGACTCCAGCACCATCGGCGCGATCGGACGGAACTGCTCCCGCCCCTTGACGTCGTTGAGCCGCTCGGTGTTGCGCGCGTGACCGGGATGCGCCAGCAGCGACCGCTGCCCGAGCGCCCGCGGCCCGTACTCCGAACGGCCCTGGAACCAGGCCACGATCCGGTCGGCCGCCAGCTCGGCGGCGACGGCGGCGGCCAGGTCCGCGGGCCGCGAGTACGGCACGCGCGCCACGTCCAGCCACGCCCCGAGCTCCTCGTCGGTGAAGCCGCGCCCGAGCGCCGCGCCCGGCATCGGCGCGGCCGGCTCGCCGTACGTCTGCGCCAGGTGCAGCGCCCCGCCCAGCGCGGTGCCCGAGTCGCCCGCGGCCGGCTGCACCCACAGCTCCTCGAACGGCCCCTCGTCGAGCAGCCGGGTGTTGGCCACGCAGTTGAGCGCCACTCCGCCGGCCAGCGCCAGCCGCCGCTCACCCGTGCGCGCGTGCAGCCAGCGCACCAGCTCCAGCAGCACCTCCTCCAGCCGGGCCTGCACGCTCGCGGCCAGGTCGGCGTGGTCGGAGGTCCACGCGCCGCCCTTCGGCAGCGCCTTGGCGTAGACGTTCCAGTCGACCGGCTCCACCCGGAACCCGCCGTCGCCCGTGGTGTAGATCACCTCGCGCAGCGCGGCCAGGTGCCGCGGAGTGCCGTACGAGGCCATCGCCATGACCTTGTACTCGTCGCTGGAGCGCAGGAAACCGAGGTGCTCGGTCACCTCCTCGTACATCAGGCCCAGCGAGTGCGGCAGCTCCTGCGTGGCGAGGATCTCCAGCTCGCCGTCGCGGTAGACGCCCGCCAGGTGCGAGACGTCCTCGCCGCGCCCGTCGCACACCAGCACCGCGCAGTCGCGCCAGGGCGAGGCCAGGCCCGCCGAGGCGGCGTGCGCCACGTGGTGCGGCACGTAACTGACCAGGCCCGGGTCCAGGCCCGGCAGCGCCGTGGCGAGGAAGGCGGGGGCCCGCACCGCGTACTTCGTGCGCAGGTCCTCCCACTCGCCCTCCGGCCTGCGCACCACCAGCGAGGGGTCGTAGGAGTAGGCGACCACGTCGATGTCCTCGGCGGCCAGCCCGGCCTCGCGAAGGCACCAGGCGGCGGCCTGCTCCGGCAGCTCCCACGCGGAGAACGCCAGGGGCCGCTTGCCGTGCTTGCGGCGGCTGAAGCGTTCTTCCTCCGCCGCCGCCACGATCCTCCCGTCGACCACCAGCGCCGCGGCCGGGTCGTGGAAGATCGCGTTGATGCCGAGAAACTTCATGCTTCCTCCCCCTCAGGTGTCGAGAACCGCTACCGAGAGAAGCGGTTCTCAAACATCGAGCGAGCTCGGGAGATGCGGAAACGGGCCCTGCCTCCTGCGGTTGGTCACGGACAGTAGCCGTTTGCCGGGTCAAGCGCCGGGTAGCTGCCGGACACGCTGACGGAGGTGAATGGTGTTCGAAAAGCGACGTCCCGGCGCCGTGCTCTTCGATCGGGACGGGACCTTGATCAGGGACGTGCCGTACAACGGGGACCCGAAACTCGTCGAGCCCATGCCGGGCGCGATCGAGGCGCTGGGCCGGCTCCGACAGGCCGACGTGCCGGTGGCCGTGGTCACCAACCAGTCGGGCGTCGCCAAGGGGCTGATCTCGCCGGACGACATGGACCAGGTGAACGCCAGGGTGGAGGAGCTGCTGGGCCCGTTCGACGCGTGGGCGATCTGCGTGCACGACGACGGCGACGGCTGCACCTGCCGCAAACCCGCGCCCGGCCTGGTGATCAGGGCCGCCGCCGTACTGGACGTCAGCCCCCGCGACTGCGTGGTGGTGGGCGACATCGGGCGCGACATGGAGGCCGCCAGGGCCGCCGGGGCCCGCGGCATCCTCATCCCGACCCAGGAGACGCTGCCCGACGAGATCGAGCACGCTCCCGAGGTCGCGCACGACCTCTGCGACGCCGTGGACCGCGTGCTCAACGACGTGGCGGCCCCCGTGCCGGCCGCGTCGGCGCCGTGGGCCCGCGCCATGGGGTGGAGCCGCTGGTGAGGATCCTCCTCTGGCACGTGCACGGCTCGTGGACCAGCGCGTTCATCCGAGGGTCGCACGAGTACCTGCTGCCGCTCGTCCCCGATCGGGGTCCCGACGGACGGGGGCGGGCGGCCACCTACGACTGGCCCGACAACGCCCGCGAGGTGCCGTGGGACCGGCTGCGCCACGAACCCGTCGACGTCGTCGTCCACCAGCGCCCGCACGAGCTCGACCTGGCCCGCGAATGGCTCGGCCGCGACGTGCCCGGCGTGTACGTCGAGCACAACACCCCGGCCGGCGACGTGCCCCGCACCCGCCACCCGCTCGCGGACCGGAGCGACATCACGCTGGTGCACGTCACCCACTTCAACGAGCTCTTCTGGGACAACGGCAGGGCGCCCACCCGCGTCATCGAGCACGGCGTCCCCGACCCCGGCCACCTGTACACCGGTGAGCTGCCCCGCGCCGGGGTCGTCGTCAACGAGCCGGTGCGCCGTACCCGCGTCGCCGGGACCGACCTGCTGCCGCGCTTCGCCGAACGGGTGCCGCTCGACGTGTTCGGCATGAAGGTCACCGGCCTGCCGTACGGCACGTACGAGGACCTGCCCCAGCACGTCATGCACGCCGAGCTCGCCAAGAGGCGCGTCTACCTGCACCCCTACCGCTGGACCTCGCTGGGCCTGGCCCTCATCGAGGCCATGACGCTGGGCATGCCCGTCGTCGCGCTCGCGGCCACCGAGGCCGTCGAGGCGGTGCCGCCCGAGGCCGGCGTGATCTCCACGAAGGTGCACGTGCTGGCCGACGCGCTGCACGCCTACGCCGAGGACCCGGAGAGCGCCCGGCAGGCCGGCAAGGCCGCCAGGGCGGCGGCGCTGTCGCGCTACGGGCTCGCCAGATTCCTGGCGGACTGGGACGAGCTGCTCACTCAGGTATGAGCCCGCTCACGCTGGGTAGGCGCGGTCGTCATGATGATGCTCGACTGGACCCGCAGGGCGGCCTGCCTGGACCTCGACCCGGAGCTGTTCTTCCCGATCTCCGTGGAAGGGCCGAGCCGGTCACAGGTCGAGCAGGCCAAACGCGTGTGCGGCAGCTGTCCCGTACGGCGGCCGTGCCTCGAGTACGCGCTGGACACCAGGCAGGCCTATGGCGTCTGGGGCGGCACCGATCCCGTGCAGCGGCGGGAGCTCATCCTGGCAGAGCCGCCGCGAGAAACCGTTCCCGCTCGGCCTCTTCGAGGTGGTCGCTGAACAGCACCCCGTCGAGGTGGTCGACCTCGTGCTGGAGCACCCGCGCCAGCACCCCGAGCGCGCGCACGGTCACGGGCTTGCCGAACATGTCGCGGCCGCGCGCCGTCACCATGTAGGAGCGTTCCAGCGGCCACCACACGCCAGGGGCCGACAGGCACGCCTCGTCGGCGGTGATGCGCCGCTGGGACAACTCCAGGCGTGGATTGACCAGATGGCCCGACTTTCCGTCGTAGGAGTAGACCAGCACCCGCACCGGCTCGCCGAGCTGCGGGGCCGCGAGCCCCGCCCGGCCGGCGCCCGCGCCCATCGTGGCCGTCAGCGACTTCACCAGCCGCCGCAGCTCCCGGTCGAAATCCTGCACCGGCGCGGACACCTGGCGCAGCACCGGATCGTCGAACGTGCGAATAGGCCGGACCGTCACCCGTAACTCCCCGATAGGCGGCGTCGTCACGATCTACGTTTCCCCCGTGCCTCCCGCGCCAACCGCCGGGCCCCAGCCTTGTAGCACAGCGGTAACAGAAGGGACCCAGGGGCGAAACCCCCCGAAAGCAGTATCGGAGGGTGATCTCACTTGCGTCACACGCGCCTGTGATGCCCGGCCGGGTGCTCGGGGCCCGGCCGGGCGTCCCTGACCGGCTGGAGGTATGGGTATGAGCGCGCTTCCCCTGGACAGCGGCCCCTCACCGGAGACCGCCCCTGACGCCCTGGCGGGCTTCACCGTCGGCGTGACCGCGACGAGACGCCGCGAGGAGTTCGGCGCCCTGCTGGAACGGCGCGGCGCCCGCGTGGTCAGCGCCCCCGCGATCCGGCTCGTCCCCCTCGCCGAGGACGCCGACCTGCTCGCCGCCACCCGGCACAGCCTGGAGGCGCCGCTCGACGACGTGGTCGTCACCACCGGCGTCGGCTTCCGCGGCTGGATGGCCGCCGCCGAGGGCTGGGGCCTGTCCGCCGACCTGACCGACCACCTCTCCCGGGCGCGCCTGCTCACCCGCGGCCCCAAGGCCAGGGGAGCGGTACGCGCCGCCGGGCTCAACGACCACTGGACCCCGGCCACCGAGTCGTGCCAGGAGGTCAAGGAGTACCTCCTCGACCAGGACCTGCGCGGGCGGCGCATCGCGGTGCAGCAGCACGGCGAGCCCCTCGCCGAGTTCGTGGCCGAGCTGCGCAGGGCGGGCGCCGAGGTCATCGAGATCCCCGTCTACCGGTGGTTGCCGTACCGCGACATCTCGCCGCTGCGCCGCCTCATCACCCAGACGATCTCCGGCGCGGTCGACGCCGTCGCCTTCACCAGCGCGCCCGCCGTCCACGCCATGCTGGGCGCGGCCCGGGCGGACGGGCTGGAGGAGGCGCTGCTGTCCGCGTTCGGCGGGGGAGTGGTGGCCGCGTGCGTGGGGCCCGTGACCGCCGAGCCGCTCACCTCGCGCGGCGTCCCGACGTTGCAGCCCGACCGCTCCCGGCTGGGGGCGCTGGCCCGGGTCCTCGCCCGGCACCTGCCCGAGCACGGCGTCACCCGGCTCACCGCGGGCGGCCACCGCCTGGAGATCCGCGGCCACGCGGTCGTCGTGGACGGCGAGCTGCGTCCGCTGCCGCCCGCGCCGATGGCGGTGCTCAAACGCCTGGCCGACAAGCCCGGCCACGTGGTGTCGCGGGGGGACCTGCGCACGGTGCTGCCCGGCAGCGTCGCCCGCGACTCGGCCGAGCACGCGGTGGAGATGGCCATCACCCGGCTGCGGCGCGCGCTGGGGGCCGCCGGCATCGTCGAGACGGTCGTCAAACGCGGCTACCGCCTGGCCTGCCTCTACGACGCCGCCCTATGACCCCGTTCCCCGCTCCATGACTCCGCCCTTCCCC
>NZ_POUD01000679.1 GCF_003236395.1 Nonomuraea aridisoli | reverse complement strand
GTGGTGGGGGTACGCGGCCTCGGCGGAGGCTCCGTGGTCTTCCTCGCTTGGGTGGGCCTGGCCTCCGCGGCTGTGGCCTGCCTGGCCTGTGTGGGTTTCGTGGGCGTTCGGCTCCGTGTGTTCGCCGGGTTCCCCGTAAGCGTGATCTTCGGCGTAACCGGTGTGTTCCGCGAAGGCGTGGTCGTTCCGCGGGGTGAGCTCGTGCTGGTCGGACGCGACGGGGGCGGCCAGGAAACCGTGACGCTGGTCTGGTCCGCCGTGGCCTTCGCTTCCGTGGCTTCCGCTTCTGGGGGCTGAGCTTCTGTGGGCTGGGTCGCCGTGGGTTGCATCGCCGTGCTGGGCGGTGCCGTGGCCGGTGCGGCTGTTCGTCGTGCCGGAGTGGCGTGGGTCGCTGTGGCCGGTAGGCGGGCCCTCAGGTTGGGGGGCTCTGAGG
>NZ_POUD01000678.1 GCF_003236395.1 Nonomuraea aridisoli | reverse complement strand
GTGCTGCATGTTGCTGGGCGACGGTGGCATGGGAAAGACGACGATCGCCAACTTGATCATGACGGGGATGGCACCTCAAACTGTCGTGGAGAACGATTGTGAGATCGACACCATGCCTGCCTTCTATATGAGTTTGCCTCCGGAGGGGAGGCTGGATGGCTTGACCGAAGAGATGCTTGCCAAGCTGAACGACGTCAACCCGCTCGCTGGTTCACCTGTGTCTCGATCCAAACGAATCAACACGCTGCTCAAGCGCTGCAGGACCACCATCGTTTTTATCGACGAATTGCACAACCTTTCAGTGATCCAAAAAAAGGACGCCAGGGCCGGGCAAGCCATCTGCAATTGGCTTAAGGAACTGTTCAATGCGGAGGGGCCCGTGATCTGCCTGGTCGGGACCGATGAGTGCAAGACCATCTTCGACAAAGATACGC
>NZ_POUD01000677.1 GCF_003236395.1 Nonomuraea aridisoli | reverse complement strand
TACTGGGACTCGCACCGGACCGCAGTCCCGCCACACCGAGCAAGCAAGCCGAGAGTAGGTAACGAACGATGGATTTCGATATCAGCGAAGAACAGCGAAGCTTCGCCGAACACTCGCGCGAGTTCTTCACCGAGCACGCCGGACCGGAGCGCGCACGGGCACTTCTCGACGGGAGCTGCGAGATCGCACCGGGCCGGAAGTTGCTGGCAGAATTGGGATTTTCGTCACTGACGATTCCCGAAGAAGCCGGAGGCATCGGCGCGGCGCTGCTCGACCTTGCGTTGGTTGCCGAGCAGGCAGGCCGTCAACTGGCCGGCCCGTCTCTCGCCTCCGCCGCGCGGGCCGCTGTCCTCCTCGAAGGGGACACCGAACGTCTGCGCGCCATCAGCGCGGGCACCATGTCCGTCGCAGTTCTCGACGGCTCCCCCAGCCGTCAGGC
>NZ_POUD01000676.1 GCF_003236395.1 Nonomuraea aridisoli | reverse complement strand
GAAGAATGCATGGCACGGTGCCAGCGCCATTTTATCCAGTTCGCCTACGTTCCACGCTGAAACAATAATGCGGCGCGAATCCGGGTCGTTTTTCAGCTGGTTCAGTACCGTAGTGATCTGGTCAATATGACGACCATCTGGCGTTGGCCAGGCGCGCCACTGTTTACCATACACTGGCCCGAGGTCGCCGTTTTCATCGGCCCATTCGTCCCAGATGGTGACATTGTTTTCGTGTAGATAAGCAATGTTAGTGTCGCCCTGCAGAAACCACAGCAGTTCATGGATGATGGAACGCAGGTGGCAACGTTTAGTTGTCACCAGCGGGAATCCATCCTGCAGGTTAAAACGCATCTGATGACCAAAAATGGAAAGCGTTCCGGTTCCGGTACGGTCGTTTTTCTGTGTGCCTTCGTCGAGCACTTTTTGCATCAGTTCTAAAT
>NZ_POUD01000675.1 GCF_003236395.1 Nonomuraea aridisoli | reverse complement strand
GTTCAACCGTGCGCCAGGGTTGTTTTCTTTCAGCCAGGCAAACATGGTGTCACCCAGATCGTGAATCCCCATGTTCGCGTAAGTGTCAGGATATTGTTCAACAAGTTCCGGCATCACCTGCGCCAGCGGTGTGTTGGCGTCATAGTGGCGTTTGAAGGAGCAAAGGGTGTTAACCAGAGTTCCCCATTTCCCACGGGTTACGCCCATAGAGAACAGGAACATAATTTGGAAGTCAGTGGTGCGGGTAGGTACAATGCCGTGGCGACCAAGCCAGGCAGTGACCAGCGCCGCCGGAACACCGGTTTCTTCCAGTTCACCATCTTCACCCATTCCCGGAGCAAGGATGCTGACTTTAAGCGGGTCGAGCATACTCCAGTTATCCGGAATATCTTTGAAGCCGTGCCAGCTTTCGCCCGGATGCATTACCCAGCAGTCCTGAAC
>NZ_POUD01000674.1 GCF_003236395.1 Nonomuraea aridisoli | reverse complement strand
GAGCTGTCGGGCGGCATGGCGCAACGTGTGGCGCTGGCGCGTGCGCTGGTCAACGATCCGCAGTTGCTGGTGCTGGACGAGCCGCTGGGCAAGCTGGATTCACTCACGCGGCTGGCCATGCAGAGCGAGCTGGTGACGCTGTGGCAACGCGCCCGCTTCTCGACCGTGCTGGTGACGCACGATGTGGAGGAGGCGCTGTTCCTGGCGCAGCGTGTGGTCATTTTCAGCCCGCGTCCGGCGCGCATCACGGCGGAACTGACGGTGGACCTGCCTTACCCGCGCCATCGCGGCGACCCGCGCTTGAGCGCATTGCGGCACGAGGCACTCGGTCATCTCGGCTTGGGTGAGACCTGGTAGATGGCGGCACCATCATGAGCGGACCGGAAGCGACGGTCTGGCTCAACGCATTGCTTGGCTTTCTGCAATGGGCGCAGCACGGCGT
>NZ_POUD01000673.1 GCF_003236395.1 Nonomuraea aridisoli | reverse complement strand
CGCCATTTACACCGGCCGGATCAGCCCGGCACAGGCCAAACGTGTGGACGAAATGCAGGCTGTTGCCGACGCGTTGAGTCTGCTGGCCAACATCGTCATGGCGTGGAACACGTCACAAATGCAGGCTGTTCTGGATCGCTGGTCGAACCGCCGCCAGGCCATTCCGCCGGAACTGATCGGAAAAATTGCTCCCACCAGGCTGGAAAGCATCAACCTGCGAGGCGTGTTCCGCTTTCCTGTTGACCGTTATGCCGACCAAATCCTGCCCTCGCGGCAGGGAGCACCGATAACTGGCACCAACGGATGAAACCGATCACGGTTTGACGCCACGAATCGCAGATTTGAAAGTGAACAGGAAAGTCAATGAAATCAACGATCTACCAACACCACCTCCGCGCCAGTGCTAGCTTTTCGTACCGTCACTTATTGCACTGAAAACGAG
>NZ_POUD01000672.1 GCF_003236395.1 Nonomuraea aridisoli | reverse complement strand
GCTTGATCCGTCGCCAGCGCTGAACCCGGCACGGCACGCCGGATCTCTGCACCCACTTCGCGGATGCGCTCGAGGTTGCGTGCGCGCGTCTGCGCGTCGTCCACGAAATCGGTGGCCAGATGCCCGCGCGAATCGACGCGCATGGCAAACGCGCCGTTCTCGCCGATCACCGCATCAACGGGCCACAACCGCGCAATGACTTCGCACCAGGCAATCGACCGGCCGGTGACGGGCACGACCTTGATGCCGGCGCGATGCAAGCGCTCCAGCGCCGAGTACGTGTGCGCGGGCAGCTTGCCCTTCGTCGTGAGGGTTCCATCCACGTCGGTGAAGATGCCGGTGATATTGCGCAGTGCATCATCCGAGAGCTGATTCAGGGCCAGCGGAGCGCGCCGGTCGGCAACGAGGGGCGCGGTTTCAGGCGAGTCCGGAGCGGCAGGAG
>NZ_POUD01000671.1 GCF_003236395.1 Nonomuraea aridisoli | reverse complement strand
CCTCCCACGTCCTTCATCGGCTCCTGATGCCAAGGCATCCACCGTGTGCCCTAAAAAACTTGGCCACAAAGATGCTCGCGTCCACTATGCAAATCTCAAACAACAAACAGCAACCACCTCCAAACCCGGAAACCCGGATCCTTCAGCGGCCCTGTACTGAGGTCCTACAGACCACGAGCCCAACCCGAAGGCGGGACTCGCAACCGGTCCGTTTCCTCAGGACCCAACAGTGTGCCCGGCACCTCGTAACCCCTGAAACCGTCGTTCCCACTCCCTCTCAAAGGAAGGCGGTACTAGCCGGCCAGCGATCACGCCGTACCGAATAGCCAGTGCTCCACTAGTGAGCTGTCACCCCACCACACATTCGGCGGTGATAGATGAGAGTGCTCCTTAGAAAGGAGGTGATCCAGCCGCACCTTCCGGTACGGCTACCTTGTTACGACT
>NZ_POUD01000670.1 GCF_003236395.1 Nonomuraea aridisoli | reverse complement strand
GTCCCTTAAGCTTCAAGGGTCCGCGTGGCCGAGGCCACTCGAGAGAAAACTGCTAACACCAGGATGGTTATCGGGCCGCCCGGTGCGAAAGATCGACAGCGATCAGGCAGCCAGGGTTGCCTGGTCAACACGCACGCCCACGCCCATCGTCGACGAGACGGCGACCTTGCGCAGGTACACGCCCTTGCTCGACGCCGGCTTGGCCTTGGTCAGTGCGTCCAGCAGTGCAGCCAGGTTGCTCTTCAGCGCTGCCGGCTCGAACGAGCGGCGGCCGATGGTGGCGTGGATGATACCGGCCTTGTCAACACGGAATTGCACCTGACCAGCCTTGGCGTTCTTCACGGCCGTGGCGACGTCCGGCGTCACGGTGCCGACCTTCGGGTTCGGCATCAGGCCACGCGGGCCCAGGATCTGACCCAGCGTACCGACCACACGCATCGTGTCCGGC
>NZ_POUD01000066.1 GCF_003236395.1 Nonomuraea aridisoli | reverse complement strand
CGCCCGCCCAGCACCCCCCGCGTCGGCCTGGTCGACCTGCTCATCGACGGGCTCGGCTCGCCGTGGGCGCAGGTCCTCATCAGGGGCGCCGAGAAGGCCGCGGGGCGCTGGGGATTCTCGCTCGTCGTCACCTCCTCCGCGCGCTCCGACTTCGACCTGCGGCGCTGGATCGGCATGCTGCGCAAACGCGGCACCGATGGCATCGTGCTGGTGCTCTCGCGGGCCGACCAGCGCGAGATCGAGACCGTCGAGGAGCTGCTGCACGTGCCGCTCGTGCTGCTCGATCCGGTGGGGCAGCGCGACCCGCGGCTGTCCACGGTCGGCTGCACCAACTGGCTGGGCGGCGTCATGGCCACCACCCACCTGCTCGACCTCGGGCACACCAGGATCGGCTTCATCGGCGGGCCACTCGACACGCAGTGCACGCTCGACCGCTACGAGGGCTACCTGGCCGCCCACCGCACGTTCGGCGTCGACTCCGACCCCGCGCTCACCCGCTACGGCGACTTCCTCGTCGGCGGCGGCAAGCGCCTCGGCGCCGAGCTGCTCGACCGCGACGACCCGCCCACCGCCGTCTTCGCCGGCAACGACCTGCAGGCCGCGGGCGTCTACCAGGCCGCCACCGAACGCGGCCTGCGGGTGCCCGACGACCTGTCCGTGGTCGGGTTCGACGACGCGCCGCTGTGCGAGATGCTCTCGCCGCCGCTCACCACCGTCCGCCAGCCGCTCGACGACATGGCCAACGAGGCCGTACGCCTGCTGTCGGAGGCCCTGACCCACCCGGGAGGCTCCGCCGGGACGCGCATCGAACTCGCCACGACCCTGATCGTCCGCGGCAGTGCCGCGCAATTGCGGGAGAATGCGAAAGAACCGCACGAATAGCTGTGAAATAACGTTCGTTCGTAGGAAATGACGGTCGCGAGCCCTATTGTGTGGCACGCGGTTATCCCCGTCATTTCGGAGGACGGACGTCGGTGAATCCCGGGTTCCTCATCAAAGACCCTCGCAGCCGTGCCGGATCACGGCTGAGCGGCGCGACCGCCTCGCAGGAACGCCTGGCGTTCCTCAACGAGGCGAGCACGCGCATCGGCGGCACGCTGGACCTCGCCCAGACCTGCCGGGAGGTGCTCGACGTCGCCGTGCCGCGATGCGCCGACGCCGGCGGGATCATGGTGCAGGAGCGGCTCATCACCGAGGGCGAGTTCCCCGCGCGCCCCAACGACGGCGCGGCGCTGGTGCGCCGGGTCGCCACCGCGGTCGCGGTCGAGAACCCGTTCGACTGGGACCGCGCGTTCCCGGTCGGCGAGGTCGCCGTCTACCCGCCGTTCCTGCCGCAGGGCCAGGCCATGGCCACCGCCAGGACCGTCCTGGTGCCGCGGCTCGACCAGGGCGTGGGTGACGACAACGCCAAGGCGTTCGGTCGCGACGTCATCGCGAAGCTGCTGCCCGGCTGCTCCTTCCTCGTCGCGCCGCTGCTGGCGCGCGGCAACGTGCTCGGGTTCTTCGTGCTCGTCCGCGAGCCGTCCAGCGAGGCGTTCCAGGACGCCGACGTGGCCCTGGTCGAGGAGCTCGCCGCGCGCACGGCGATCTGCATCGACAACGCCCGCCTGTACGCGCGGGAACGTCGCACCGCGCTCGCCCTCCAGAGCAGCCTGTTGCCGGCCCGCCTCAAGGCGCCGCCGGGGCTGGAGGTGGCCCACCGCTACCTGCCGGCCGGCGACCTGGCCGGGGTGGGCGGCGACTGGTTCGACGTGATCCCGCTGGCGGGTGAGCGTACGGCGCTCGTCGTCGGCGACGTCATGGGGCACGGCGTGCGCGCCGCCGCCACCATGGGCCAGCTCCGCACCGCCACCCAGACCCTGGCCAGCCTCGACCTCGACCCCGCCGAGCTGCTCTACCGCCTCGACCGGGTGGCCGACCGGCTCGACCTGGACCAGATCGCGACCTGCCTGTACGCCCGCTACGACGTGGCGGCCGGGACGGTCCAGATCGCCAGCGCGGGCCACCTGCCTCCCGTGCTCGTGCGGCCGGACGGGGTGGCCGAGACGCTGCCCGTGGTCCCGGGCCCGCCGCTCGGCATCGGCTCCGAGCAGTACGAGCTGTGCGAGTTCGCCCTGCCACCCGGCGGGCTGCTCGCGCTCTACACCGACGGACTGGTCGAGGGCCGGGAGTGGAACATCGACGAGGGGCTGGCCAAGCTCCGCGCCCTGCTGACCGGCCCGCCGCACGGCATCGAGCGCATCTGCGACATGGTGATCCGCACCCAGTGCCCGCACAGCGACCGCGACGACATCGCCCTCCTGCTCGCCAAGGCCGTCTGACGCTCAGCCGCGCATCCCCGCGTACGCCTCCGCCAGGGCGGCCTCGCCGACCTCCGAGCCGCGCCGCTGCCGCTCGCGCGCGTAGTGGATGGCGGTCACCGCCCACCGCACCCGGACGAACAGGTCGAGGTGGTCCAGGTCGCGCACGATCGCCGGGTCCAACGTGCGGTAGCCGTCGAGCACGTGGCGCAGCGCCCGCGGGGTGTCGCGGGTCAGCACGGCCACGCACGCCACGTCGTACAGGAGCGGGGCGTGCAGGGCCGCGTCCCACCCGACCAGGCCGTCCCTGGCGGGCGAGGCGTCGCTCAGTCGGAAGCCGCCGAGTCCCGGGTCGCCGTGCACCACGCCGAGGCGCAGCAGCGGCGTGGCCTCGCGCGCCTCGTCCAGCACCCGTGCGGCCGCCCGGCGCACGTGCGACGGCATGGGCGCCTCCCGCAGGCAGGCGCTCGCCCACGGCCACGGCCACCTGAGCCGTTCCGGCAGGTCGTCCACGGCGTCGGCCAGCAGCCGGTGGGCCCGGCCCAGGACGGCGCCCATCCGGCGCAGGTCGTGCGGCGAGCCCGCGTCGGGGACCGTGCCGGGGACGTACTCCAGCAGCGCCAGCACCCCTTCGGGCAGCTCGGCCGCCGGCCGGCCGTCGGGCAGGGCGACGGGCGCGCCGCAGGCCAGGCCGCGCCGCCCGGCGCGCGCGGCCACCCGCAGGCCGCTGGTGAACGCGGCGGCGTCCGCGGCGCCGGACAGCCTGGCGACGTAGCGGGCGCCGCCGGGGGCGCGGACCAGCCACGCGGTGGAGTCACGGCCGCCGGGGAGCGGCTCGACGCCCTCGACGGGAAGCCGCCAGGCGGCCAGGGCGGACAGCAGCCGATCGTGACGCATCGGGCTCCCGAGGGCGGAGGACGTCATGCCCTCCATGTGCCCCGCCGGACGTCCACTCGCACCCGAGCGTGCGCCCGGTCGGCGCCCCAGCCGGCCTGTGCCGGCGGGGCGGAGGAATCGGCGGAACGGTCGTGATGGGTCCGGGGGCGTGCGGGTGGGTGCCGGGGTGGTCAGAGGAGGCCGGCGTCGCGGACCTTCATGGCGACGTGGACGCGGTTGTCGGTCCCGAGCTTGGCGAAGATGCGGGTGATATTGGCCTTGACGGTCGCCACGCTCACCGACAGAGTGCGGGCGATCTCCGCGTTGGAGGCGCCCTTGGCCACCTCGACGGCGACCTCGCGTTCGCGGTCGGTGAGCGCGGCCAGTTCGCGCGCCGCCAGCTCGCGCCCCGGCTCGTGCCGCCCCGTCGCCGCGGCGATCACCTGCCGGGCCACGCTCGGCGACAACACCGGCTCGCCCCGGGCCACCGCCCGCACGGCCTCGATCATCTTCGCCGGCGGCGTGTCCTTCAGCAGGAACCCGTGCGCGCCCGCCCGCAGCGCGCGCAGCACCATGTCGTCGGCGTCGAACGTGGTCAGCACCAGCACGCGCGGCGGCGCCGGACGGCTGAGCAGCAGCTCGGTGGTGACCAGGCCGTCCTGCTCGGGCATCCGCAGATCCATCAGCACCACGTCGGGACGCAGGCCGCGGATCACGGCCATGGCCTGCCGCCCGTCACCCGCCTCGCCGGCCAGGTCGAGGTCGGGCTCGCCGCCCAGGATGAGCCGCAGGCCGGTGCGGACCATCGGGTCGTCGTCCACGATCACCACTCGGATCACGGCGTCAAGCCTCCCACGGCAGGCGTGCTTCCAGGACGAACCGTCCGTCGCGTACGGCGTGAGTGAGGGTGCCGCCGGCCATCCGGGTGCGTTCGGCCAGGCCGACGAGCCCCAGCCGCCCGCCCGGCCCCGCGGCGCGCGCCGGCGCGGGGTTGCTCACCCGGATGCGCAGCCCGCCGCCGGGCCGCCCCGCCAGCTCGGCCCGCACGGGGCGGCCGGGCGCGTGCTTGCGCGCGTTGGTGAGCGCCTCCTGCACGATCCGGTACGCGTGCCGCCCGGTCTGCGCCGGCAGCGCCTGCCTGGACTCGACCGTGTCGTCCACCTCGACGCGCTGCCCGGCGGCGCGCACCTCGTCGAACAGCGCCTCCAGGTGCGCCAGCGTCGGCTGCGGGGCCTCCAGGCCGCGCTCGTCCTCGTGGCGCAGCGTGCCGAGCACGGCGCGCAACTCGTTGAGCGACTGGTGGGCGTTCTCCTGGATGGCCAGCGCGGCCTCGCGGGTCTGCTCGGGGCTCAGGCCCTCCCGGTACGCCAGCCCGCCCGCGAACATCGCCAGCAGCGACAACCGGTGGGCCAGCACGTCGTGCATCTCCTGGGCGATCTTCAGCCGCTCCTCCAGTTTGGCCTGCTCCACGCGCTGCGACTCCGCCTGCGCCTGCGACGCCCGCCGCGCGGCCTCCCAGTCGCGGCGTCCGCCCACGTACAGGCCGGACACGATGGCCGCGCCCAGCAGCGCGGCCCCCACCACCCCGTACAGCACGGCCGCCGGCACGCTGATGTGCCACCAGGCGGAGCCGACCAGGGACAGCCAGAACACCGCCGCGACCGGCGCCACCTGCCGCCATCGGCGATGCGTGGCCAGCGACGCGATCGCCACGAGGGCCGGGCCGACGACGGTGGAGGAGAACGCCATCGGCGCCACCGTGGCCAGCGCCACCTGCCACGGCCGGCGCCGCCGCCACGGCAGCAGCGCGATCCCGGCGGCGCCGAGACCCATGTCGGCCAGCAACAGCGGGAGCTGCTCACCGATGTGGGCGACGCGGTCGGACAGGGTGACCAGGGCGACGCAGGCGAGCGTCAGCGGCAGCGCGGCGAAGAGATAGCGCAGCACGCTCCCCAGCCGTTCCTGCACCCACCACCGGCCGCCCTCACCCAGGGGCGGGGGCGACGGGACGCTGAGCGGGGCGGGCTGGTCGTGCACGGGCTCCAGCCTAGAGACCGCCCGGTCCGCCCATCAGATCCCCTGGTCGCGCACCGGATGGCCGTTGGTCGACATCCGTGGTGGACCCAGGGCTACCTGGTGGGCGACCGCGGTCCGGAACCCCGTCCGGAAGTCTGGCCCCGGGTCCGATGAGGAACGGCCGCGTTCGCGATGGACTCGATCCGTGATCGAATTCCATCGCGTCAGCAAGACGTACAGAGGGGTGCGGGCCCTGGACGACGTGTCCTTCACGGTCCCGCCCGGCACCCTCACCGGTTTCCTCGGGCCCAACGGCGCCGGCAAGTCGACGGCCCTGCGCATCCTGGCCGGCCTGGCCCGGCCCACCTCCGGCTCGGCCACCGTGCTCGGGCGGCCGTACGCGAAGCTGGCACGCCCCGGCTACGAGGTCGGCACGCTGCTCGACGCGGGGGCGCTCCACCCCGGCCGCACCGGGCGCGAGGTGCTGACCCTCGGCGCCCTGCTGCTCGGACTGCCCCGCGTGCGCGTCGGCGAGGTGCTGGAGCTGGTCGGCCTGAGCGGCAAGGAGGCCGGGCAGACCGTCGGCCGCTACTCGCTGGGCATGCGGCAGCGGCTGGGCATCGGGCACGCGCTCCTCGGCCGCCCGCGGGCGCTCGTCCTCGACGAGCCGGCCAACGGCCTCGACCCGCAGGGCATCCGCTGGATGCGCGAGCTGCTGCGCGGCCTGGCCGACTCGGGGTGCGCGGTGCTGCTCAGCTCCCACCTGCTGCACGAGGTGGAGCAGGTCGCCGACCACATCGTGATGATCGGCCGCGGCCGGGTGCTCGCCCAGGGCTCGCTGGACGAGCTCGGCCGCGGCCGCAGCCTCGAACAGACCTTCCTCGACCTCACCGCCGACACCGATCGGAGCCCGGCATGACCACGACCACCTCCGGCATCCCCTCCCGTCCGCGGGCCGCGGGCGCCTCCCGGGGCGTTCCGTTCGGCAGGCTGCTGCGGGTCGAGACGCGCAAGTTGTTCGACACGCGCGGCAACCTCGTGCTGAGCGCCGTCCTGGTCGTCCTGTCGCTCGCGCTCGTCGTCGGGCGCAGCGTGGCGACCGGCGAGGCACGTTTCTTCACCCTGGCCGGGACGGCGGCGATCGCGCTCGGGGTGCTGCTGCCGGTGCTCGGCGTCCTGACGATGACGGGGGAGTGGAGCCACCGCACGGCGCTGACCACGTTCACGCTGGAGCCGCGCCGGGCCCGGGTGCCGGCCGCCAAGTGCGTGGCCGCCGTGGCGGCGGCCGTGGCGGTCAGCCTGGTCGCGCTGCTGGTCGCGGCCCTCGCGACGGCCGTGCGCGGCGGGGCGGCCGACTGGACCGTCGATCCCTTGGGCCTGCTCGGCTGGATCGCCACGATGATCCTCGTGACCGGGGAGGGGCTGGCTCTCGGTCTGTTGCTGCGCAACGCCCCCGCCGCGATCGTCATCTGCCTGGTGAGCCCGATGGTCTGGAGCTTCGTCGCGCAGCTGGGCACGACAGGCGAGACCCTGGCCGCCTGGCTGGATCTCAACGCCACCACGAACGCCCTGATGACCGCCGACATGACGGCCGTCGACGCCGTCCGCCTGGCCACCTCGGCCCTGGCCTGGATCGTGCTCCCCCTGGCGGCCGGTTTCGTGCGGGTCCTCCGCACGGACGTCCGCTGAACCACCGCACGCTCGGTGAGCGCCGAACGGTCGTCCCGTTGCCATCCCTGATGACCCGTCTTGAGGACCGATGAGTTTTCCGGCCGGCGCCGGTCTGTAGAGACGACGACCCGCTTCGAAGGAGACGGCGATGGCCGACGACCGAGCACTACAGGCCCTGACCAGGCTCATCGGCACGTGGAAGATCACCGGAGGGCACGAGGGAACCGTGACCTACCGCCGGCTGAACGACTTCTTCCTCCAACAGGATGTCCACCTCGGCGACACGCACGGCATCGAGATCATCGGCCGGGAACGGAAGCTGATGGCCGAGCCCAGCGCCGACATCAAGTCCCGTTACTACGGAGACGACGGCAGCACCCTCGACTACACCTACGAACTCGACGGCGACACCCTCACCATCTGGGCGGGTGAGCGTGGTTCCCCTGCCTACTACCAGGGCACCTTCAGCCCCGACGGCCGCACGCTCACCGGAGCCTGGATCTATCCGGGCGGTGGCGGCTACGACTCCAACGCCGAACGCGTCGGATAGGACGGTGGGGCCGCAGCTCACCCCCGAAGTCACCACGATCGCGATGGACGACCGGAGTCCTAGCTGTGGGCGGGGGTGGGCGAGGCGCGCAGGGCCGTCACGACGGGGGACAGGCCGTCGGTGGCGGCGCGGTCGAGAGCAGCGGTCAGGGTCTCTTCGTAGAGCGCGGTGGCGGCCTCCTTGCGGGCCCTGCCCTCGTCGGTGATGACCGTGTAGACCCCGCGGCGGTCGTCAACGCACAGGTCGCGCCGGGTCAGGCCGGCCGCTTCCAGGCGCCCGACCAGGCGGGTGACCGAGCTCTGGTTGAGCCCCAGGAGGTCGGCGAGCTCCTGCATGCGCAGCTCGCCGCCGTCCGCCGTGGAGAGGTGGCACAGGGCGCGGTATTCCGACAGGCCGAGCCCGTGGCGCTGCAGCGCCGTGGCCAGCGCGTGCTCGACCCGGGCGTGCAGCCGTACGACGCCGACCCACATCTCGTCATCGGTCTTCGTCATCGGGGCGCCTCCCTTCCGGATTGACATCCACTGTACATGCATGCACAGAATATGCATGTACAAGCAAATGTCTCGAAGGGAATCGTCATGGCTTGGGGCTATCTGCTCATCGCCGCGGTGTTCGAGGTGGTCTTCGCGCTCGCCACGAACGCCACCGAAGGTTTCACCCGGCTCGGCCCGTCCCTGCTCACCGTCGCCGCCGCCGCGGGCGGCATCTTCTTCCTGAGCCTGGCGCTGAAGACGCTGGACGTGGGGGTCGGCTACACCGTCTGGACGGGGATCGGCGCCGTCGGGACCGTGGTGCTCGGCACGCTGATCTTCGACGAGGTGATGACCCCCGGCAAGGCGCTGGCCTTCGTGCTGATCATCGGCGGGGTGCTCGGGCTGAAGCTGTCCGACCGGCGCGCCGCCGCCTGACCCCGCTCACCACTCGACACCGAAAGGCACCTCGTCATGGAATGGATCTACCTGGCCGTCGCGATCGTCTTCGAGATCGGCTTCGCGCTCGGCACCAACGCCACCAAGGGGTTCACCCGGCTGTGGCCCTCGGTCTTCACGCTGGTGTCCGCCGCGGGCGGCATCTTCTTCCTGAGCCTGGCGCTGAAGACGCTGGACGTGGGGGTCGGCTACACCGTCTGGACGGGGATCGGCTCCATCGGCACCGTGATCCTCGGCGCGCTGATCTACAAGGAGAAGATCACCCCGGTCAAGGTGGTCTCTTTCGCCTCGATCGTCGGTGGCGTCGTTCTGCTGAGAGTGGCCGCGGGAGTGTGAGGACCGCGGGGAACGCCCCGCTCGGCGAAACTCGCGCGCCGGCGGGGTGGTTCGGGTGGGCCTGCCGCGTATACCGTCGGGCGGTACATCCCCCTCCAAGGAGACCGAAACCGTGCGATCCCGGTTATTAGCGGCACTGGCCGCCTCGATGGCCGTCACCTCGGCCCTCACCCTCCACACCCTGCCCGCCCAGGCCCGGCCGGCCGCCCAGGCCCAGGCGAACACCGTCGCCGCGCAGGACGACCTGCTGGAAAGGCTCAGGGCCATCCCCGGGCTCACCGTGGTGTCGGAGACGCAGCAGGCCGGGTACCGCTTCTTCGTCCTGTCCTTCACCCAGCCGGTCGACCACAAGCATCCCGGCAAGGGGACGTTCGAGCAGCGGCTCACCCTGCTCCACCGTTCGGCGGACGCGCCGGTCGTCCTCTACACGGGCGGGTACGGCCTCCCCGTGAACCCCACGCCGTCGCGCACGGAGCCCGCCCAGCTGCTCGACGGCAACCAGGTGTCGGTGGAACACCGCTTCTTCCGCACCTCCCGCCCCGAGCCGGCCGACTGGGACGACCTGACCATCTGGCAGGAGGCGACCGACGAGCACCGGATCGTCGAGGCGCTCAAGACGATCTACTCCGGCAAGTGGATGCAGACGGGCGCCAGCAAGGGCGGCATGACGTCCGTCTACCACCGCCGCTTCTACCCCGGCGACGTGGACGGCGTCGTCGCCTACGTCGCCCCGAACGACCCGGTGAACCCGCAGGACCACGCCTACGACCGGTTCTTCGCCGGCGTAGGCCCCGAGGACTGCCGTACCGCGGTGGAGAACGTGCAGCGTGAGGCGCTCAAGCGGCGCGAGCGCATGGTGGCGTTGCTGGAGCAGGACGCCGCGCGCAACGGCTACACCTTCACGAGGACCCTCGGCAGCGCCGACCGGTCGTTCGAGATGACGGTGCTCGACACGGCGTGGGCGTTCTGGCAGTACATGTCGGTGGCGGACTGCCCGGCCGTGCCGCCCGCGACGGCCACGGACGCCGAGCTGTACGCGTGGATCGACGCCGTCACGTTCTTCGGCTTCTACACCGACCAGGGCCTCGACTACTACACGCCGTACTACTACCAGGCGGCCACCCAGCTCGGCTGGCCGGACCTCAGGTTCGAGCACCTGCGCGGGCTGATGCGCCATCGCGGGCTCTACCAGCCCAACTCGGTCATCCCCGCCGAGCTCCGCTCGCGGCACGACCCGCGGCCGATGCTGGACGTGGACCGGTGGGTGCGTACGGGATCCGAGCGGATGATGTTCGTGTACGGCGAGAACGACCCGTGGAGCGCCGAGCGGTTCACCCCGAGCCGGCGCGACTCGTACCTGTACGTCGCGCCCGGCGCGAACCACGGCGCCAACATCGCCCGCCTGTCCGAGGCCGACCGCGCGGCGGCGACGGCCACCCTGCGGCGCTGGGCGGGGGTGTCGCCGGCGCTGCGGACCGTGGAGGCGGCGGCCGTCCCGGCCGACGACATGCTCCCCGACCGCCGCACCCCCTGACGCCCACGACCCCGCGCCTGGAAGCGGTCACAGGCGCGGGGTCACCCGCGGCCGATGAACGGCATCGTGGTCGCCATGACGGTCATGAACTGGACGTTCGCGTCGAGCGGCAGCCCGGCCATGAACACGACGGCCTCGGCGACCCGCCGCACGTCCATGGTCGGCTCGGGCGCGACGGAGCCGTCGGCCTGCAGCACGCCCCGGCTCATCGCCTCGGTCATGTCCGTCGCGGCGTTGCCGACGTCGATCTGCCCGCACGCGATGCCGTACGGGCGGCCCTCCAGGGAGATCGCCTTGGTCAGGCCGGTGACGGCGTGTTTGGTGGCCGTGTAGGCGGCGGCGTGCGGGCGTGGCACGTGCGCCGACAGGGAGCCGTTGTTGATGATCCGGCCGCCGCGCGCCTTCATGTGGCGGAACGCCTCCTGAGCGCACAGGAACGCGCCGGTCAGGTTCGTCCGTACGACGTCGGACCACTGCTCGGGGGAGATCTCGTCGAAGGGCGCGGACGGCCCGAAGATCCCCGCGTTGTTGACGAGCACGTCCACCTGGCCGAACCGGTCGGCGCAGCGGGCGAACAACGCGCGCACGGCCTCCGGCTCGGTGACGTCGCACGGCGCCACGAGCACGGTGCCGTCATCGCCGCCGGTGGCTCGCGCGGTCTCCTGAAGGGCCGCTTCTCGCCGCCCGGCCAGCACCACGCGGTAGCCGTCGTCGTGGAGGGCGAGCGCGGCGTGCCTGCCGATGCCCGACCCCGCCCCGGTGACCACGGCGACCCGGTTGTGCTGTTCCGTCACGACGCGGTCCTTTCTCGGCGGGGGGCTCGGCCGAGACGCCCGTCAGGATCTCGGCCGGCGATGAGGTGCGAACCACGATAGCGACGACCACGGCACGACGAGCAGTCCGGCGATCGCGGGGACGTGCCCTGCGCTTGACGTTCGCAGGTAGATCTATGCCCGATTGATGGCGATTCGTTTGCGTTTGTCCGGTTTGAGCCGCTAACGTGGTCACCGTTGCCCGATGGGTGACCTGCACGTTACCCACGGAGGCAGGCCCCTCGTGGCAGGGGACTCCCACTCCACGGTTTCTCCAGCGCTCCGACGTAGTGTCCGCACGGCGTGCTGCCCGGCTACGTCTCAGTCACGCGAGCGCAAAGTGTCCCGGCCCCTATCAAAGGACCTGAATTCTTGATGTCTGCTCGCCTGCGTACCGTCGCCATGCTCACCGCCTCCGCCGTGACCGCCCTCACTATGGGCACCGCCGCGGCGCACGCCGACACCGGCGCGGAAGAGAAGGTCATGCTGCAGGGCACGACGACGGCGTCGTACTTCTGGGACGACGCCTCCGGCCGCGCCGGCGACACCGGCCTGCCCGCCAGCGGCAAGCCCATGCAGAAGGGCATGGCCGCCAGCCCCAGCTGGCCGCTGATGACCGAGGGCTACGTCATCTACAAGGGCAAGAAGATGCCGTTCTTCGTCGGTGACCGCGGTCCCGGCGAGCCCTCCAGCCGCGGCATCATGCTCGACCTCGACGGCAAGACCTTCGCCGAGCTGACCGGCGGCCGCTTCAACACCGAGACGCTCGGCGTCGACGGCGGCTCCGGCGCCGGCCACATCGACATCCAGTACGTCATCACCAAGTGGGGCGACGGCGTCGGCAAGAAGAGCCACCCGGTCGCCTTCTCCACCGGCGCCTGGGCCGAGAAGGACACCGAGCAGGCGCAGCCCGTCTGGGTGAAGAAGCCCACCCGCTGACGACAGACCTCCGAAGAGGGCGCCCCTGACACGGGGCGCCCTCCTTTTCACTTGACGCGGGGTACGGGGACCTTCGACCAGTCGATGTCGGAGCCGAAGTAGAAGCTCGGGTACGCCGGCTGGTTGTAGGCGGTCTGCTGCCGGGCCACCTCGACCCGGTACTGCGCGTCGTGCATCAGCGTGTACAACTTCCTGCCGGTCACCTCGGTGCTGACGAAGATGCGCAGCGCGGAGCTGTCGGCGGTGCGTACGAGCAGTTCCTCCCGCCAGTCGCCGAACACGTCGGCCACCAGGCCCGGGTTGCCCTTCGTGCCGTTGTTCGTGACCGCGCCGTCGGCGGTCAGCAGCCTGCCGCGCCTCCAGTCGTCCACGGTGGGCGCCTGCGCGCCGGAGCCGTTGACGATCTGGGTCGTCATGTCGGCCGCCCAGCGGATGCTCATGTTCGTGCCCGGGGCGTTCCGGCCCAGGTGCTCGCCGCGCGCCGACCACAGCCCCGCCTGGACCTGCTGGTCGGGCGGCATCGACGACCACGTCTCGACGCCCCGGACGGCCGGGTCGATGTCGCCGACCATGCCGCGCCCGGTGTCCACGCCGCTGTAGCCGCCGTGGATCACCTCTCCGGTGGCGGCGTCGCGCAACGCCCACCCGTACGGGGCCGACGCGCCGCCCTCGTGCACCGTCCAGATCTCCAGGCCGGGGCGGTCGGGGTCGAAGTCGCCCACGTGCATGGCGTCGCCGTGGCCGAGGCGCACGTTCTGCCCCGGCACGTTGCTCTGCGGCGGGGCCTCGGCGAAGGAGGAGTAGAGCAGGTCACCGTCGTCGTCGATGGTCGCGGCGCCGTACACGACCTCCTGGCGGCCGTCGCCGTCCACGTCGGCCGCGCTCATCGAGTGGAAGCCCTGCGTGGTCAGGTCCGCGTACTCCGGATCGCTGCCCGGGACGCCGTGGGGCGCGGCGTTGAACGGGTTGGCCATCGGCACGTGGCCGCTGTCGGCGTACCAGACCTCCTTGAGGCGGTGGCCGTTCCAGTCGTAGGCGACGAGCGTGGCGCGGGTGTAGTAGCCGCGGGCGAAGATCGCCGACGGGCGTTCGCCGTCGAGGTAGGCGACCGAGGCCAGGTAGCGGTCCACGCGGTTGCCCGGCTCGATCCTGGACATCGCGTAGTCGCCCCACAGCAGGCCGTCGTCGTCCCGGCCGGGCTTGTACGGGATCGTCTGCAGCTCCTCGCCGGTCGCGCCGTCGAAGACCGACAGGTACTCGGGGCCGGTCAGGACGAACCCTTCGAACTCCCGCAGCCGGTTGTTGCCGCTGCGGGACGGCGCGTAGGTGTCGACGAAGTAGGTGGCGAGCTCCACGGCGTCGTCGTGGGAGAGGGGGTAGGAATGGCGGGGCTCGATGCCGAAGGCCTGCTCCAGCGTCGCGGGCCAGCGTCCGGCCCTGACCTCGGGGTGCTCGTGCCACCGCTCGAACATCCGCACGACGTGGTCGAAGTAGTCCGCCGCGCTCATGCGGTGGTCGTCGTCGTGGGAGTGGCCGGCCTTGACGTCCGCGCGCGGCATCGTGACGTAGCGCTCGGAGACGACCCGGCCGCCGGCGCCGTACCGGATGGCCTTGGTGCCCGGCGCGGTCTTGAGCATCAGCTCCGAGCGGCCGTCGCCGTCGAGGTCGTAGACGAGGAACTGGGTGTAGTGGGCGCCGGAACGGATGTTCACGCCCAGGTCGAGCCGCCAGCGCAGGGTTCCGTCGAGCTCGTAGGTGTCGAGGTAGGTGTTGCCGGTGTAGCCGCGCTGCGAGACGTCCTTGGCGTTCGAGGGGTACCACTTGACGACGTACTCGTACCGGCCGTCGCCGTCCACGTCGCCCACGCTCAGGTCGTTGGCCTCGTAGGTGTACGCCTCGCCCGCCGGGGTCACCCCGTCGGCCGGCTTCTTCAGCGGGAGGTCATGAAACGATTCAACCCAGGGTGTGGCCGGGGCGCTGCGCCGGCCCTCGCGGCCCCTGACGACCGGGGCGACGCGGTACTCGGACGCGGCCGTTCCGCCGGGGTCGCGGTAGTTGGTGCTGTCGGTGACCGTGGCGATGCGGCGGCCGTCGCGGTAGACGCGGAAGTCGGCGCCCGTCATGCCCGCGTCGCCGTGCCCGGTGACCTCGTCACCGAGGAGACGCCAGCTCAGGAAGACGCCCTCATCGCTCGGGACGGCGACGAGGCCGCGGTCGAGGCGTTCGAGGCGGATGCCCCGCGGGTCACGGTCCGTGGGCCGCTCGCCCGACGCGGCCGCCGGTAACGCGGCGAGGGGGAGGGCGAGCAGGGCGGTGAGGCTGGTGGCGAGGATGCGGCGGATGCTGTCGGGGGGTCTCATGCGCACTCCGCAGATTAAATCGATTCAATCTTATTGCGGAGAGTAACGGCGAATTGTGAAGTTTGTCAAGAGTTTGTTGCGGGAGCGCCCGTGCTCCTGTCAGGGTGCGAGCTCCAGCCGGACGCCGGTGAATCCCGCCGGCACGGCGTCGGTCACCAGGCGGTCGACCGCGTCCCACCCGCACACGCGGATCGGGGCGCTCAGGGCGAACTTCCGCGCGTCGCCGACGACGATCGTCCGGCGCGCGATCGAGACGAGCCGCCGCTTGGTCTCCGCCTCGTACGGGGTCGCCCCGTACACCCCCGAGGCGTCCAGCGCGGTGGCGGCCAGGAACAGGGTGCGCACGCTCAGGTGCTCCAGCGCGGCCAGCGTCTCCGGGCCGCCGAAGGAGCGGGTGCCCCTGCCGTACTGGCCGCCGATGCCGATGAGGGTCACGTCCGCTCTCGGGGCCAGCGCGGCGATGGCGGGCAGCGAATGCGTGATCACGGTGAGGCCGGCGTCCGCGGGCAGCAGCCGGGCGATCTCCAGCGTCGTGGTGCCCGCGTCGAGCGCCACGGCCGTGCCCGGCTCGACGTGCCGCACCGCCACGGCGGCGATCGCCCGCTTGGCCTCGCCGGCCTGGGCCGAACGGTCGGCGAAGGGCACGTCGCCCGTCTCCGCCGCCGTGGCGCCGCCGCGCACCGCCCGGATCAGGCCGTCGCCGGCCAGCCGGCGCAGGTCGCGGCGGACGGTGTTGGAGGAGACGCCCAGCTCGTCGACCAGGTCGGTGGCGGCGACGTACCCGTCCAGTGCGACGCGGCGCAGGATGGCCTCGCGGCGGTGCGGAGCCGACGAGTAGCGCAGTCCCGCCTCCGTGTCACTCATATGACCATGATGTCGGAAAAGTTGGCATATTTCCGCCATCTTTTGGATTTAGCGTGACAACATGGTCGCGAGAACCGTCTCCCCGTACGAGCGTCCCGGATCGCCACGACCGGATCGGAGTCTTCCTTGACCAGTGCCGAGACCACCGCGCCGGCGCTCGACGCGCTGGCCCGCCCGTCCGGCGGGTTCGCCATGGTCGCGATGGACCAGCGCGAGAGCCTGCGCCAGATGTTCACCGCGGCCACGGGGACGCGCGCCGGCGACGAGACGCTGACGTCGTTCAAGCTGGCGGTGGCCAGGGAGGTCGGGCCGCACGCCTCCGGCTTCCTGGTCGACCAGGACTACGGCTTCGACCGGATCGCCGCCGGACGCATGGTGCGCGGCGGGCTCATCATCGCGGTGGACAGCCTGCGGCAGGAGCCCGACGGACCCGTGGAGGACACGGCGATCGACGAGCGCGTCGACCTCGCCGCCGCCCGTCAGGCCGGGGCGGTCGCGGCCAAGCTGCTGCTCGTCTGGCGCGACGACGAGCATCGGGGGCGCCGCCTGGAGACCGCCGCCACGTTCGTCCGGCGCTGCGCCGACGCCGGGCTGCTGTCGGTCCTGGAGGGCGTGGCCAAGCCCGCCGCCGGGCGGGAGGCGGGCTTCGACGGCCGCGCCGCGATCCGGGAGGCCGCGCGTGAGCTGGCCGCGCTGCGCCCCAGCCTCTACAAGGCGCAGGTGCCGCTCGGCGGGGCCGCGCCCGAGGACCGCCTGCTCGAGGAGTGCGAGCGCCTCGACGAGGTCATCCCGGTCCCGTGGGTCGTGCTCTCACAGGGCGTGGAACGCGACGACTTCCCGGCCGCCGTGCGCGCCGCCTGCCGGGCCGGCGCGTCGGGGATGCTCGCCGGCCGCGCCATCTGGAGCGACGTCGTCGGCTCCGCAGACGTGCCCGCCGGGCTGCGGACCCTCTCGGTCCCGCGTCTGAAACACCTGGCCGCCATCGTCGACCGGCACGCCCGCCCCTGGCATGCCCACTGACGGCGTCCTCTACGGGGCGCGCCGTGACGGTGGCCTCAGGTCAGCACGCCGTGGTGCGCGGGGCGACCCGGTCGGCGGTGCGCTGGAGGTGGGCGCGCATGATCGCCGTGGCCTGGCCGGCGTCACGGCGCTCGATGGCGTCGACGAACTCACGATGTTCGGTGCTGCCGCGCTGCCCCATCAGGGGAGCGGCGTCCTTCGCTTCCTCGAGTGACATGAGCAGCGGCCCGTGGAAGCTCTGGACCAGCATCTCGATCGCCGCGTTGTGGGTGCAGGTCGCGACCCGCACATGGAACTCGGCGGACAACGCCATCGCGTAGGACCCGTCCTTCAGGGCGGCCTGCTGCCTGTCGCAGATCTCCCTGAGCGCGGCGATGTCCTCGGCGGTCGCGCGTTCGACCACGATGGGGGCGATCCCGAGCTCGAAGACCATGCGGGCCTCCGTCACCTCCGCCGCCGTCAGCGGGCTGAGCTTGAGCAGGTCGGCGAGTCCGGCGCCGACCCGCGCGCTCGACGGCGTGCACACGAACGCTCCGCCGCGCGCCCCGACCCGGATCTCGACCAGCCCGCCGGCCTCCAGGACGCGCAGCGCCTCGCGCACCGTGACCCGGCTCACGCCGAACTGCTCGCACAGATCGCGTTCGCTCGGAAGCTTGTCGCCCGGTTTGAGGCGGCCCTGCTGGATGAGCAGGCGGATCTGATCGACGATGACCTGGGAGACCCGCACCGCACTGACCGGGTTGAACAGATCAGTCCCCGTGTCCGAGCCCGTTCTGGCCGCCCCGGTCTTGCGCTCTTCGACGGTCATGCGTCCATCCTCCAGCATCGGGCGGCCTGATACGCCCTTGTTGACACCCTAGAGCCTAACCGGCAGCATGGTCATACCAATAGCCAGTTCTGCGAGGGATGGCCCTTGCCCCACGGAGAAGCACGGTGACGCTCCCTGACGACCTCGCCCCGCTGCGCCGTAAGATCGCGCTTGCCTGCCGCATCCTGGCGAACGCCGGGCTCGCGGAGGACGTCCTGGGTCATGTGAGCGTCCGTGCCGGACCCGGCACGATGCTCGTACGCTGCCGTGGCCCGCGGGAAGAGGGGCTGCTCTTCACCGTCGACGAGGACGTGCGGCTGGTCGACTTCGAGGGCAAGGGCGACGATCTCGATCCCTGGGCGGTGCCGAACGAGTTGCCCATCCACGCGGAGCTGTTGCGCGCCCGTCCCGACGCCGATGTCGTGCTCCACTGCCACCCTCCGTCGGTCCTGCTGGCGGGGGTGGAGGACATCCCGTTGCGGCCGGTCTTCGGCGCCTACCACATCCCCGCGGCGCGGATGGCCGTGGACGGCGTGCCCGTCTATCCCAGGGCCGTTCTCATCCGGCGCCCGGAGCTCGGGCGGGAGCTGGCCGAGGCCATGGGAGGGTCGGCCGTGTGCGTCATGCGCGGGCACGGGATCACCACGCTCGGCTCGGGCGAGCACGCGGTGGAGCAGGCCGTCTCGCGGGCGTTGAGCCTGGACACGCTGGCCCGCGTCAGCGTCGAGCGGGCCCGGCTCGGTGACCGGGCCGCGGTCCTCCCGGCAGCGGACATCGCCGAGCTGCCCGACCTCGGCTCGTCGTTCAACGACCTGAACGTCTGGCGTCATCATGTCGCCAGGCTGCGGCTGGCCGGTCTCACGCTCGACTGACCGCGGTCACTCCTCGCGCGGCGCGCGCGCCTTCCGCAACCACGGCAGCACCGCGAGAGCCGCGAGCCCCGCGGGGATCCCGGCCAGCAGGAGACCGGTGCGCGCTCCCCACTGCTCGCACACCCACCCCGTGATCGGGGCCCCCAGGGGAGTGCTGCCGAGAAAGACCAGGCTGTGCAGTGCGATCACCCGCCCCTGCATCGTGGGATCCGCCCTGATCTGCAACAGCGTGCGGGCGAGCGTGTTGAAGCAGATGTTCGCGACGCCGAGGGCGACGATCGCCGCCATCGCCAGGCCGAGCGCGGGAGCGGCCGCGACGACGACGTTCACCCCGGCGAAGGCGAACGTCCACCACAGCAGGGACCACGCGGTGGCGTCCACGCGCGCGGCGCTCGCGAGGGCGCCGAGCACCGCGCCCACGCCGAGGGCGGAGGTGAACCACCCGTAGATCTCGGCGCCTCCGCCGAAGGTCTCGCGGGCGAGCAGCGGGAACACGACGCGGAAGTTCTGGCCGAGCAGCGCGACCACGGCCACGAGGAACAGGCACGCGCGCAGCTCCGGGTGCTGCCATACATGGCGCAGGCCCTCCCGGGCCTGGCCCTTGGCTCGGGGAAGGGCCGGAACCCGGTGCAGCTCCCGGGGATTCATGCGCACGAGCCCGAGCAGGACCGCCACGAACGACAGCGCGTTGACCGCGAACGCCGCCCCGACGTCGACGGTCGCGATCAGCACGCCGGCGATCGCCGGGCCGATGAGACGGCCGGCATTGTGCACCGTCGAGTTCAGCGCCTGCGCGTTCACGTAGTTCTCCGGGCTGACCATCTCGGTGACGAACGCCTGCCGCGCGGGCACGTCGAGGACGGTGACGAGGCCGAGCCCGAGGGTGAGCGCGTAGACCATCCAGAGCTGCACCACGTCGCCCAGCACCAACGCCGCGAGGGCGGCCGCGAGGACGGCGCTGGCCGCCTGCGTCGCCATGATCGTGCGCCGCCGGTCGAGCCGGTCGACGAGGACGCCTCCCCACAGGCCGAACAGGAGCGTGGGCAGGAACTGCAGCGCGGTCGACACCCCGAGCGCGACGGGGGAGTCCGTCAGCTCGAGCACGAGCCAGTCCTGTGCCACCCGCTGCATCCACGTCCCGATCACGCTGACCGCGTGACCGGCGAAGAAGCGCCGGTAGTTGGGCACGGTGAGCGAGCGGAAGACACGGCGGTGCGCGGTACGGGTGCGGGCGAGGAACGTGTCACCTGCAGAGCCCATAAGAGCCCTCCCTCTTCCTAGATCAGGCTAATGGTATTACCTTTTTGTGCTTAAGGAAGAGGCTCTGAACGGTCCGCGTGATCTCGTCATGGGCGGCGGCCGGGGGCCCTACCAGAGAGACCGTTTCGGCGCTTATCCGCTATGTAACGGTCCGGTAAAAGTATGGCCCAAGGGTTAGACCTTTAGTCCGCTGAGGTGTGTACTCGGGGTCATTCGCCCAAAGGAGGCAAAAATGCGCGATGACCATCTGCCCGCAGCCGTCGCCGGCGAGACCGGGAAGCGGGACGGGCCGGAGATCGCCGCACGTGATCCGTGGCGCCGGCGCCTCGACCTGGGCCAGATCGAGACAGGCGTGATCTGAGCACTATTTCTCGCGGGGGAAAACAAAGTGCACCATCGCCGGGCCGGTGCTCGCACCGCCCCGCCGAGCTCGCGGGAGAGCATCAATGCAACACCAGAAATTCCTCGGATCGGTGGCGGTGGCCGCCGCCGTCCTCCTCCTGGGCGCCTGTGGCGCCTCGCCCACGGCCGCAGGGCCCATGCCGGCCGACGGGGCCGGCCGGTCCAGCGTGAAGGCTCGGGAGGTCTACGACCGCATCAACGGGCTCACCGGTGACGAGCGGACCAGAACCCTCCTTGACCTCGCGAGACAAGAGGGCACGCTTTCGATTTACACCTCGAACACCGACCTGGACAAGGTCATCGAGAAATTCGAGCAGACCTATCCGATCGAGGTGAAGGTCTACCGCGGGAACTCCGAGTCGGTGCTCCAGCGCGTGCTGCAGGAGCAGCAGGCGAACTACGACGGCAACGATCTCGTCGAGACGAACGCCGGCGAGCTCAACGTCATGGCCGACCAGAAGATGCTCTACCCGTACAAGAGCGCGCTGCGCGACGCCGTACGGAAGGAAGGCCGGGCGGACGGCTGGACCGCCACCCGGTTCAACGTGTTCGTGGTCGGCTGGAACACCACCAAGGTGAAGCCGGGCGAGGAGCCGAAGTCGTTCGAGGAGCTCGCCGACCCGAAATGGAAGGGACGGATCTCCCTGGAGGTCGGCGACGTCGACTGGTTCGCCGCCATGTACACGTACTACCTCAGCCAGGGCAAGACCGACGCCGAGGTCCGCGACCTGTTCAGCCGGGTCGTCGCCAACGCGAAGATCGCCAAGGGCCACACGGCTCAGGGCGAGTTGCTCTCGGCCGGGCAGTTCGCGGTGACCGCCTCCTCCTACAGCCACACGATCGACAAGGCCGCCGCCCAGGGCGCCCCGGTGAGCTGGCATCCGGCCTCGGGGACCCCGGTGCAGCCCATCGTGATACGGCCCAACGGCGTGGCACTGATGAAGACGGCGCCGCACCCGGCGGCGGCGATGTTGTTCGTCGACTACGAGCTCAGCGAGGGACAGAAGATCCTGCACGAGTCCTCCCGGGTCGGCTCGATTCCCACGGCGAACGATCCTCTGGCCGGACTCACCACGATCTCCGTGCCCGAGAAGGAAATGCTCGACAACCCCAAGAAGTGGGACGCGCTCTACGAGGAGTTCGTCCAGTCAGGCCGGGAGGTCACGTGAACACCGCCCCCCTGTCGGGCCACCGTTGCGGCAGGCCCGCACGGCGCGCGCTGGCGTCATGGTCCGCACTCATGCTCCTGCTCGCAGGCTGCGGAGGCCTGCCCACGGCCACCGCGCCGCAGGCCGCGGCCGGCGGCGGACCCACCGCGGCGGAGAAACTGTACGCCGAGGTCAACGGGATGACCGGTCAGCAGCGGCGCGACAAGCTCGTCCCGCTCGCGGAGAAGGAAGGCACGCTCGACCTCTACACGTCCATGACGAGCGATGTGGCCGACGCGGTCCTGAAGGCGTTCGAGGGCCAGTTCGACGTCAAGGTGAACCTGTACCGCGCCGGGTCGGAGACGGTGCTCCAGCGGATCGTCCAGGAGCAGAAGGCCGGCTACCAGGGCAACGACGTCGTTGAGACCAACGCGACCGAGCTGTTCGACCTGAACACCGAGGGCGTTCTCGCCGACTACGACAGTGAACGGCGCCGCATGGTCTCGGAGGCGGGCCGGCAGCAGGGATGGACGGCGACGCGGATGAACCTGTTCGCGCCGAGCTGGAACACCGGGCTGGTCACCCCGGATCAGGCGCCGAAGACCTGGGAGGATCTCGCCGACCCCAAGTGGGACGGCAAGCTCGCCATGGAGATCAGCGACTCCGACTGGTACCTGACCCTCTTCAAGTACTGGGAGAAGCAGGGCAAGACCGACGAGGAGATCAACAAGATCTTCGAGGGCATGGCCAGCGGCGCGAAGATCGTCAAGGGTCACACCGTGCAGGGTCAGCTGCTGTCCGCCGGTCAGTTCTCGCTCGCCGCCTCCAACTACTCCTACATCGTCGAGCAGGCCAAGGCCAAGGGCGCGCCCGTCGACTACCTGCCCTACGTCCAGCCGGTCATCGCCCGGCCCAACGGCGTCGGCCTGATGAAGACCGCCAAGCATCCCGCCGCGGCGATGTTGTTCACCGACTGGCTGCTCCAGGAGGGCCAGGCGCTGCTGGTGAAGCAGGGGCTCACCCCGTCCATCGTCGAGGGAGACGACCCGCTCAAGGATGTGGAGATCATCCCGATCGACGTGGAGGAGCTGACGAAGAACGGCGACGAGTGGAACAAGCGATATGACCAGGTCATCTCCAACGGTGAGCAGGTCGACGGAAATTGAGTCACCGATCGCGCGGCGGCACCGGCACCACCGGTGGTGCCGCCGCGCCCGTGATCATCGCAGACTGGTTCAGAAAGAGGTGAGGGCATGACCACGGCATCTCCCGCCGTCTCTGCCCGCAGGGGAGCCACGCTCGGATGGCTGCGCCGGTTGTTGACCCCGAAAATAGCGATCATCGTCGTGGTCGCCGGCTTGATCGGCTATCTCGCGCTCGTGCCCCTTTATTACTTGATCTGGGGCACGTTCTTCGACGCCAACGGCTTCACCCTCGGCGGCTTCGCCCGTGCCTACGGTGACCCGCGCGTCGGCGACATGATCGGGAACTCACTGTGGTTCGCGGTGGGAGCGGCCGTGCTGTCGCTGTGCGTCGGCACCGCGCTCGCGTACCTCAACGTGCGGACGGATGTGCCGTTCAAGGGGCTCTTCTTCGCGGCGTCGATCATTCCCTTGATCATTCCGGGAATTCTGTACACGATCGCGTGGATCTTCCTGGCGAGCCCGGACATCGGCCTGCTCAACAAGCTGATCGAACCGATCTTCGGCCCGGCGTTCTTCGACATCTTCACCGTGTGGGGGATGGTCTGGGTCGAGGGCCTGCACCTTTCTCCCATCGTGTTCCTCCTCATGGTCGCCGCCTTCCGGTCGATGGACCCCTCGCTGGAGGAGTCGGCCCTGATGTCCGGGGCCAGCAGGTGGCAGGTCTTCCGCAGGGTCACCGTGCCGCTGACGCGCCCGGCGATCGTCGCCGCCGTGCTCGTCATGGTCGTGCGCAGCCTGGAGAGCTTCGAGGTCCCCGCCCTGCTCGGCCTGCAGAACGGCATCTACGTCTTCACCAGCCGCATCTACTTCGTGCTGCGCTCCTACCCGCCGGACCTCGCCGCGGCCGGCGCGCTGGCGGTGGGCCTGCTGGTGTTCGCGTTGATCGGCGTGGCGATCTCCAACCTCGTCGGCAGATCGGGCAAGACCTACCAGACCGTGACCGGCAAGGGGTTCCGTCCTCGCCCGATGGAGCTCGGCAAGTGGCGGCCGGTCATGGGGGCCGTCATCGTGCTGTACTTCTTCTTCACCGTCGTAGGGCCGCTGCTCGTGCTGCTCTACACGTCGCTGCTGAAGTTCTACCAGGCGCCGTCGGGCGAGGCCTTCGCGTCGATGACCTTCGACAACTACCGCCAGCTCTTCGACATGTCCGACGCGATGACGGCGCTGAAGAACTCCCTCGTGCTCGGCCTCGGGTCGGCGACGCTCGTCATGATCCTGATGGCCGTCGGCGCCTGGATCGTCGTGCGCTCGCGCATCCCCGGCCGGCAGCTCGTGGACCATCTCTCGTTCGTCCCGCTCGTCATCCCCGGCCTGGTGCTCGGTCTCGCGCTCTCCTTCGTGTACCTGCGCAGCCCCATCCCGATCTACGGCACGATCTTCATCCTGCTGATCGCCTACTGCACCCGCTACATGCCGTACGGCATGCGCTACGCGGTCACGTCGATGCACCAGATCTCGGCCGAGCTGGAGGAGTCGGCCCAGGTCAGCGGCGCGAGCTGGTGGCAGACGTTCCGCAGGGTGCTCCTGCCGCTCCTCTCGCCCGGCCTCCTGGCCGGGTGGATCTACATCCTCGTCGTCTCGTTCCGCGAACTGTCCAGCTCGATCCTGCTCTACAGCCCCGGCAACGAGGTCCTCTCCATCCTCATCTTCGAGCAATACGAGAACGGCCAGTTCACCGTCCTGGCGGCACTCGGTGTCGTCATGGTGCTCACCCTCGCCGTGCTCGTCGTCATCGCCTACAAGCTCGGCGCCAAAGTCGGGCTCCGGCAGGACTGAACAACGGGCTTTCATCAGGAGGACAGATGCTTCGCATCAACAACCTCGTCAAGACCTTCGACGGAGAGCGCCGCCGCCGGCGCGACTCGAAAACGCCCTCGGCACAGGAGGCCCGGGTATTCGCGGTCAACGACGTCAGTTTCACCGTCGAGAACGGACAGCTGTTCACCTTGCTGGGGCCCTCGGGGTGCGGCAAGACGACCACGCTGCGCTCTATCGCCGGGCTGGAGCGCCCCGACTCCGGGAGCATCGAAGTCGCCGACCGCGTGCTCTTCTCCGCCGATGAAGGGCAGAAGCAGGTGAACGTCCCCGCGAACGAGCGGGGGCTCGGCATGGTCTTCCAGTCCTATGCCATTTGGCCGCACATGTCGGTCTTCGACAACGTCGCCTTCCCCTTGCAGGTGAGGAAGCGCGGTGAACGGCTGGGCCGCAAGGAGATCTCCGAGCGGGTGATGCGCGTGCTGGAGACGATGGAGCTCGGCCACCTGGCCGAGCGCCAGGCCACCAAGCTGTCCGGAGGCCAGCAGCAGCGGCTCGCCCTCGCCCGGGCGCTCGTCATCGAGCCCCCGCTCCTGCTGCTCGACGAACCGCTGTCCAACCTCGACGCCAAGCTGCGGGAATCGCTGCGGTACGAGTTGAAGAGGGTGCAGCGCGAGCTCGGGATCACCTCGGTGTACGTGACGCACGACCAGGTCGAGGCCCTGGCCCTCAGCAACGCGATCGCGGTGATGCGCAACGGCAGCGTCGTGCAGCTCGGCCGTCCCCGCGACATCTACGAGAACCCCAACTGCAGGTTCGTCGCCGAGTTCATCGGTACGTCGAACTTCCTGACCGGCAACGTGGTGGCGAAGGACGGGGATCGATACACCGTCAACACCATCGACGGGCGGCTCGCGCTCGACTCCGCCATGACCCTTCCCCTGGGCACCGACGTGATCGTGTCCGTGCGGCCGGAGGCGGTGGAGGTCAGCACCACCTCCCGGGCGGGCGAGGTGCCCAACGAGTGGAAGGGCACGGTCCTGACCCGCGCCTACCTCGGAGACAGCCTCGACCACGTGGTGGGCGTCGGCAAGCACGAGCTGCGCACCCGCGGGAACCCCTCGACCTCGATAGAGCCCGGGACCGAGGTCTACCTGCGGATGGATCCCGCCAAGCTGGTGCTCGTGCCCGTCGACTGACCGCACCTCCGACGGGTGAATCGCCTGGCGTTCGGCGTGGACAGGAGTGCGTGATCAGAGAAGTGGGAGACACCGCGTGACACCCGCGATCCTGCGGAACCGCGACTTCGCGCTGTACTGGGCAGGGGTCGTGCTGTCCCAGATCGGCACCCGCGGCACCGTCGCGGCGAATTTCTACCAGGTCTACCAGCTCACCGGCTCGGTCGCCTACACCGGGCTGGTCGGCGCCGCGCAGGCGGTCGCGCTGCTCGTCCTCAGCCCGCTGGGCGGGGCGCTCGCCGACCGCCTCGACCGGCGCCGGCTGCTCCAGGCCGCGCAGGCCGTCGCGCTGCTCGTCGCCGTCGCGCTGTCCTGGCTGACGCTGATCGGCCGGGCCGAGGCATGGCACGTCGTGCTCTCCGTGGTGCTCACCACGGCCGCGGCGACCTTCGACCAGCCGGCCAGGCAGGCGCTGATCCCCGCTCTGGTGCCGAAGAACCAGATCGGGCAGGCGGTCGCGCTGCTCAACCCGTCGCGGGAGCTGGCCGTGCTGGTGGGCCCGCTGCTGTCCGGCGTGCTCATCAGCGTGGCCGGGCCCGGACTGATGTACCTCGTCGACGCGGTGACCTACGCGGTGCTGGTCGGGGTGCTCGCCACGCTCCGGATCTCCAGGCTGGAGCCGGCCGCGGAGCGCCGCTCGATCCTGGGATCGATCGCCGAGGGGGCCAGGTACATCGCCCATCGGCCGCTCATCTACAACCTCATGCTGCTCGACCTGTCGGCGACCGTGTTCAGCGCCTACCGGGTGCTGTTGCCGGCGCTCGCGCTGGACGTGCTCCACGTCGGCGCGACCGGATACGGAGTGCTGTCTGGCGCCCCGTCCGCCGGTGCGCTGATCGCGACCTACGCGGTCTTCCGTACGGTGCAGCGAAGTCAGCGGCAGGGCCGGGTCCTGCTGGTCTCCACGGTCCTCTACGGCATCTCCGCCGTCGTCCTGGCGCACTCGCCGGTCTTCCTCCTGGCCGTGCTCGCCGCCCTGCTCCTCGGCGCCTTCGACGCCATGGCGACCACGATCCGGCACGCCGCGGTCCAGATCGACACCCCGGACGAGATCCGGGGCCGGGTCACCGCCTTCTACCAGATGTCCTCGCGGGGCGGCCCGGCGATCGGGGACGTCGTCGTCGGGGCGGTCGCCGGTGTGATCGGGCCCGTGGCGGCGCTCACCATCGGTGGGCTCGGCCCGATGGTCGTCGCCGGGTGGTCATGGCTGCGGGGCGGCGTGGTGCGGTCCTACACCGGGATCGTGGCGGCCGACGAGGAGGAGGCGGCGGAGCCCGGCGACGATCCCGGAGACAGGCGGCGTTCCACCACGGGAACCTGAGAGCGGACCCGCCGTCAGGCCGGCGGGTCCCCGCGCTCGAGCATGGCGATCTGGTCCAGCCGCTCCTGGTGGCGGCCGCCCTTGAACGGGGTGCTGAGCCACAGGTCCACGAGCTCCTCGGCCGTCTCCGGGCCGATGACCTTGGCGCCGATGACGATCACGTTGGCGTCGTTGTGGGCGCGGGAGATCTCCGTGGTGAACACGTCATGACACAGCCCGGCACGGATGCCGCGGATCTTGTTGCAGGCGATCAGCTCGCCCATCCCGCTGCCGCCCACCACGATCGCGCGGTCGGCACGACCGTCGGCGACCCGGCCGCAGACGTCCGCGCAGAGCGGCGGGTAGTCCACCGTCACCCCGCCGGCGTGCGCGCCGCGGTCGTCGAGCTCGTGACCCTGCGCGGTGAGCCGGGCGATCAGTCGCGCCTTCAGCGCGAGACCGTGGTGATCCGCCGCGATGGCGATGCGCATGCTCCTGCCCTCACTGCTCGGTTGTGCGTTCATGGGGGTCGCTCCTGCCGGCCTGCTCAGGCCGACAGGTCCACCGTGCTCTCCGCGAACAGCGACTCCACCTCGGGCCGCGTGTCGAGGATGCCCTGGCGTGTCGCGTGCCCGATGAGTTCGTCGATGACAACGCGGTTCGGTGCTATGCCGTACGGCAGCGGGTCCGCGCCGGTGATCTCCATGACGCGCCGGTACATACGATCGGCCGGGGTCGGCGCCTCGATCGCGTCGCGGCGCAGCTCGTCGACGTACAGGTTCTTGGCCTCGGCGAAGGCGTCGAACACGTCGGTGGCCAGGCCGGGGTGCGCCGCGAGCAGGTCGTCCCGCACGACCACCAGATGGTTGACGGGGTAGTGACCGCGGTCGCGGAGCGAGGCGAAGCCGGCCTCCGTCGCGTCGGGGATCAGCGGCAGAAGATCAGGGGGGCCGGCGTTGACGCCGACCGCGGCCGCGAGTTCGCCCGTGGCCAGCAGGCCGGCGAGGTCGCTTCCCGGCGGCAGGGGCTCGACGTTGGCCGGGGGGCGGTACTCGGCGACGTGTTCGTCTCCCGAGGGCGCCCAGATCACCGCGCTGAGGTCGACGCCGTACTCGTCCTGAAGGACGCCGCGCGCCCACACGCCGGTCGTCACGGTGTAGCCGCGGTTGACGCCGACCTTCCGGCCCTCGAGATCCTTCGGCTCGCGGACGCCGGCCTCCGGTGCGCACACGATGGCGCCGTGGTGGAACCCGCGCACCAGGAAGATCGGCAGCGCGGTGAACGGGACGCCATGCGCCTTGGCGCACAGGTACGTCGTCATCGCCATCTCGCAGACGTCGAATTCGAGCCCCCGGACCATCCGGCGGAAGCCGTCGACGAGCACGGGGACCTCCTCGAAGACGAGGTCGAACCCCTTGGGGGTGACCCTGCCCTCCTTGAGGGCGCGGTTGTTGCCCTGGGTCCGGGTCACCGTGCGTAGCCGCATGCTGGGCATGTTCTCTCCCGTTCGCCTACTTCTGCCGCCCTGATAATAGCAAATTATCATACCATTATCCCAATAGAATGCGGCATATCGCATCAAGGTGACCAGGAAAGACGTAGACAGGACGTTGCCGCCAGCAATGCGACGTTCCCTGCGCCGAACATATGGTAAGACCATTGTTGGTAGCATGGGGGTCCGTAAGCAAGGTCGTGGAGGGATGTCGGTATGTCAGTGGCCCCATCGGATGGGACTCCGGGCGGTAAGGGGACGGGGGATCTGTTCAGCCCGGTGAGCGTCGACCGCATCTCCGAGGTCATCGTGGAGCAGGTGCGGCTCCTGATCAGAGAGGGCAAGCTCGTCCCCGGTGACCGGCTGCCCAGCGAGCGCAGCCTGTGCGAGCGGTTCGGGGTCAGCAGGGTGACGGTCCGTGAGGCTCTGCGGGTGCTCGAGGCCAGCGGCCTGGTGGAGATCCGCGTCGGCGCCCGGGGCGGCGCCTTCGTCACCCAGCCGTCCAGCGAACGCCTCGGGAAGGGACTGGCCGAGCTCCTCACCCTGGCCCCGATGACCGCCGGCGACGTCACCGAGGCCCGCATGGTCTTCGAGCTCGGCATCCTGCCGCTGGTGGTGGAGCGCGCCACCGAAAAGGACATCGCGGACCTGCGGGCCCTCGTCGAGCAGAGCCTGACCGAGCTGGAGAACGGCTCCTACACCATGGCGATGTCGGCGGCGTTCCACGTGCGGGTCGCCTCCTGCGCGCACAACCCGGCGATCGAGATGCTGGTGCAGACCTTCCACGGCCCCCTGCTCATGTCGCTCCAGCAGGCACGTGTCGCCGCGCCGTTGATGGGTCCCCGGGGAGCGCACGAACACTTCGAGCTGGTCGAGGCGATCGAGCAGCGGGACATCGAGCGCGCCCAGACGATCATGCGGCGCCACCTGCAGCGCACCGCCGATCGCCTGGCGGACCCGAGCTCGGCGGACCCGGACGACGGCGAGGAGTAGCGAGCCCGTCAGTCGTGCCGGGGGTCCTGGTGGAAGAGGAGCGACTTGATGGTGACCGGCACGGTGTTCGACGGGAAACGAATCCGGCCGATGTCGATGTAGTCGAAGTCGCGCAGGTTGAGACCGTCGATGACCAGGAGGTCGCCCGTGACCCCGAGCTCCTGTCTCAGCAGTCTGCCGAGTGTCATGGCCACGTCGCCGTCGAGCATGACGTACACCGGCAGGCCCTGCGCGATCCGGTCCGCGAGGCCGTCGCGCAGGCCGCGCGCGAAGGAGATGAGCCGGTCGTAGCTCGGCAGGCCGTTCCAGGACAGGGCGAGGGCGACGTCGGCGCCGGTCTGCCCGGCGTCCAGGGCGATGAGGTGACGCCGGATCGCCGTCGCGATCGCCGCCGCGTCGATCGTCTCCCCGAGCTCGTAGTGCGGCCGTATCACCTGCAGGTTGCGGCGGGGGAGCAGCGCGTCGGGGTCGGTGATGTGGCCGGTGTTCCCGCTGAGCTGGACGCTGTACTCCGACGCGCCCAGCGCGGTGGCGCGAATGCACTCGCCAGGGGGCAGGAGCCGGAACGGCAGGGCCCCGGAGTCGATCCGGCGGCGCAACGCCCGGCCGAGCGGCCGCCCGAGGTCGCCGAAGGTGCTGCTCTCCCGGTCGTAGACGTACTCCGCGACACCGCCCGAGAACATCACCCCGTCGATCGGCCCCGTCTCCGCCAGCCGCTCGGTGAGGTACAGCCCAGCGACGTCCTCGGGGAGCGGATCGGCGACGATCGCCGCGACGACCGCCTCCGCCATCGTCTCCGCCACCTTCTCCAGCTCCTCCGGGCGGGCGACGTCGCCGGGCTCCCAGGCGTGGCCGGCCCGGGCTGCGTGACGACGCCCGGCCGGATCCAGGCGGACGATGCGGTCATGGTCGTCGACGACCAGGAGCCGGCCGCCGACGTGGATCGCGGCCGTCGTCACGACCCGCCCGCGGTCCAGCACCGCGAGCTTCGTCGTCCCGCCGCCGATGTCGATGTTCAGGATGCGCAGCCCGGTGTCGTGCGACGCCTTCGCCGCGCCTGAGCCGTAGGCGGCGAGCATCGCCTCCATGTTGTGGCCCGCCGTCGCGTTGACCAGCTCGCCCCCGCGCTCGGCCAGGACGTTCGCGATGGCCTCGGCGTTGCGACGGCGCAGCGCCTCGCCGGTCAGGATCACGACCCCGGTGTCGACGTCGGACGGGCGGACGTCCGCCGCGTCGTAGGCCTCGTCGATGATCGACCCCAGAGCCGCCGCGTCAATGTGCTCGGCGCTCGCGTAGGGGGTGAGCGAGACGGGGGAACGGTAGAGCGTCTGCCGGCGGACCACGATGTAACGGGTCGTCAGGTCCTCGCCGATTCGCCGCAGGTGCAGGCGGGAGAAGAGGACCTGCGTGCCGGACGATCCGATGTCGATGCCCACGCTGCGCAGCGTGACGTTGTCCTGCTGCCAGATCGGGTTGTCCTCGATCGGGCTCAGCGCCTCGTCGTCGTGCGCGTGGTCGTGGTCCGGAACGTAGGCGGAGTAGACCGTGGGCGCGTCGCCGTGATGATGGTGGCCGTTGCCGCCGTCACCATGGATGTGGTCGTGCGCACCGGTGTGCCTCACGGTCGTGCTCCTCTCGTGCGTCGGGACCGGGCCGTGCCACGCGGGCTACGGCTTCGGCGGCAGCGTCTCGAGCTCGGCCGCGTACGCCGCGTCCATCCTCGGCTCGATGCCGTACTTGGCCAGGGCCTCCCGGAAGGTCTCGCGCACGTACGGCGACTCGTCGGCGTAGTCGATCTGGTCGCCGCCGACGCGCTGGCTGATCCACGCCTTCGGCACGCCCTGCGCGTTGCGCACCGACACCACCTCGTGCTTGAAGGCGAGATAGCGGGCGGGCTCCAGGCCGACGTTGAAGTGCTGGTGGAACCACATGTTCGGCGGGACGATCAGTGAGCCCGGGCCCCACTCGTAGCGCCGCGGCTCCTCTCCTTCCGGCCACATCAGGCTGTATCCCGTGCCCGTCAGGATGATGACGTGAGCGCCGGGGCCGTGACGGTGCCCCTTCTTGTACGTCCCGACGGGGAACTGCGAGATGTGGCTGTTCATCGAGCCCTTGGCCATCGCGAAGCGGATGTGCCCGCCGCCCGCGCCGCGTTCCTTCGCCTCGATCAGCGGCAGGTTGGCCGCGTCGGCGACGAAGTTCGTGTCGAGGAGCAGGCCCTTCTGCTCGCCCTTGGGGGAGAAGTAGTCGGGCTCGCCGTCGAAGCGGTTCGGGAAGTCCTTGGGGGTGTTGAAGACGAAGTCGGCGTCGTCGTAGAGGTTGAGGATCGGCGGCAGGTTGGTCGAGGAGACGAAGCGCGCGCTCTTCAGCCCCGACCCGTTGAAGTGCTGGTGGTGGGCGTTGAGCGGGATGGCGAACAACGAGCCGGCCTGCCACTCGAACGTGACCTCGGCGCCGGCGTCGTTCCAGACCTTCGTGGAGCCCTGCCCGTCGAGGACGAGGATCATCTCCTCGAACAGCTGACGCTGCGGCGCCAGCTTGCCGCCCGCCGGGATCTCGCAGACGTAGCAGTCGTTCGACGTGCGGGTGGCCTCGTGGTTGATGAACACGCCGCGCCCGCCCCGCCGTGCCCAGGGCTTGAGCTCCACCGTACGCAGATCCGGGACATAGTGGGCGGCGATGATGTCCAGCCCCTCCGCGGCGACCCACCGGGTGTAGGGGGAGTCCTTCTCGGTGGCGAACTTCGCCGCCAATTCGTCTTGGACGAGCGCATCCTTGGCCATTCAGCAGCCTTTCCTCATGGGCCCGACGGGGTCACCCGTGCCGGAGTCGCAAATCTGATTAGGGTAATTGGTATGACCATAATTCCAAAAGGCGAGCGGTGTCAACGAGGCCGCCGGCCGCGCTCAACGCCCTTGGTCGGCCACCGCCCGGGCGCCCGCGGCGGCCGCCTCCGGGTCGAGGTAGCGGCCGCCGCGCAGGACCGGCCGCAGATCGTCGCCGAGGTCGTAGCGCAGCGGCATGCCGGTCGGGATGTTCAGCGCCATGACCTCCTCGCGGTCGAGGCGGTCGAGGTGCGCGACGAGCGCACGCAGCGAGTTGCTGTGCGCCACGACGAGCACCGTGTGCCCCGCGCGCAGATCAGGGGCGATGACGTCGTACCAGTAGGGCAGCAGGCGGGCGATGACGTCGGCGAGTGACTCGGCCCGCGGCACGAGGTCGCCGGGCAGCCCGGCGTAGCGCGGGTCGCCGCCCCCGTGCCACTCGTCGCCCGGGTCCATCGGCGGCGGCGGCACGTCGTACGACCGGCGCCACAGCCGGAAGCGCTCCTCACCGTACTCCCGCCGGACGGCCTTCTTCTCCTTGCCCTGCAGCGCGCCGTAGTGCCGCTCGTTGAGCCGCCAGTGCCTGCGGGCCGGGATCCAGACCCGGCCGGCCGTCTCCAGCGCGAGATTCGCGGTGCGCACGGCCCGGGTGAGCAGGGAGGTGTGCACCACGGTCGGCGGCGGCGCGGCCCGGCGCAGGAGCCGCCCGGCCTGCCGTGCCTGCTCCTCACCGAACGGGGTGAGGTCGACGTCGACCCACCCCGTGAACAGGTTCTTGGAGTTCCACTCGCTCTCGCCGTGCCGAAGGAGGATCAGTCTCATCGATCAGATGACCGCCGACTCCAGCGACTCGGGGGCGAACAGCTCCTCGGGTCTCCACGACCGCTTCGACAGCCCCTGCTCGTGGTGGTAGCGCAGGAAGGTGGCCAGCGTCTCGCGGTTGCCGTCGAGCCCGTACGACCAGTAGTCCCTGCCCAGGAGGGCGCGCGCCTCCTCCAGCTGCGGGGTCAGCCAGGGGAGCATGAACCGCAGCGCCGAGGTGTCGTACAGGCTCGCGTACGCCTCCTCCTTGGCCGCCAGCAGCGCCTTGTGGAGCGACTGGGCGACCCAGGGATGGCGGTCGTACACGTCACGCCGGATCACGACCACGTGCATGATCGGGAAGATGCCCGTCGCCGCGTAGTACTCCTTCTCGCTGGCGACGACGTCGGTGAACACCCGCCGCACCCGAGGGTCGCCGGCGGCGAACGGGCTCGGCACGCGCGGCGTGCACAGGGCGTCGATCTCGCCCTCGGCCAGCATCGCCGACAGCGTCCTGTCGTCGGGGATGCGGCTGATCCGCACCGACTGCGGCAGGTCGAGGCCCGCCTTCTCGACGCGGCCGGCCGTCTCCTGGCCGCCCGTGACGTAGGTGACCGAGTCGAAGGGGACGCCGTGCCGGTCGCCGAGGATGCCGCGCATCCACACGCAGGCGGTGAGCTGGTACTCCGGCGTGCCGACCACCTTGCCGCGCAGGTCCTCCGGGGAGGAGATGCCGGCGTCGGCGTGGCAGTACAACGACCCGTGCCGGAACATCCGGGAGGTGAAGACCGGCAGGGCCACGAACGGCGGGTCGTCGGCGCCCAGGGAGACGACGTAGGAGGACAACGACATCTCCGCCACCTCGAACTCCTGATGCCGCATCATGCGGAAGAACGTCTCCTCGACGGGCAGCCGCAGATAGGTCAGGTCGATCCCGTCGGGGCGGATCGTCTCCTCGGCGAGGGCACGCGTGCGGTCGTAGTCGCCGCAGGCGAAGGTGAGATGCAGCCGGGACATGGGTCTACCTGCCTTCCGCGGTCAGTCGCGCGTGCAGACGGGGGTAGACGCGCCGGGTGTTCGCCTCGAAGACCTTGTGCCGCTGCTCATCGGTGAGATCGGCCTGGTCGACGTAGCGCTTGGTGTCGTCCCAGGCGATCCCGGTCTCGGGGTCGGCGCCGCGCACGGCGCCCAGCATCTCCGACGCGAACAGGATGTTGTCCGCGGGGACGACCCGGTGCAGCAGGTCGATGCCGGCCTGGTGGTACACGCACGTGTCGAAGAAGACGTTGTTCATGACGTGCTCCGACGGGTCGGGACGGCCCATCCGTACGGCCAGGCCCCGGTAGCGGCCCCAGTGGTAGGGCACCGCTCCGCCGCCGTGCGGGATGACGAACCGCAGGGTGGGGAAGCGGTCGAACAGGTCCGCCTGGAGGAGTTGCATGAACACCGAGGTGTCCGCGTTGAGGTAGTGCGCCCCGAGCGTGTGGAAGCTCGGGTTGCAGGACGTCGAGACGTGGATCATCGCCGGGACGTCCAGTTCCACCATCGCCTCGTAGAGGGGAAACCAGTATTCATCCGTCAGCGGCGGCGAGGTCCAGTACCCGCCGGACGGGTCCGGGTTGAGGTTGCACCCCACGAAGCCGAGGCTCTCCACGCACCTGCGGAGCTCGGCCGTCGCGTCGTCCAGGGTGCCGCCGGGCGTCTGGGGCAGCTGGCACACCCCGGCGAAGTGCCGCGGGAACAGGCCGACCACCCGGTGGACGAGGTCGTTGCTCACCCGCGCCCACGCGCGTGCGGTCTCCGCGTCGGGTACGTGGTGCTCCATCCCCGAGGCCTTCGGGGAGAAGAGCATCAGGTCGGCGCCGCGCCGGCGCAACAGCTTCAGCTGGTTGTCCTCGACGCTCTCGCGGATCTCGTCGTCGCTGATCGCCGCCGGCGCGGGCGCGGGCAGGGAGGCGTCGGCCAGCCGGGCGAGCTGCGCGTCGCGGAACGCCTGATGTTGCCGCGGCGCCGTGGTGTAGTGCCCGTGGCAGTCGATGATCATCGTGTCTGCTTTCTGTAGGAGCGCGACGGCGGGTTCACTCGTCCGGCCCCTGATCGACGTAGGTCAGCCCCTTGCGCGCGAGCGGTTCCCGCATGGAGTTGACGTCGAGGCCGAGCTCGCCGCGGGCGTAGCGTTCGCGGAGCCCCGCCTCCCGCTCCTCCCGCGCCCGTGACGCCTCCAGCACCTGCGCCGCCCGGCGGCGCGGGACGACCACGACCCCGTCGTCGTCCGCGACGATCACGTCTCCCGGCTCGATCCACTGGCCGGCGCAGACGAGGCCGACGTTGACGTCGCCCAGGGTCTCCTTCACCGTGCCGAACGCGCAGATGTGCCGCGCCCACACGGGGAAGCCCATCCGCTGCAGTTCGGCGACGTCGCGGCAGCCCGCGTCGATGACCAGCCCCCGCACACCGCGTGCGGCGAGCGACGTGGCGAGCAACTCGCCGAAGTAGCCGGCCTCCGAGGGAGAGGTGGGCGCGACGACGAGGACGTCGCCCTCCTGGCACTGCTCCACCGCCACGTGGATCATCCAGTTGTCCCCCGGCGGCACGCTCACCGTCACGGCGGTGCCCGCGATGTGCGCGCCGGAGTAAACGGGGCGCAGGGCGGGCGCGAGCAGCCCGGTGCGTCCCTGCGCCTCGTGGACGGTCGACACGCCGAACGTCGCGAGCGCCTCGACCGTCGGCTTGTCCGTACGGCGCGGGTTGCGGACGACGACGCTCACGCTTCCTCCGCCCAGGGCAGCAGGGAGACATGGATGACGTCGGAGGCGCCTTCGCCGCCGACGGTCCGGATCGCGCGGTCGACGTCCTCGAGGCCGAAGCTGTGGGTGCTCAGCTTCTCCAGCGGGAAACGTCCGGAGGCGAGCTGTTCGAGGGCGAGCTCACAGGAACGGTAACTGTGGCCGCGCGCGCTCCTGATGCTGATGGACTTCTCGGTGACCTTCTTGAGCGGGAAGTCGGGGAAGGCGGCGAGCTCGCCCTGGACCACCATCGTGCCCTCACGGCGTTTGAGCGCGTCGATCCCGAGCAGGACGGGCGCGGTGCCGGCGCCGGCCGTGCAGTCGAGGACGACGTCCACCCCCCTGCCGCCGGTGATCTCCAGCACGCGCTGGAGGGCGTCCTCCCGGGTGACGTCGATGACGTCGTCGGCTCCGAGCTCCTTCGCCAGAGCGAGCCGCGCGGTGTCCCGCGTCGTTCCGGTGACGATGATGCGGGAGGCCCCGGCCTGCTTGCACGCGACGACCTGAGACAGTCCCTGCTGCCCGGGGCCCTGGATGAGGACCGTCGAGGCGTAGCCGACGCCCGCCGTGACCAGCGCCCACTCGATGCCGTTCGACAGCGGCGTCACCAGGCCCGCGAGTTCGGCGGAGACACCGTCGGGGACGCGGTGCGTCACCGCGTTCCAGGGCAGGTAGAGGTACTGCGAGAAGCCGCCCCACAGGTGGTAGGGGTTGTTCGCGGAGGTGTAGCCGTAACGACGGGCGTCCGGGTTGGTACGCCAGTCGGTCGCCTCGCAGTGACGGTACTCGCCCTGGTGGCACCACTCGCAGCGAAAGCAGCCGACGTAGTGCTCGGCGAAGACCCGGTCGCCTTCCACCAGCCCCTTGCGCTCGGAGAACGTACGCCCCGCCCGCACGATGACGCCGACGTTCTCGTGCCCCATGATCACCGGATCGGCGAACGGCGGCTTGGCGTACATCTTCACGTCGGTGCCGCAGATCCCGGCGACCTCGACCTTGAGCAGGGCGCCGTCATCGGGGATGTCCGGCATCGGGAACTCGCGTAGTTCGGTCGTGCCGGGCCCGGTCCTGACCGCAGCCAGTACCTGCTCTGCCATGCCATCTCCTCATCCTCGGGCCTGTCCGACGCTGATCTGAAGGACCGGCCGGCTGTGCTTGTTCTTCGCCCGGCCGTCCGGCGCCCTACGCTCCGTCCAGGAAGCGCAGGATCCGGGCGGGAGCCGTTTCCTCCGTCTGCTCGGCGACCGGGACGTCCCAGTACTCCGCGCGGGGGAGGCACTCCTGGAGGTAACGGGCGGCCGACGGCGCGTGCGAGTCGTCCTGGCCCGGGACCACGAGCGCGGGAACGTCGAGCCGCAGCAGGTCCTCCGCCTCCGGTCCGGGAACCGTGTCGCGGTCGAAGAGCAGCCGGGCCATGCCGCTGACCAGCACCTGGTAGCGGTCCGGGTCGGTACGCGCGTACCGGGCGGCGAACTCCGGGTCGCCGCGGAGCACGTGCGCCCATGGGCCCAGCCGAGGGTCGGCGGAGAAGCCCTGGTCCGTGCTCCTCGCGAGCGCCGCCACCTGTTCCAGGCCGTGCGCGCCGGCATAGGCGAGGTGCTGGACGAACCGCGCGTGCTGCTTCATGCGGTATTTCGCCCCGCCCGCCGGCGAGTACAGCACCATGCTCAGGACGCGCTCGGGATGGGCCACCCCGACGGCCGCGACGGTGGAGCAGCCGACGCAGCCGCCGATCAGATGCGCCTGCGCGATGCCCAGATGGTCGAGCAGCCCCACCCCCTGCGCCACGTAGTCGGCCCACGAGACCCGCTCCAGCCGTCCGCCGGACCGGCCCGACTCCCGCCGGTCGAAGGAGATGCAGGTGTACTTCTCGCCGAGGTGGTCGAGCAGCCGCAGGCGCCGGTAGATCCCCACCGTCCGCCAGCTCTCCAGGCTGGAGTCGAAACCGCCGGGAGAGAACATCAGCAGCGGTGGGCCTGAGCCGGTCACCTCGTAGTGGGTGGGGATCCCGTCGACGACGGCGGTGGGCATGAACGGTGCTCCTCGTGCGGGGCGCCTCGGTCAGCGGCGCGGGGCGGTGCTGGATCGGGAAAGGGTGGGACGGTCAGGG
>NZ_POUD01000669.1 GCF_003236395.1 Nonomuraea aridisoli | reverse complement strand
CGCCACCCCCGAAGCCGTCCCCCAGTGGAGCCGCGACCTGCCGCGGGGCGGGCTGCGCCGCCGCCCGCTGCCGAATCCCGACGCCGACGCGGTCTACGTGCCGTCCTGCCTGAACACCATGTTCGCCCCCGCCGAGGGCGGGCCCGGTGTGATGATCGCGTTCGCGCGACTGGCCACGCGCGCGGGCGTGCGGCTGCGCGTCCCGGAGGGGATCGCCGGGCTGTGCTGCGGCACGCCCTGGTCCTCCAAGGGGTACACCGACGGCTACGAGACGATGGGCGACCGCGTGCGCGCCGCGCTCCTGGAGGCCACGGACGGCGGCCGCATCCCGGTCGTCAGCGACGCCGCCTCCTGCACGGAGGGCTTCCACCGCCTCGTGGAGGCGCTGCCCGTCCAGGTCCATGACGCGGTCGCCTTCACCGCCGAGCACCTCCTGCCCCGCCTCCCCTG
>NZ_POUD01000668.1 GCF_003236395.1 Nonomuraea aridisoli | reverse complement strand
GGATGGGCGAGGTGCCGGTGTCCACCAGGTGCAACTGGAAGCTGCGCAGGTCCTCGACGGTGGCGGTGTCGGGCGAACGCTTGAGGAACTCGGTCAGCTTGCGAACGGCGCGGATGTAGCCTTGCTGGGTCCTGGGCTCCAGCTTGCGCATGCGCATGTCTTCGATCATGCGTTGACGCAGCGGCGAGCCCGTGCGGGTGGTCGTGTCCATGGTTGCAGCTCCGTTGGTGAACGAGGCGGATTGCCTCGCTCGCCAACTTCGCCGAAACCAGCGGCGCTGCGAACTACCTCGACCTCGCCCGGAGCGGGTACCGCGAAAGCGGTTTAGTCCTCTGGCCGCGGCCCGGTACTCACCAAGGGCCAGCGTGCGGCCAGTGCCTCCTTTTTTTCCGGTACCGGGAAACTCAAGCTGAGCGACCCTTTCCATTTGCCAGTCCGCGCGCCATCGCCG
>NZ_POUD01000667.1 GCF_003236395.1 Nonomuraea aridisoli | reverse complement strand
GACCGTCTTGGAGAACGTGGCCCTTGGCGCCCACCTGCGCGGCGATTTTGCGGCGCAGGGCGGGGTGCTCGCAAGCGTGGTGCGCATGAACCAGGCCGAAGAGCAGAAGCTGCTGTTCGAAGCGCGCCGTCAACTGGAGCGCGTGGGTCTGGCCGATTGCATGTATCAGGAAGCCGGCAGCCTTGCGCTGGGCCAGCAGCGCATTCTGGAAATCGCCCGTGCCCTGTGCTGCGACCCCGCGCTGCTGCTGTTGGACGAGCCCGCCGCGGGCCTGCGCTACAAGGAAAAGCAGGCGCTGGCCGCGCTGCTGACCAAGCTGAAAGCCGAAGGCATGAGCGTGTTGCTGGTCGAGCACGACATGGACTTCGTCATGAACCTCACCGATCGGCTGGTCGTCATGGAATTCGGCACCAAGATTGCCGAAGGGCTGCCGCAGGAAGTGCAGCAGAAC
>NZ_POUD01000666.1 GCF_003236395.1 Nonomuraea aridisoli | reverse complement strand
GGATCGGTTGGCGCCGATCAGTTTGATCCGTGTGCCCGCCGCCAGGGCAAAGATGGCTGGTGCATCCCCAATGGGGCCCAAGTCGACGGCGCCTGCATTGAGCGCTTCGGCCAGCGGTGCGGCCGCCGGAAATTCGGTCCATTGGATGTCGTACGACACGCCTTTGAGCGCGTCGGCGGCTTCGAGCAGCGCGCGCAGTCCGCCCTTCTGGTCACCAGCCTTGAGCACGATGCGGGGTTGCGCGATGGACAAGGCAGGCGCGGCAGCGAGTGCCAGCGTGGATTGCAGAAAACGTCGTCGATGTTGCGGCATGGTGATGGAGCGATGCGGTCGAGGGTCAATGAATGAAACCGCCTTTCACATAGCGCACCGGTTCGGCGTCCATGCGGGCGATCAAGGCGTCGAGGCCGCTTGTGCTGCGGGCGGTTCCGCGGGCGGCCGAGGTGCACAGG
>NZ_POUD01000665.1 GCF_003236395.1 Nonomuraea aridisoli | reverse complement strand
GCCAAGTGGTTGGCCGGCTGCGGCGCGCCAAGGTTGTGGCCCATCGACGTCAGGATCTTGCGCGTATCTTCGGACAGCGCATACGCCTCGACGTTGGTCACGTCCGGCAGCCATTGCTGATGGAAGCGCGGCATGTCGACGGCTTCCTGCACGTTCATGCCGTAGTCGATCGCGTTGATCATGGTCAGCATGACGGCCGTGATGATGCGGCTGCCGCCCGGCGTGCCCACCACCATGACGGGCTTGCCGTCCTTGGTGACGATGGTCGGGCTCATCGACGACAGCGGACGCTTGCCCGGGGCGATCGAGTTGGCTTCACCCTGCACCAGGCCGTACAGATTCGGCACGCCGACCTTGGCCGTGAAGTCGTCCATCTCGTCGTTCAGGATCACGCCCGTCTTGGCGGCCGTCACCTTCGCGCCAAACCAGTCGTTGAGCGTGTACGTGACCGACAC
>NZ_POUD01000664.1 GCF_003236395.1 Nonomuraea aridisoli | reverse complement strand
GCTCTGCCGTCCGCTCGATGACGGTCTGCTCGAGCGAGGCATTGATCTCGTTGATCTTCTGGATCTTCTGTTTGATCGCTTCGCGCATTCTCTCGAAGCGCTGCGCGAGCCTGCTCAACTCGTCCTGGGCGCGGGCCCCGGCTTCCACGTGCTTTTCTTCGTCCACCTGGGCGCCGGCATCGTCTCCGGTATCGTGCACCTTGCGCACCAGCTCCCTGAGCGGCGCAGAAATGCTGTGCGAGATGAAGTAGGCGAGGAAGATCGACAGCAGAACCCCCGAGATGCCGACCAGCGCAATCTGGTTGCGCACCGCCTGCGCCTCGGCCGTCAGCTTTTTCTCCGCGATGGTGCTCACCACGAACCAGGTCGTGCCGGGAATTTTTGCGTACGCAGTCAAATAGCGTCCTCCGCGCTTTCCCTCGACCGCAACAAAGCTTCGCGCCTCGCCCGATGTCGCGTTGCG
>NZ_POUD01000663.1 GCF_003236395.1 Nonomuraea aridisoli | reverse complement strand
ACAGTACCGATCCGCAGCACCTGCTGGGGCACCTGGCCAGCCAGCCTGTCGCAGCACCGTTCAAAGTGGATTTGTCGAAGCCGACCGACTTGGTTGAAGCGATGTTCGGGCCAGGCGCCAAGATCGTGCATCCGTGCGATGCATTTGCGCGCCGGGCAGGGTGTGCGGACTGGGCGTCTGCGGTGCAGGCGATGAAGGCAGGCAAGGTGCTGGTCGCGCAGGGCCCCAAGGTTGGAAAGTCGATGATGGACCTGATGATGTTCATTGAACAGGTTCGTTCCGAAGGACTCCATTCCTACGCAGACGACCTTGGCCGGATCTGGCTGGGGCTGAAAGAGAACTTTCCGCAGTCCGTGCTCGACCGGCAAGAGCAGGAACAGCATCTGCGTGACCTTCTCATTGGGCGGTAGAAAGAAACATGCCGAGTCGCCGGCCGCCACACTGGGACGAACCACTCTCGCCGC
>NZ_POUD01000662.1 GCF_003236395.1 Nonomuraea aridisoli | reverse complement strand
AAGTTGAGTTGAACTTCCACGATATTTCGAGTGCCTAGCATGTCAATGCTGTAACTACAATCATAAGGTCGGTTGGTTTCATTAATGGTAATAAACCAGTAAACCTTAGCGCGTTTAGGCCGCTTATCTAAAATCGAGTACAGAATTGACCGTTTAACCCGGTGTTGATGGTCGACCTTAGCCAAGTAGACTAAGTTCGTTGCAAATACTGGTAGGTGATCATCGTGGCTTAGCTGGATCAGTTGATTACGATAATCTAGCAGACTAATCTGTTCATTTGCCTGGTTGTAACGCAAACGCCGGCGATTACCAAAGAACCAAACGACCATAATCAAGAAAATGACGAGGGTCAGCCCCAAGGTCAAATAGCCACCGTGAATAAACTTGGTCAGACTAGCCGTTAGAAAGACGGTCTCCAGTGCGCCAAAGCCGAATAATAAAGCTAGCGCCAGCGCCCGGTGGCCC
>NZ_POUD01000661.1 GCF_003236395.1 Nonomuraea aridisoli | reverse complement strand
AAGAAGAGGCTATCGACTACATTGCGAGACTGTCCGATGGAGGTATGCGCGATGCGCTCAGCATACTGGATCAAATCTCTTCCTTCTCGGACGGACGGGTATCCTATCAGCAAGTGTTGGATATGACGGGGGGGATTCCTTCCAAACAATTTGCGGCGCTAGCCACGACTATTCTTGAAGACGATATCGGCGGCATGCTGCAGATGATTGAAGGATTCATGCAGGAAGGTAAGAGCGCGGACAAGTGCATGGAGAACCTGCTCTATTATTTCCGGGACCTGCTGATGATCAAAATGGTGCCTGAGGCGGACAAGCTGACCGAACGGGTGCTAGATGCGCAGGACTTCAAGGATACGGCGAGACTATTTTCCCGGTCCCAATTGTTTCGGATTATCGACACGCTGAATCATTACCAAACCGAAATGAAGTATGCGGCTCAACCCCAAACCTTGTTCGAAGTAGCTCTGCTC
>NZ_POUD01000660.1 GCF_003236395.1 Nonomuraea aridisoli | reverse complement strand
CCTCCCGCCCTCATGGGGAACGCCGGACACGACGCCCGGAAGCTCGGCGGAGGCCGGCGCGGTCAGCACGTACGCCGCCACCGCCTGCCGCGCGGGCCCCTGGGAGCCGTCCACCCGCGGGATCTCCTCACCGAGGGACGGGAGCCCGTCGCGTTCCGCGCGGACCCACTGGTCCAGCTCGCGAACGACGAACCGTCCGAGCAGCCCACCGCCCGCCCCCTCGGCCGTGTCGCCGTCGCGCACCCGCAGCAGAGCGGCCAGGTGGACGTGGAACGGCAGTCCGTACACGGGATCGTCGAGCTGCGGCGGATCGGGAAGGTCGGCGCGGTCCGGAGCGAACGCCCGCATGGCCGCGACCGCGTGCTCCGTCCGCTCGGGGAGCGTGAGCGGGCGGGCGTTGAGCTGGACGGTGGTCGTGATGAGCCGCCGCAGCCACCCGCCCGACGCCGTGTCCAGCCGCCGCCACCCCTC
>NZ_POUD01000065.1 GCF_003236395.1 Nonomuraea aridisoli | reverse complement strand
TCGACGGCAACCCCCACGACGGCAACGGCGCCGACGTGGCCGGACAAGGCACCGTCGACACCGGCGGCTGGACCCAGACCCTGCTGTCCACCCAACCCGCCACCGTCACCGTCGGCTGAAACACCCGTCACCGCAACAGGGCACCGCGAATGAACCCCGGGAACACCCCGGGGTCCATTCGCGTTGTGGCACGATTTTTCGCAGATCCTCAACTCTGGTTCACCGCGTCGGTGTACCCATAAGGTTTGGGAGGGTCGGCAGAGCCTTTGGGAGAGCCAATGGAGTTGCGGCTCCTGGGTCCGGTTGAGGTGTGGAGCGACGGGCGGCAGATCCCCCTTGGGGGAGCCAAGCCGCGGGCCCTGCTCGCCGCCTTGCTGCTGGACGCGCGCCGGATGGTCACGGTCGAGCGATTAATGGAGGCGATCTGGCAGTACGATCCGCCGCCGACCGCGCGGGGGGTCCTACAGACTTATGTCGCCTCGCTGCGCCGGGCGTTCAACGCCGCAGGACTGCCGGCCGTCATCGTCTCGCACCGCGTGGGCTACACCGCCGACATCCCCGCCGACGCCCTGGACAAGGACGTCTTCGAGCGGCTCGTCGACCAGGGACGGCAGGCGGCGCGGGCCGGGGACTACGGGAAGGCGGCGAACTCCTTCAAAACCGCCCTGGCGTTGTGGCGGGGCCCGGCCTTGGCCGGCATCGGCGACACCTTCCTGCGCGCGGAGGCGGCCAGGCTGGAAGAGCTAAGGCTGACGGTAATGGAGGAGCGGATCACGGCCAACCTGGCAGCAGGCCAGGACGAGGGCTTGATCGAGGAGCTCACCGAGCTGATCGCCATGTATCCGGTGCGCGAGCGGCTGCGCCGCGACCTCATGGTGGCGCTCTACCGGGCCGGTCGGCAGGCGGACGCACTCGCCGTCTACCAGCAGGGCAGGCAGGTGCTGATCGACGAGCTGGGGATCGAACCGGGGCCGGAGTTACGTCAGGCGCACGAATCCATCCTCCAGTCCGATGCCGCGCTGCTGGGAGCTGGATCAGCGCGCAGGACGGATCCAGCGCGGCCGAGCGAGACCAAGGTTCCCCCGCCTCGGCAGCTGCCCTCCCCGCCACCCGACTTCACTGCACGAGAGGCCGAGCTCGCAGAGTTGTGCGACCGTCTCACCAGGCCGGACGCCGTGCCAGTCTGCGTGATCTTTGGGCCGGGCGGCGTGGGCAAGTCGGCCCTGGCGCTACGCGTGGCGCACGAAATCGCCCATCTCTATCCCGACGGTCAGTTGCATGTTGAGCTGCGTGGCAACACCGAGGCGCCGGCCACCCCGCAGGAGGTCCTCGGCCGGCTGCTGCGCGAGCTGGAGCCGGGCACGTCGCCGCCCGGCACGCTGGAAGAGTGCGCCGCTCGCTATCGCACGCTGCTGGCCGACCGGCGCAAGCTGGTCGTCCTGGAGGACGCCGCCGCCGAGCGGCAGGTCCGGCCGCTGCTGCCGGGCGCCCCAGGTTGCGGAGTGATCGTCACCTCCCGCAACCGGCTGGCTGGCCTGGCCGGCGCCGCGGTGCTCGACCTCGGCCTGTTGCCCAACCAGGACGCCCTGCGGCTGCTAGAGAAGGTCGCCGGTGACGAGCGGGTCGCCGCCGATCCGGAGGCGGCGCGGCGGATCGTACGGCAGTGCGGCGGCCTGCCGCTCGCGCTGCGCATCTGCGGGGCGCGGCTGGCCTCGCGCCGCCAGTGGTCGGTGGCCCGGCTGGCCGACCGGCTGGCCGGCGAGCAGCGCAGGCTGGACGAACTGGCCGTCGGAGACCAGGAGGTCCGGGCTGGCATCGCCCTCAGCTACGACCTGCTGCCGCCTGAGGCCAGGACCGCGCTGCGCCGCCTGGGCCTGCTCGGCCTGCCGTACTTCCCCGTGTGGGTCGCGGCGGCGGCCCTGGAGACCGGCCTGGACGAGGCAGAGGAGGTGCTGGACCACCTCGTGGACACCTCCTTGGCGAGCGTGATGGACAGCGACGCGGCCGGCCGTGCCCGCTACCGGCTGCACGACCTGATCCGGCTGTTCGCCTGGGAGCGTGCACTCGTCGAGGAGCCGGAGCCGGCGCGGACGGCGGTGGTGCGCAGGGTGCTCGGCGGCTGGTTGTGGCTGGTCGAACGGCTCAGCGAGGCGGTGCCGACCGGGGGCATCCCGATGCGTGCCTCCTTCGGTCTGGCACGGCCGGTGGACCCAGAAGTAGCACGCATGGCGCTGGCCGACCCGCACGGCTGGTTCCGCGGCGAGGAGGAGGCGCTGATCGTCGCTGTGGAGCTGGCCGCGGCGCTGGATCTCGATGACATCGCGGTGGGGTTGGCCGCCGCGTTGTCCTCGGCGGCCTTCGAGGGCAGCCAGTACGTCTTCGACAACCCGTTCGCGGCCTGGCACCGTACCCATGAGGCGGCCCTGGCGGTGGCGCGGCGTGCGGACAACGCCTTGGGCGAGGCGACCCTGCTCGCCGGCCTCGGCCACCTGTACTACGAACGCGACCACTACGCCGAGTCCCGTGAATACCTCGGCCAGGCGCTGTCGCTGTTCCGCTCCGCGCAGGATATCCGGGGCGAAGCCAGCACGCTGACCGCCCTCGGCGCTGCCTGCCGCGAGCAGGGTTACCTGCCGGAGTCGCTGCACTTCCTGGACCGGGCGAGCCGGTTGTGGACCGACCTCGCCGACCCGGCGGCGCTCGCGCACGTCAAGCGGCTGGCCGGCAGCGTGCATGTCGAGCGCGGGGACTACCCGGCGGCCTGGGGCGAGTTGAACGACGCACTGTCGCTGTACCAGGAGGCCGGCAGCCGCCGCGGCGAGGGGCTGACGCTGCGCAGCATGTCCCTGTACCACCGTGCCCGAGGCGAGCTGGTACGGGCGGAGGAGCTGTCCGAGCAGGCACTGGCGATCTTCTGTGACCTGGGCGACCGGCTGATGGAGGCCTACTGCATGCGCTCCATGGCCAAGACCCGGGTCCGGCTCGGCCGCTTCGATGTGGCCCGCCGGAACATGGAGGACGCGCTCGCCGCCATCCGAGCACTCAACGACCGCTGGGGCGAGGCGTGCACGCTGCGCGCGCTCGGCGAGCTTGACCTGGCCGAGGGGCGGCTTTACCAGGCTAAGAGCCGCCTGACCGAGTCGCTGGCGTTGTGGGAGACGCTGCGCGCCGCCCTCTTCCGCGCGCGTACTCTGCGCGACCTGGCTCAGGTGCACGAGGCGCTCGGCGACGACGATGCCGCCAAGACGGCCCTGGCCGAGGCCATGGAGATCTTCCGGCTGCACGAGGCGCGGGAATATCGCGAGCTCGGCGGTTAGACCAGGATTACAGCACTTTTGGAGCGTGCCGCTGAATGATGGCGATCGGCGTCTCACGTGGAGCGTCCCTGGAACCATCGCGGAGGCTCCCATGCCAGAGATCGTGCTGCTGTCGGATCCGCGGATCGCCGAGGTGGCGGTGAAGGAATGCGGCGAGCCGCTGGTGGACTTGCGCACCCTTGAGGCCGTCCGCGTCGACCCGCGCCTCGCCGACCGCGAGGGCGCGTTCGCCCACGTACGGCTGAGTGTGGCCGACCGACTGATCTCCGCACAGACCGCGCTGCCCCGCAGGCTACGGCTGCTGGTGGTGGAGGGATTCCGCCCGGCGGCCCTGCAACAGCGGTACTTCGCCGGGTCCGTGGCCGCGCACCGGGCGGCAAATGCTGGCTGGGACGAGCACCGGGCATACCTGGAGGCGAGCAGATACGTCTCCCCGCCCGAGGTGGCCCCGCACGTCAGCGGCGGCGCGGTCGACCTGACCCTGTGCACCGTCTCCGGCGCCGAGCTCCCGATGGGCACACAGATCAACGCCACTCCGCCGGAGAGCGACGAGGCGTGCTACACCGACTTCCCCAACATCTCCGCCGCGGCTCGCCACAATCGCCACATCCTGGGAACCGCCATGGCGTCGGCTGGCTTCGTCAACTATCCCACCGAATGGTGGCACTGGTCCTATGGTGACCGCTACTGGGCTTTCATCACGGGCACCCGCTTCGCCCGCTACGGCATCAGTGACGGCCCGTCCTCAACGTAGCTTCCGAGCCATACAAAACAAGTACTTCCAAGAGCTCGCCCATGTCCGGCATCCACGGCCGGTGCCCGGGCGCCGGCCCGCAGGGCCGTCGCGATGGCGGCGAACTCGCCGATAAGGGGATTGCGGCGGGCGCTGTCCCAGGCCAGGCACACCTGGTTCGGCGGGATGTCGCTGATCGCGACGTAGGTGAGGTCCGGCCGGGTGTAGGAGGTCAGCACCGACAGCAGCAGGACCACCACGCCATGGCCCACGGCGACATGTTCGAGCTTTCTCTTTCACCGCGTGGAAGACCGGAGCAGGGCGACACCTTCCCGGCCGCCGCGACTCGGTGGCGAGGTCGCGCCATTCGGGAACGGAGTCGGGATTCTGGAGGAGATGCTCATCGGTGAGGTCGGCGATACCGATCATGTCCTTGCCTGCCAGATGGTGGCCGGTGGGCAGCACGGCGACGCGCGGCTCGCTCATCAGAACGGCCAGACTCGAACGGGTCACCGGTGTGGACGCCTGCCCGGCCGGATGGCCGCGACCTCGGATGGATGGTCTGCCGCTGCCGTGGATCACCCAGCGCTGGACGGCGTCGCGTACTGGGCGCAGATCCACGGCAGGCGGCTGCTGGCCTGCCAGCAGGACCGGCGATGCCGGGTGTGCGGGTTGGGCTTGGAGCGCCAGGTGCTAGGCCTGTACGGAGTTGAGATCATGCTGTTGCACATTCACCTGCGTCGGGGCCGCTGACGCTGGTAGATCATCTCGTCGTGGCGCCTGGTCACCTTACTGATGACGAGTGGTCCTTGATCGAGCCCCACCTGCCTTTGGGCGAGCGGGGCCCGATCCCCGGCCTGCGGCGACAGCTCAACGGGGTGATGTGGCGCTTCCGCGCGGGCAGCCCCTGGCGGGACCTGCCCGCGGAGTACCGGCCATGGTCCACCGTCTACGACCGGTTCCGGTCCTGGGCGAAAGCCGGTGTGTTTGGCGGCCACCGCGTCGGGGCGGAGCGAGGCATTGCTTGTGCGTGCTTGGCCATGAGAATCGCCCACTGCTCGGTAGCGCGTGCCGGTGGCCAGGGGCTGGTTGGAACGCTCGTAGCGGTCGACGAGTGCGCCCACGAAGGCGGCGAAGGCCGGCAGGTCTACCTCGCATTCGTCGCTCACCATAGGCGAGAGCCCAGTGGGCAGCCCGACCTCCGGCGCGATCGCTCGCGCGTACGCCGTCGGCCCGCAGGTGCTGCTCATGGACGAGCCGTTCGGCGCGCTGGACGCGCTCACCCGGGTACAACTGCAGGACCAGCTCCTCGACACGTGGAGCCGGGAGCGGCGCACGGTCATGTTCATCACACACGACGTGGACGAGGCGGTCTACCTGGCCAACCGGGTTGTGGTCATGGCCGCCAGACCCGGCCGCGTCCACCGAATCATCAACGTGGACCTGCCGTACCCGCGCACGGAGGAGGTGCGGTTGTCACCCGAGTTCTCCCGTATTCGCAACGAGGTCTGGCACTCGGTCTACCACCAGGCACCCGCGGCATGACCGGAGTCGCGAGGTCGGGGCCGGTGGTCGTCCGCGAGTACGGCGTGTAGCCGGCCAGGGTAGTTCCCACGACATCCGCGCCCGTTACCACGTCGGCGGCGGCCTCTGCGACCGCGAGCGCGTGCTTGAGCGTCGGCGTGATGTACACGTCGCCGTCCTTCCACAGAGGGATGAGCGGCACGTCGAGGGCGGTGTCCCTCCGGCCACTCACCGGTCGCCGCTGCAGCACGAACTCCGACACAATCTCCGCCCGCCCCCGGCGTGACCCATGACGAGGCCGGCCACCCATGCCTCATCCCACGGACCAACCCGCCAACTATGACGCGGCCAGCGAAAACAATCATGCGGAGAACGGGGCTAGCGCTCGCCGGCGTGTCCTCCATCGCCGGCGCCTCCGCGCAGAGCCCGACGCTGTTCAACGCGGCCGGCTACGCCATCCCGGGCGGCATCTTCTTCCTCATCTCGGCCCTCCGCCTCGGCCGCGCCGCGCGGGCGGGCGACACCTGAGCCGTCAGCAACCGGTGGCGGCGTGAATCGAAGACGCCGGGCGGCAAGGGTCACGGATTCGCCCGGTGAATGTCCGGAGAATGTCCGGTCGGTGACCTGGGCGAACGCCCTTCCACGGGTGAAGACTCAGCAATAACGCCCTCAGCGGCGCAAGAAAAGCCGGAATGCCCGTGACGCTGCGGCACGGGTTCTCCCGCGGTTCGGAGCCGCTGATTCCTGTTACCGGGTCCGTGCACGTCGCGGGCCCGCGACAACAAGAAGGGAAGTCACATGGAAATGACGTCGCACAACGAATTCGACCGGCACGAAGGGCGGGGCCCCGTTCTCGTCGACATCGCGGACATCATCGTGTCGGAGGAGTCGGTCGCCGCTCTGCAGGACCGGCAGCTCTGGATGCGGCCGCAGCGGGACGTCGGTCACTGATCCGCAGGCCGGTGGGCGCGGGACTTCTCTGAGCACAGGACGGGTTCCCGCGCCCACCGGGCTGGTCAGGCGGCTTGACGGGACCATTCACCGCACGATTCCGGAGGTCTGAGATTTGCTGGACGAAGGCACCTGGCGGAAACTCTGCGAGCGGGACGGGCCGCATTTCGCCGAACGCGTGCACATTCCCGGCCTGATCCGTGAACCGGACGTTCTCGCGGAGCTCGTTCTCGGCGCTCTCCGGGCCGCCACCACCAGAGTGGACGGCGACGACACGGATCTGCCCGCCATGAGAGCGTTCCGTGACACCTGCCTCGACTATGACGCCTCGGAAAAACTGGTATCGGGGGCGTTTTCCGGGCGGTCCGCGGTACATTCCTGGCTTTCCGCCCGCACCGGAAAGGACGACATCTGCCTGGCGATCAACGGCCTGGACTCCTGGGACGCCGAGCTCGCCGAGCTTCTCTACACCGGCTTCGTCCTCCCGCTCGAATCGGCGGGCGTTCCGCTGACGAGAGGGGTGGACTGGTACTGCTTCGTGGCCAGTTCCGGCACCACCCCGTTCGGCGTGCACACCGACCCGGAGCCCTCCTTCATCTTCCACCTCGGCCCGGCGGCGAAGACGGCGTGGACCTGGCCAGGGCTGAGCCTGCCAGCACTCGGCCAGGGGCGCCCGCACACGCTGGACGCGGAGCCTCTTCTGCCGTCGGCGGACAGCGTCCGCCTCGCGCCCGGTGACTTCCTGCTGATCCCCGCGGGGATGTACCACCTCTTCCGCAATGACGGCCCGTCGCTGTTCCTAGGGCTCACGGTGTATCCGGAAGATCCCGGGCAGACCGCCACGGACGCGCTGTTCCACCAGATGCGCCTCCGGAACGCCCAGCACCCGGAACAGGCCGACGGGGATCCGGTCGCCGGCGCGATCGACGCCTTCCGGGACGCCCTCGGCGACGACGGCGTCGAGCGGGCCGTGCGGCGGCAGGCGATGCTCCGCCGGTCGTGCGGGTACGGCTCGCCGCCCCGGTTCCCCGGCAGAACCAGCGATCAAGGTCCACCCTATACAGTCACCCGCCTGCCGGTCGTGATCGCCGACCACAGCGTCTTCGCCCTGGGAAGAGAGCTCTCCGTCGATCTCGGTGAGCTGGCCCGCCTGCTGAAGCCCGGCGCCCTCGTCGGCGCCGACGAGCTGCGCGACGCGGCCACCACGCCAGAGCTGCGAGCCGCTGTGCGGGCCCTGGTCCGCGTGGGCGTCCTTCGGAGCGTTGGGACACAGTCATGACACTGTCGTGGGAGAACATCGTCGACGCGCTCGGCGGGGAGTCCGTCTGGCGCAAGTCGTTCGGGAACGAGCTTCTGGCCGGCCGGGTCCCGCAGGGATCGTGGCGCGCGTCGCTCGGATGGGGCGTCATCGACCACATCATGAGGACGACCACGATCGAACCGCTGATGATCCGCTTGTCGTCCGAACCCATGGCCTATCCCGGCACCTACATCAGCACGCGGATCGACGGCGGCGACATCGTGCACCGCAACTGGCGTTACGGCGCCATGGTCGAGTACCTCCGCTCCGGCGCGACCCTCGTCGCCAACAGGGCCGACCGCATTCACGTGGGCCCTGCTCGCCTGCGGGAGGAGTTCGAGTACTTCGCCGACGACCCGGCCTGGGTGAACTGCTACGCCTGCTGGACGACGCAGTCAGCATTCGGCCGCCACGCTGACGGCCACGCCACGGTGATCTTCCAGGCGGAGGGCAGCAAGCGCTGGCGGATCTGGGAGGGCTCCGGGCCCGGCGCGCGGCTGATCGAGGAGGCGGACATGCACGCCGGCGACGTGTGGCACATCCCCCGGGGATGGGACCACGAGGCCACCGGCATCGGGCCGAGCCTGCACTGGACCTTCGGCCTGCACGCGTCCACCCCCGAGGACCTCGCGCGGACCGCGCTGGACGCCTGGTCCAACCGGCCCAGGACCGAGGGGACGCCCGATGACGGCGGCGAGCTCGACTCCCTCATGACCGCCCTGGCCTCGGACGTGCACCGGGCGCGGGAGGTGCGTTCCGCGCAGTCGCTCGAAAGGCGCGAGGGCCTGTCGCTGCCGTGGTCGGTGGAGAGCGTCCCGTACACCGGTACCCGGCTCAGGTGGGCGGCCCGGTTCCCGCCGCTGGTCGAGGCCGGGGACGGCCTGATGGCGATCGAGAGCCTCGGCGTGCGGCTCAGGATCGACGGCCGTCTCGCACCCTGGATGAACGAGTGGTCGGCGGGGCGAACCACGCTGCGCGATGACACGGCGGGCATCGCCCTGACCGACGCGGAGATCGACCAGGCGCTTGACTCGCTGGTCCGCGCCGGGCTCCTCCTGGTCGAGCAGGCCCGGTGAGCCTCGCCATGACGAGCGTGGACCAGTCCGGGGCCCCGTGGGTCCTCAACCCGGCGTTCCGGATCCAGGGCGGCGACCTCGTCAACGAGGCCGAGGGCACGCGGCTCACCCTGACCCCGCCCCTGCGAGAGCTGTGGGAGCTGGGGGAACGCCGTGACGGCGCGCCAGCGGTGCGGCTCACTGAGGAGGCGGAAAAGGCCCTGCGCAGGATCCGCCTGATCGTGCCGCCGGACGCCTCGGCGGCGGCGACCGGCGGGCTCGCGCGGACGGCCGGGACCCCGCTGTCCCTGCCCGCGGGCACCAGGGCCGCCGCGGCCGTATGGGGACTGATCGGAGCGCCGGTGGACCTGGGAGGCCCTCCCGGCCCCCGGCCCAAGGACGCCGTCCCCGTGATCCGCCAGGCCCTCGCGGGCAGGTTCCGGCTTCTGGCCCAGCCGGGCACCTGGTCGTGGACGCTGCGGGCCCGGCCGGCCGAGGGACTGCCCGGCCTCGTGGATCACGGTGACCTCGCGGTCCATCCGCAGACCGACACGGGGGCGGCGGCCCACGAGCGGCTGCGGGCCCTCGTCGGCACCGTCCTGGCGCAGGGCCACCGGCCTCTGGTGATCGGCGGGGACCACTCGATCGGTTACCCGGTGATCAGCGCGGTCGCGGGCAGGCATCCGGCGCTGCGCGTCGTCCACTTCGACGCGCACGCCGACCGCCGCCCGGCCGGGAACGCGGTCACCGCGGACTGCGGGAACTTCGTCAGCTGGGTGCTCTCCGAGCATCCCCACGTCGAATGGCTCACCATCGGCGTGCGCGGCGTCGACACGAACCTGGACCAGGCCACGAACGGGCGCGTCTCCTACCTGACGGCCGACGAGGCCCGCGCGCCGGAGGCGGCGGACACGATCGCGCGGTTCTGCGCCGGCGCGCCCGTGCACCTCACGGTGGACATCGACGTGCTGGACCCGGCGTACGCTCCCGATGTCGTCTATCCCGCCGGCGGCGGTCTCGACCCCGCGACTCTGACGGCCCTGGTACGGAGCGTCGCCGCAGCGGGCCGCTTGGTCGCGAGCGACCTGGTGGAGGCGTGCCCCTCCCCGTCCGGCCGCCACCTGACGGCCGCCCATCTGGCCGATCTCGTGGAGACCGTCCAGCTCGCGGAGGCGGGGCAGGTGGTGGGGCGGGGCTCGCCGGTGAACAATTTCGCCGGAGAAGACGCATGACCGACGCTCCCGCCGTACCCGGCTCGCCCCTGTCGTCGCCGCTCTACAGGGTCTACCTGGCGGGGCAGGCGGTCTCACAGCTGGGGGACGGGGTCGTCTCGGTCACCTTCGCGTTCGCCGCCCTGGCCGTCGCGCCCGACGGGCGGGGCATCCCGATGGTGCTGCTGGCCCTGTGGCTGGCGAGGTTCGTCTTCATCGCGTACGGAGGCAGCCTGCCGGACCGGGTCGGGCGGTTGCCGGTCATGTTCGGCGCGGACGCCGTCCGCCTGGCCGCCCAGGTGTTCCCGGCGATCACCTTCGCCCTCGGGAACCCGGAGCTCTGGCACCTCGTCGTGTCCGCGGCCGTCTATGGCGCGGCGACGGCCTTCTTCACGCCGGGCGCCGTCGGGCTGCTCCCCGAGCTGGTCCGCCCCGCCCAGCTGCAGAAGGCCAACTCCTGGCTCGACGTCGCCGGGGACACCGGACGGCTGGCCGGACCCGCGCTCGCGTCGCTGCTGGTGGTGGTGGGAGGCGTGCCGCTGGCGCTCTTCTTCGACGCCGCCACCTTCGTCGTCTCCCTCGTCTCGCTCGCCTGGCTGAGGCGGCTGATCCGGGCCCGGCCGCCGGAGCGCGGACCCGCCGAGGACGATGACGGCGGCGCGGGGGAGCGCGTGCGGTTCCTCGACGCGGTGCGCGTCATGCCCCGCCTGCCGCTGGTCCTGGGCGCGATCCTCGTCTGGGTTCCGGTGCAGGTCGGGCTGGCCTCGGTGAGCGTGCTCGGACCGATCACCGTGCAGGACAGGTTCGGGAGCATCGAGCAGTGGGGCGTCATCGTGACGTTCCTGGCCGCGGGCGGGCTGTTGGGAGCGCTGGTGAGCGGGCACGTGCACGTCGAGTGGCGCGGGGTGCTCACCGTCGCCCTGCTGGTCTTCTCGATGCCGGTGCAGCTCCTGGCTCTCGCGTACGGCCGGCATCTGGTCGTGGTCGCGGGCGCCCTGTTCCTGGCGGCTCTGGCGGCGGGGGTCGCCGGGGTCGTCTTCGACACCCTCGTGCAGCTCACGGTCCCCAAGCCGATGTTGTCGCGGGTCGGATCGTTCGAGACGACCATGACCACGGCGATGGTGCCGCTGGGCTTCGTGATCGCGCTGCCGCTCGCGAACCTGGTGGGCCGGACGGCGTACCTGGCCGGGCTGGCGGCCGTCATCGTCGCCACGGCGGCGGCGGTGCTCGTCTGGGCGGTCCCGCGTTCGGGGCTGCGGGACCGCGCTCTTGAGGACGGCGCCGGTGACTCGGCGTGGCAGGGGGTGCCCTCGTCGACCTCCCCGGGATCCGGTCGCGAGGGCGGCTGAGAAGGCGAGGCGGAAGGCCATGTCCAAGGAGATCAGGAGGCGCGAGCGTGGCAGCTCATGACGGACGGACCGCCGAGGCCGTGACCCTCGTACAGGGGCGGCGGTTCGTGGTGGTCGACAACGCCCTGTCCCCGGACGCCCTGGCCGCCTGGCGGGAGGAGGAGCGGGCCGTGCAGCACCGGCCCACCTTCAGCTCGGTCGATCCGATGTTCGACGGAGTGGCGTTCTACGCCGACGCGTCGTACGCCTCCGCGAAAGCCGGCGAGGAGCACGCCGGAGAGGTGACGTCGGCTGTCAGGAGGGGCCTCGACGCGCTCGGCGTGACGGCGGCGGACAACGACCGGTTCAAGTTCTGGCGGTACGGCCGGGGGTCCGGGCTGGACTGGCACGACGACGGGAGCGGCCGGGGGGCGGCGTACACGCTCTACCTGTCGGGCGAGTGGCGGGCGACGTGGGGCGGCGAGCTGGAGCTGTTCGACTGCCCGGTCGGCGAGGTGCCGTGTGCCGAGTTCGACGTCCCCAAGGACCTGATGAACGCTCCCGTGCCGGCCACGTCCATCGCGCCCCGGCCGAACCGGCTCGTGGTGATGGTGGCCGGCACGTTCCACCGGGTGAGGAAGGTGGAGGCGGGCGCGGGCGACAACCTTCGGCGCTCCATCACCGGCTTCCTGACTCCCTGATGCGCCCCGCCAGGAATGGCGGCGGCGCGGCCGATGCCGTGGGCCTGGCAGCCCGGGTGGACGTAGATGCTGTGCGCGACGACCCCGGCATAGACTGGCCGCGACGACACCGCCGAGGCGGCCACCCAGCCGAGGACTTGGCCGGTCCCGGTGTCGCAGGCCACGTAGCGCAGCTGCGGCAGCTTGGCTGTGGTGAAGCCTTCCCAGCTCGGGGCGAGGGTCTCGAAGCTGGCCTGGCCGGTGTCCAGCCCGGCCTGGTAGATGGCCAGCACCTGACCGGCGTCGCCCTCGCGCATGGGCCGGATCTCCGCACCTGGCCCGGCGGCGGGCTTGGCGGCTTGGACGATCGCCGAGTGCACGCCGTTGCCGTGGTCGGCGGTCGGCGTGATGCGCACGCTCGTGAACCCGGCCACACACAGCAGCCGCCGATACTCGGCCACCGGCAGCGCCCCGGCCACGCAGCCGATGCGCTGCTCGCTGCTGCGCCGCATCAACCGGCACGGCACGCTCGGCCCCTCCCTGGGCGCCGACGCGGTCAACACCATCGTCCGCGACCTGGCCGTCCGCGCTCGGGTTCCCGGTGCGGAGACCGTCACCGCGCACAGCCTGCGCGCCGGCGGCGCCACCGTCGCCTACGCCGCCGGTGTCCCGGTTGCGGTCATCGCCAAGCACGGCCGCTGGTCGCCGGCCTCACCCGTGGTCTTGCGCTACATCCGGGCCGTGGACCGCTGGCGCGACAACGCCATGCGGAATGTCGGTCTCTGAGCAGTGCTTAGGCGGCGATCGCGGAGGTGACGGTGGCACCGCCCGCCTCAGTCAAGCCTGCCACCCGCGGGACTCCCGCACTCGCTGGCCAGTAACAAAGCCCCGGAAGAGCGGTGCCCCGGGACGCATGCAACAGAAGCGAACCCGGGGCTCATGGTCCCTACGCTAACAGGCAGGACCCCGCCAACGCCGATCACGACGTCGGCTGCCCTTGTCGCCCGCCCGAGGTCATGAGGAGAACCGGCCGAGAAGCGCAGACGGCAAGACAGAACCGGTTTCCCATGTGCGCCCATCGCGTTGCCCTGACACGGCACCCACCAACTACGGGGGCCCACCGATCAGGAACTCCCCGTGGCACGCCGGGACAACCACCGCGCAGCGCCGCTCTCAAAAGGTAGACCGGTCGGTCACGCCAGCGCCTCGGAAGTACTGACATCCTCTGGCATTTTTCTGCTGACATCTCGTGGCACAACAGCACCCACCGACAGCCTTGGGAGAGCGACAACGCGTGACCAACCTGCAGGACAGTCGCGCGACCAGTCTCACCTGCGAACTGACACCCCATGCAGATTCCTACTGACATCTCGCTGCAGATTCGCAACGGGCACTGACCGATGGCGTCGCGGGCGTGTCAGGTTACTTGCGGGAATTCTGCCTTCTCGCAAGTTGGGCGGGGTTACGACGCGCGCAACAGATCTGGATTTTCGATTTTTATTTTCTGGAAAATCGAAATTGGTAGAGTGATCTCGTGACTGCGGAGACCAGTGTCGTAACGCCCTGTAAGCACTGTGGTGCGCCGATTGAGCAGCGGCGGGGCAGGGGGCGGCCGAAGGCGTACTGTCCGGAGAAGGACTGTCAGGGGGCGGCCAAGCGGGAGCGGGAGTTGCGGCGGGCCACCCCGGGGCTGGAAGGGGCGCTGGCCAGGGCCGAGCAGTTGTACGACCGGATGGAGAGCGGGCTGGCCGCGGCCATCGAGCCGCTCGCCCGTGCGCTGGCCGAGGAGCTGAGCCCGGCCGGGGTGGAGGCCAAGCTGAGTGCGGTGCAGGCCGAGGCGCACACGCGCGTCGCGATCGCCCGCACGGAGCGGGAGCAGGCGTTCGAGCAGGTACGGCTGGCGCGTGAGGCCGCCGAGCACGCCCGCCGGCAGACCGCCGAGATGCGGGAACGGCTGCAAGAGGCGGAGAACGAACGGGAGACCGCGCTGGCCGACGCCGAGCGCGCACGCGAGCAGGCTCTGGCCGCGTTGCGCGAGGCGGCGAGCACCGAGCGGCAGGCGTTGCAGACGGTCGAGGAGGCACAGCGGCGGGCTGAGCTGGCCGAGCGGCGTGCCGAGGAGTCCGCTCACGAGGTCGAGCTGGCGCGCCAGGCCAGGGATCAGGCCGTTCGGGAGCTGGCCGAGCGGGTGGAGCTGGCCGACCGGCGGGTGGAGGAGGCGCGGGCGCAGGCCGTACAGGCTGAGCAGGACGCGGAGCTGGCGCGGCGGGAACGTGATCGCGCCCGGGAGGAGACGGCGGCGGCGCTACGGGCGCGTGAGCAGGCCGAACGTGAGGTGGTCGGCGCGAACGCGCGGGCCGAGGCGGCGGCGCAGGAGCGGGACCGGGCTGTGGAGCGGGCTGTGAGCGCCGAGCGCGCGGTGGCCGAGGCGGAACGGGACCGCGCGGTGGCGCTGGGGGAGGCCGCGCGGGCGGCGGACGAGGCCGAGCGGCTGGACGGGAAGGTGGCGCAGGTCGAGGCGGAGGCGGCCGCGGCACTGTCGCGGGAGCGGAAGCTCGTCACGCGGGAGAAGTCGCGCGCCGAGGCTGCCGCCAAGGAACGCGACCGGCTGCGGGGGGAGTTGCGGCTGGAGCGCGTACGGCTCGAGGATCTGCGGGCCGAGCTGGAGGCGGCCCGCGCGGAGGCTGCCCAGCTGCGGGAACGCGCGGTCGCGGCGGAGCTGCGACTGCAGGGCGGATGACCGGCGGCGCTACGCCTCCAGGATGGAAGGCCCGCACAGCTACGGCCGCAAGGCGGATGACCCACAGAGCTACACCTCCCGGCGGGTGACCGGTGACCCACGAAGCTACGCAGCTCGCCGGTGATCATGTGAGGCCACCCGCCCACCGACAACCGAGACCCACCAGCCACAACGCCGTCGGGCGGCCCTGAAGCGACAACGGACCGCCCGACGGCGTGGTGCCAGGCCAGACAGTCAACCTGAACGGCGTCGCTTATGACCCGGATGGAGACAGCCTCACCTACAAGTGGTGGCGGTATGCCGACGTGGACACCCTCGCCGGCGCCGGGACCATCGACCTGGCGAACGAAAAGGACGCCACATTCACCAATCCGGCGGACGCCAAGACCGGAGATACCGTCCATCTGATCTTCGAGGTTTCGGACTCTCCGAGCAATCCGATGTACACAAGCCTGAAGACCTATAAACGCGTGGTGTTGACGGTCGTCTCGTACGCCGACTTGTCCACCGCCGTCCAGAAATGGGCGGACGACGGTCACTTGTCGGCGAATCTCGCCAAGAGGCTGCTCGCCTTCGTGGACAAGGCGCGCGAGCAGACCGCCGCCGGCAAGGTCCAGTCGGCAGACAGCGCGCTGCGCGCGTTCCTCAACCACATCAGCAACGCCGACTCCAAACGCGTCTCGGCCGAGGCGAAGGCCGCGCTGGCCGCTCTCGCCACGACGCTGCAAAGCGCGCTGAGGGAGGGCGGGGGGATCCCGGCGGATCGCTGAGCCCGGCAGCAGACAGGGCCGCGAGCAAGTGGCTCCCCTCGCGGCCCTGCATACTCGCCCATGACCACCGGGACGCCGTTTGACGTGCTACGAAGGCGGTAGCGCCAAACCCGGTCCGATCCTCCCTGGAGGCCGAAGCGCAGACGCGAGGGGCGCCCCCTCGGGCGCGTTCCGCGCGGAACTCAGGGGTGAAGACCTCGTCGCACGCGCAGGCGAGCTCTGCGCGTCAGCGGGCGGGATGACATCGGGTGAACCCCGCGATGGGTGTGCTCTAGGGCTGACGACGTTCACGCAGGTGCGGCGGAGGCGCCGGTTGTGGTGGCCCCACCACCGGTGCAAGGGGGCGCCAGCGCCTTTCCCGAGGGAGCGGTCGGGGGCGCCCAGCAGCTGGCGGGTGATCGGGTCGAGGTCGGCGCGGTGCTGGAGGTGGGGGCGGATGCCTGGCAGGAACATGGTCAGCCCACAGCCGGGGGTGAGGTAGTGGGCGACGGACACCCGAACACTTCCCGACGTGCCCGGCCGGCCTGACGCGAGAGGTTCCGGCATGGACCACTTGACGACGATCGAGGCCGCGTGGTGCCCTTCCTGCCGTGCGGCACGCTGGGCGGGGGCGTACCGCGCCGCAAGGCGCCGGGAACGCGTCGAAGACATCCGCCAGGGCCTGATCACCGGTGAACGCAAGGGCCGGCCCCCGTCCCTGGGCAAGATCTAGGGGCCCTCGCCGAACATGCCAAGACGCAGGCCTGCCCCAAAGCCGGCGAGCAGCCGCACGCAGAGTTCGCCGTGCTCCACGCCCGCGCGAGAAGTCCCCGAGTTCGCGCGAACGGAAGGGTCTTCAAGCTGAACCCAAAGATCTTCACGCTCTGTGGGCTGTTCTGACCCTCGGGTTCCAGACAACCGGCGCCGCACCCACTGAGCGGCTCCCACCAGCAAGACACTGAATACCGCCTGGTAACCCCCGCCATCAAGCCATCACGTGCACCATGGGCGCGAAGGGCCCAACCCGCCGGGCAGCTGGGGCATGGGCCGGGGCATGGTGGACGGAGTATGGCTGTGTGACGGGCGGGCCGAGAGGTATCGCACCCGCTTCGTGCGCACGCCCGGCGTCGCTCAGGTAGCGACCGTTGAGCTCGGCCGGGATGCGCCCGGTGACAGGGAGGTCGTGGGGTGACGGGCCAGAAAGGCCCAGGTGTCTCGACGCGGACACGGTACGCACGGCAACGTCTGAGTCAGGGGCCACGAGGGAAACGCCGTGCTCCTTTGTCGGAGTATGGGCTGTCATGGGGCGCGGCTCAGTGTCCGTGCCCCTGGCCGGGGCAGCGTCTGTGAGCGAGATCGGACGCCGGGGGACGACGATGGCACAGGGAAAAACGAAGCCTGATCTGGCGAGCTTCATGTTCGCCGAGCAGCCGGACGGCAGTTATGTGACGTCCCTGCGGGGCCAGGCGGTGCTGCAGGAGCCGCTGCTGAACAAGGGCACGGCGTTCTCACCGCAGGAGCGGGCCGAGCTGGGGCTGGAAGGCCTGCTTCCGGCGGCGGTGGAGACGCTGGAGGAGCAGACGCGGCGGATGTACCTGCAGTACCGCGCGCAGCCGGGTGACCTGCTCAAGAACGTCTACCTGGAGGCGCTGCGGGACCGCAACGAGGTGCTGTACTACCGGCTGCTGATCGATCATCTGCGCGAGATGCTGCCCATCGTGTACGACCCGACGGTCTCCGAGGCGATCAAGACCTACAGTCACGAGTACCGCCGCCCCCGCGGCGTGTACCTGTCCGTCGACGACCCGGGCGGGATCGAGCGGGCGTTCACGAACGTCGGGCTGGGCCCGGACGACGTCGACCTGATCGTGGCCTCCGACGCCGAGGAGATCCTCGGCATCGGCGACTGGGGGGTGGGCGGCGGTGCGGGCATCGCGGCCGGGAAGCTGGCCGTCTACACGGCCGCCGCGGGCATCGACCCCGGCCGGGCCATCCCGGTCGCCCTCGACGTGGGCACCGACAACGAGGCCCTCCTGAACGACCCCGCCTACGTGGGCAACCGGCACTCGCGGGTGCGCGGGCAGCGTTACGACGACTTCATCGACGCCTACGTCACCACGGCCACCCGGATGTTCCCCGGCGCCCTGCTGCACTGGGAGGACTTCGGCCCGTCCAACGCCCGCCGGATCCTGGAGAGGTACACCGGCCGGATCTGCACCTTCAACGACGACATGCAGGGCACCGGGGCCATCGTGCTGGCCGCGATGCTCAGCGCCGTCAAGGCGTCCGGGACCTCCATGCGCGAGCAGCGGATCGTCATCCTCGGCGCGGGCACCGCCGGCATCGGCATCGCCGACCAGCTGCGCGATGCGATGATCCGCGACGGCCTGGACCGGGACACCGCCACCCGGCGGATCTGGCCGGTCGACAAGCAGGGCCTGCTCACCGACGACCTGGCCGACCTGCGTGACTACCAGCGGCCGTATGCGCGGCCGAGGGACGAGGTGGCCGGCTGGCCCCGCGGCGAGCACGGCATCTCACTGGCCGAAGTCGTCGAGCGCGTCAAGCCGACCGTGCTGCTGGGCGCCTCCACCGCGCACGGCGCGTTCACCGAGCAGATCGTACGCACGATGGCGGCGGGCGTGGAGCGGCCGATCATCTTCCCCGTCTCCAACCCGACCGAGCGCATCGAGGCCATGCCCGCCGACCTCATCCGCTGGAGCGAGGGCAGGGCGCTGATCGCCACCGGCATCCCGATCGAGCCGATCACGTACAACGGCGTCACCTACGCCATCGCCCAGGCCAACAACGCGCTGCTCTACCCCGGGCTGGGGCTGGGCGTCGTGGTCGCGCGGGCCCGCCGGGTCAGCCCCGGCATGTTGCGGGCCGCCGCCGAGGCCGTCGGCGGCATGGTGGACGTCTCCGCCCCTGGCGCGTCGCTGTTGCCCCAGGTGGACAACCTGCGTGAGATCTCCGCCACGGTCGCCGTGGCCGTCGCGAACCGGGCGGCCGAGGAGCGGCTGGCCCGTGTCGACCTGCGCGACACCGTCCAGCAGGTTCAGGACGCCATGTGGCAACCCTCCTACCGCCGGATCCACGCCAACGGGCGGTGAGAGGTCAGAGGGGCTGGAGCCGGGTGCGCAGGAGGCAGAATTCGTTGCCTTCCGGGTCGGCCAGGACGTGCCAGCTCTCCGTGCCGGTCTGGCCGACGTCGGCGGGCTTGGCGCCGAGCGCGAGCAGCCGCTCCAGCTCGGTGTCCTGGTCACGGTCGGTGGCGTTGACGTCGATGTGCAGCCGGAGCTTCCCGGTCGGCGGGTCGCTGCTGGGGCTGAGCACGAGCGTGGGCTGCGGGCCGCCGAAGCCGGCGTCGGGCGGCCCGATCTCGATGCTTCCGTCGTCCTCCCGGCCGAGCTCGACGTAGCCGAGGACCTCGCTCCAGAACGCGGCGAGTCGCTCGGGGTCGGCGCAGTCGATGACCAGCTCACTGATGCGGCATGCCATGCCCGACAGTGTACGGAGACGACCGAGGTGCCGATCATCGGGAGCCGGTGAAGGCGCCGGCGGAGGCGGCGAGGACGGCGGTCCTGGCCGCCTGGTCCGGAAGGTCGGGGTCGGGTGGCGTACGGAGCAGCACCAGTTGGTGGTACAGCGGCGCGGTGGCGGCGACGAGCAGCCGCCGCGCGTCGGTGTCCGGCGGGAGTTCGCCGCGGCGAACGGCCCGGCTGACGATGACCTCGCAGCGGGCGTAGCGGTCCTCCCAGAGCCGATCCAGGCCGCGGGCGGCCTCTGCGGAGCGGAACGAGGCGGCGATCAGGGCCGCGGCGATCGACGGCCGCGCGGTCAGGGCCGCCTGGTTCTCGTGGTTCAGCGCCGCCAGGTCGCCCAGCAGGGAGCCGGTGTCCTGGGGCTGCCAGTCGTCGTCACCGGTCGCTTCGAGCAGGTCGGCGAGCAGGCCGCCGACATCCCGCCAGCGCCGGTACACCGTCGCGCGATGAACGCCCGCGCGGGCCGCGACAGCGTCCAGGGTGAGCTCGTCGTAGCCGCGCTCACCGAGCTCGGCACGGACCGCGTCGAGCACCTGCGTACGGATGCGGCTGGTACGGCCGCCCGGGCGGCGCCGGGTCGGGCCGCCCTGGGGCGGTGGGACCGCGGACGTCAACGCTCTGCCTCCGGTTTGCTCAGCACACGGCTTAATGTAGCATCTGTCGCATTAACGGAAAGGAAATGATCTGTGGAGGCCCATGTCCCCGCCGACCCGACCGTGGTGCACCCCATGCCCGAGCACCCTCGGGTGGTGCTGCTCCGGCCGCTGGTCACGTCGCCGTTGATCGAGGTGGGGGAGTACACGTACTACGACGACCCGGACGATCCGACCGCGTTCGAGACGCGCAACGTGCTCTACCACTACGGGCCGGAGAAACTGATCATCGGCAGGTTCTGCGCGCTCGGCACGGGGGTGCGGTTCCTCATGAACGGCGCCAACCACCGCATGGACGGCCCCTCGACGTTCCCCTTCCCGACCGTGGGCGGCTCGTGGACCGCGCATTTCGACCTGCTCACCGGCCTGCTTAACCGCGGGGACACCGTCGTCGGGAACGACGTCTGGTTCGGCTACGGCGCCACGGTGATGCCGGGCGTACGGATCGGACACGGCGCGATCATCGGAGCCGGCGCCGTGGTCACCTCGGACGTGCCCGACTACGGGATCGTCGGCGGCAACCCGGCCCGCCTCATCCGCACCCGCTACAACGAGGAGGACGTCGCCCGGCTGCTGGCGGTGGCCTGGTGGGACTGGCCCGCGGAGCACATCACCGAACACGTGCGGACGATCATGTCGGGCACCATCGCCGACCTGGAGGCCGCCGCCCCGGGGTCATGACCGTGGCGGACACGGCCGGCTGAGGCCCGCGCGGGCGTGCGCGCGGGCCGCGTTCTCGTCCCCGAGGCGGCGGGCCAGGCGTTCCAGGACCAGGTGGGTGGGGCCCCAGCAGGCGGTTCCCATGCCGGCCACGACCAGCTGGTCCGCGTACGGCGCGAGGCGGTCGTAGAGCTCGCGTGGGTCGGGAACGCCGAGGTGCGCGGCGACCAGCCCGCAGACCGGGACGAGGAAGTCGGCGACCCAGTCGTCGGGGACGTGGGTGCCCCACCGGTCGATCAGCCGGCGGGCCGGCTCCGGACGGCCCGCTTCAACGGCCGCGAGCACGGCGACGGGCCGCAGGGGCATGAAGTGCGGCTCGCCGGCGGCGGCCAGCAGCTCGTCCAGGATCTCGGGAACGCGGCCCTGGGCGCGGCGGCAGGTGAACGTGGTGACCAGGTGCCGGAACCGCCTGCCCCACAGCGTCGAACCGAACCGCATGTCGCCGTACCGGGTGAGCAGTTCTTCTGCGTCGTCCCACCTGCCGTCGAGGGTGGCGCGGGCGGTCTGGGCGATGCGCACCATCGACTCCAGCTCCGGCCGCTCCTTCAGCAACGTCTCGCAGCGGGCCAGCTCGCGGTCCCACCCCGGCAGGTCGCCGTCGCGCAGCAGGCAGGACATCAGGAAGACCAGCGCCATCACCTCGCCGTTGCAGCTCCAGCCGTTCGCCGGCCCGCGACAACACGGCGAGGGTGTCGCGCAGGGCGTCGGGGTGGTCGCCGGGTTCCGGACGGCAGGTGACGAGGACGAGCAACCGGTGGCGGGCGGCGGACTCGGCGACGAAGTTCGCGGCACGGTGCTCGCGGGGGGGGAGGAGGGGTTCGAGCAGGCGCGGCGGCCCTGGAACCTGGCGGTCGAGCAGCACGTCCTGGCCGTGGTGGAGGCCGCCGACGCCGACGACGTGGCCGCGCTGGTCCGGCACGCGAGCCTGGCCGGGCTGACCATCGCCACCCAGCCCAGCGGCCACGGAGCCACCGGCGACACCGACGGGGTGATCCTGTTGCGCACCATCCGCCTGGACGCGCTCGACATCGATCCCGGTGAGCGGATCGCCCGCGTGGGGGCCGGCGTCACGTGGGGGCGGGTCCTGGAGGCCACCGGCGCGTACGGGCTCGCCGGCCTGGCCGGCAGCAGCCCGGTGGTCACCGTCACCGGCTACACCCTTGGCGGCGGCCTCAGCTGGTTCGGCCGCAGGCACGGCTTCGCCTCGCAGAGCGTGCGCGCGTTCGACGTCGTGGACGCCATCGGCGCCCGCGCCCGGGTGACCGCCGACAGCGACCCCGACCTGTTCTGGGCGCTGCGCGGCGGCGGCGGTGACTTCGCCGTCGTCACCGCGATCGAGTTCGCCCTCCACCCGGCGCCCCGCCTGTACGGCGGGCGGCTGCTGTGGCCCGCCGACCAGGCGCCGGCCGTCCTGGACGCCTACCGTCAGGTCACCGGCGCCGCCCCGGAGGAGCTGACCCTGTGGTACGACCTCCTGCGGTTCCCCGGAGCCGCCCCGATGGTCGCGGTGGACGCCACCTTCCTCGGCGACGGCGGCGACGCCGAGGCCCTGATGAGCCCGCTGGAGAAGATCCCGGGACGGCTCTCCGACTCCCGCGCCATGCTGCCGATCGCCCGGCTGGGCTCGATCACCGCCGAACCCACCGATCCCGGCCCCGGCGTGACACGCGCCGAGCTCCTGACGGGCCTGACCGACGAGGTCGCGGCGGCGCTGCTGCGACGCCCGATCGACCCGCTGCTCAGCGTCCAGCTCCGCCACCTCGGCGGTGCCCTCGCCCGCCCGTCCGGCACGCCGGCCGGGCGGCTGGAGGAGCCGTTCGCCCTCTACCTGTTCGGCGTCCCCGGCCAGGACGGCGGCGCCGCCGTGAGAGAGCGCATGCGTCAGAGCACCGGCGCGCTCGTCCCGCACAGCGGGCGCAAGCCGTTCACCTTCCTCGCGGCGGGTGAGAGCGCGGCGAGCGCCTTCACCCCGGACGCCCTCGCCCGGCTCAGGGCGCTCAAGCGGGCCCGCGATCCGCGCGGCATCTTCCGCAGCGACTTCCCCGTCCTCGGCGTCAGCGCAGGTGGACCGGAAGAGCGGTCAGACCGTTCATGATGAGGGACGGCGTCCTGGTCAGGGTGTCCGCCGGCACGGCCAGGCGGAGGTCCGGGTAGCGGTCGAGCAGGGTGCCGAACACGATGCGGGCCTCGACCCGGGCGAGCGGCGCGCCGACGCAGTAGTGGATGCCGTGCCCGAAGGCGACGTGCGTCGGGGCGTCGCGGGTGATGTCCAGGATGTCGCCCTCGGGGAACTGCTCCTGGTCGCGGTTGGCCGCCATCAGGGCGAACAGCACCCCCGCGCCCGCGGGCAGCGTCACCTCGCCGATCTCGACGGGCTCCACGGTGCGGTACGGCAGGGAGCTCTGGACCGGCCCGTCGTAGCGCAGGAGCTCTTCGATCGCCGGTTCGAGCAGGTCGGGGCGGGCGCGGAGCAGGGCGAGCTGGTCGGGGTCGGTGAGCAGGGCCCGTACGCCGTTGCCGATCAGGTTGACCGTCGTCTCGTGGCCGGCCAGCACCAGCAGGAAGATCATCGAGGTCAGCTCGTCCTCGCTGAGCCCCTGGCCGTCGTCACGGGCGGCGATCAGGTCGGAGAGCAGGTCGTCCTGGGGAGCGTCGCGCTTCTTGGCGATCAGGTCGCGGCTGAACCGGAGCAGCGCGGTAGCCGCCTCCTGGTACTCCTCGAAGCTGTGGACGCCGGGGGACACGGTCGGCGTCGCCCACGCGTGGAAGTCGGTTCTGTCCTCTTCCGGGATGCCGATCAGATCGCAGATGACGGCGATCGGCAACGGGTACGCCAGCGCGGAGACCAGATCGACGCTCGGCTCTCCCTCGGCGGCGGCGAGCAGTTCGTCGGTCTTCTGCTGGATGCGCGGGATCAGCTTCTCGACCCGCCGCCGGGTGAACGTCGCCATGACCAGCTTGCGCAGCCGGGTGTGGGCGGGCGGGTCGCTGTTGAGCATGGTCGTGTGGATGCCGCGGGCCACGTCCTCGGGCAGCCTGTCGGCGTACACGGCCGCCTTCCAGCCGCCCTTGACCAGCCGCGGGTCGGCCATCAGCGCCTTGGTCACGGTGTAGTCGGTCACCAGCCACGCCTTGACGCCGGTCGGCGTGGTGACGTGATGGACGGGTCCCTTCGCGGCGAGTTCGGCGTAGATCGCGTGCCGCTGCTCGTCGAGCACGGCGGTGAACGGGCTGGGCGTGGTGCCCTCGGGCGGGAGTTCAGACATGACGGTCCTCAGTGATCAAGTCAATTGAAAATTGGAATATACCGACAGGCCCGACTCGTGCTCGGCACCGGCTCCCACGATCACTCCGCGTCGCCGAGCACCTTGTCCAGGAAGGCGTGCAGGTTGGCCCGCGTACGGGCGACCTTCTCCTCCAGAGTGAGCGACTCCTCGACGGGTGCGCTCCCCGCGGCCTGCCGCTTGCCCCGGGTATAGAGGGAGCAGGCCAGATCGGCGCACATGTACTGGCCGACGGTGTTGCCCTGGCGGCCCGCCTCGCCCGTGCGGCGCGCGGTCATCAGCCCCACGCCGCCGCTCGTGTGCGTGGTCAGGCAGAGCGAGCACATGCTGCGCGAGGTGAAGGCGCGCGCGGCGCCGGAGGTGACCCGCAGCGCGATCCCGATGAGCGAGCCGTCACGCTCGGCGACCACGTACGCGCGTCCGGGCGCGCCCGGATCCCGCCAGCCGAGGAAGTCGAGGTCGTCCCAGGGCAGGCCGGCGAAGTCCCTCGGCAGGCCGAGCCGCTTGGCCTCGCCCCTGGAACAGTTGACGAAGGACGCGCGCAGGTCGTCCTCGGTGATGGGTTTCATGGGCGGGCACGCTAGCCTCCCCTAACGGTAGTATGCAAATGATTAAAGCCTTTAAGGAGAGTGCATGGCACGTGCGGGAGTGACCGCGGAACGCCTGACCCGGGCGGCGGCGGACCTGGCCGACGAGATCGGCTTCGCGAACCTGACCGTCTCGGCGCTGGCGCGCAGCTTCGGCGTCAAGCCCGCCGCCCTGTACTCCCACGTCAAGGACCTGCAGGACATCAGGGTGCGGGTGGCGTCGCTGGCTCTGGCGGAGCTGGCCGACCGGGCTGCCGACGCCCTGGCCGGCCGGGCGGGCAAGGACGCGCTGACGGCGTTCGCGAACGCCTACCGCGCCTACGCCAAGCAACATCCGGGCCGGTACGCCGCGATGCAGATCGAGCTCGACTCCGAGGCGATCGACGTCGCGGCGGGTGTCCGGCACGCGGAGATGACGCGGGCGATCCTGCGCGGATACGACCTGGCCGAGCCCGACCAGACCGACGCCGTGCGCATGCTCCACAGCACGTTCCACGGCTACGTGAGCCTGGAGACGCAGGGCGGATTCCGCCGCCACCCGCGTGACGCGGACGCCTCCTGGGCCAGGACCCTCGACGCCCTCGACGCCGTCCTGCGGAACTGGCCGCCGGCGGATCGATGATCCGTCAGATCTCGAGGATCTTCCCGAGCAGCGCGCTCAACTGGGCGCGCTCCACGCGGGTGAGGGCGCGGAAGGTGTCGTCGAGGTAGCCCGGGACGGACGCCTGGGCCTCGGCCAGGCGTCGCCGGCCCGCGTCGGTGACGGTGACGGCGTAGCAGCGGCGGTCGCGGGGGTCGCGCTCCCTGCGGACGAGACCTTCGTGCTGCAGGTCGTCGCAGATGCCCACCATGACGCTGCGGTTGCGTGACTAGACGTATGGGCAAGGAGCCGTACCATGACGCTCGACCTCACCCCTGACGAGCTGCTGAGCACGACGCGCGCCGTCCGCAAGCGTCTCGGCCTGACCCGCCCGGTGCCGCGCGAGCTGATCGAGGAGTGCGTGGACCGGGCTGTGCAAGCGCCGACCGGGCGCAACCGGCAGCGCTGGCACTTCCTCGTCGTCACCGAGCCCGAGCAGCGGCGGGCCGTGGCCGACATCTTCCCGCGCGCCACGCCCCTGGCCACCGGCCAGCCGTTGACCGAGCGGGACGTGTGGCGGATGAACTACCACCGCGGCTCCACCGAGCGGGTCTTCGACGGCCTGCGTCACCTGGCCGAGAACATCCACCGGCCCGCTCCGCGCATCCCGCGCGAGGAGGTCCTGCACTGGGACCGGTGGTGAGCATGCCGTGACCCGCGGGCGACGCGGTCAGTGCTTCTGGTAGTGCTCGGCGACGGCGGTGAAGGCGGCCTTGGGCTCCCAGGGCATGTCGGGATAGGTGACGCCGTGGCCGGTTTCGAACACCTTGACGATGCCGGGACCGGCCAGGTCGAGGTCGTCGCGGGGGTCGCCGTCCGGGCGGTGCACGTGGTCGTAGAGGGCGAAGAGGAAGACGAAGGCGCTGTCGACCCCTTCCGCGTCGAAGAGCTCCAGCAGCTCGCGCAGGTACGCGGCCTGGCCGGCCTCGTCGCGCTCGTAGTGCCCGTTGAGCCGGAGCGGCCTGCCGGTGTGCTCGTCGTACTCGACGATCTCCAGGACGCGGGCGCCCATGTCACCCGCGCCGCGGAAGGCGGAGGTGCCGAACTCGGTGATCGCCAGGGGCTTGCCGCTCTGCGCCACGAGCGTGCGGACACCCTCGGCGAAGCGGTCGGCGACCTCGGCCGAGCGGTAGAGGTCCACCGAGACGAGGTCGAACGGCGTCCAGTCCACGCGTTCGAGCTGGATGGAGGCGTAGGTGATCCGGCCGCCGAAGCGCCCGCGGACGAGGGCCACGGCCTCGGCCAGGAAGTCGTTGACGCGGGCGCTGATCTCGGCGACGCGTTCGCGCAGGCCGTCCGGGCGGGTCAGCAGGGCGACGCGTTCGTCGGTGGTCTCGCCGGGCAGGAAGCCCGGGTTCATCAGGCTGAGCTCGGCGCCGGTGACGAAGACGACCTCACAGCCCCGCCGCCGCAGCCGTTCGGCCCGGTCGGCGCAGTCGGCGAACAGCGCCAGCATCTCCTCCCGGGTCAGCTCCAGCGGGTACGGCGAGAACCAGACCTCCAGCCCGAGGCCGGCCGCGAACGTGGCGGCGGTCTCCATCCGGTCGGGGTCGCCGCCGGTGACGCGGACGGCCGTGCAGTGCAGATCGTCGCGGATGACGCGCAGCTCCCGCTCAACGAGCTCCGGGCCGAAGCGCTCGCGGGAGACGCCTCCGCCGCGGACGAAGCCGGTGTCGTAGGTGATGCCCTTGGCACGCATACGTGGGTGTCCGTTCCCTCGAAGGATAAGGTACGAGAAGTACCTTAATTGCCGTCGGGAAGCTGTCAAGGGCAGGATGGCGAGGCACCGTCCGTACCGATGGGGGAGGTCCATGACGCAGACGCGCAGGCGCGGCGCCGCGCTGGAGGAGGCGATCCTGCGCGCCGCCGTCGAGGAGCTCACCGAGTCCGGGTACGCCGGGCTGACCATGGACAAGGTCGCCCAGCGCGCCGGCACCAACAAGAACGCGATCTACCGCCGCTGGCCCAACCGCCTCGCGCTCGGCGTCGCGGCGTACCGGCTGCTTACCACCGCCGTCCAGCCCCCCGACACCGGCGACCTGCGCGAGGACGCGCTCGAACTGCTGCGCCGGGCCAACCGCCACTGGAGCTCCCCGCTGGGCGCGATCCTGCGTGAGCTGATGGCCGCGGCCGGTGGCGCGACGGAGTTCCTGGCCCAGTTGCCGGAGCAGTCCACCGACACCATGGCGGCCACGTGGCTGACCGTCCTCGGCCGCGCGGTCGCGCGCGGCGAGGCGGCCCCGGAGGCGCTGCACCCGCGGGTCGCCACGGTGGCGATCGTGCTGCTGCGCAACGAGTTCGTGGTGCGGGGGGCGCCCACCGCGCCGGACGAGGTGCTCGTCGAGATCGTCGACGAGGTCTTCCTGCCGTTGGTCCGGCAGCGCGGTATTGACAGGGGGACGCCATCATTGTGAACTCATGTTCATGAACACTCATTCATGATCGGAGCTCGCGATGGCTGTGCGTAACACCGAGCAGTACACCGCGTGGAACGGCCCGGAGGGGCGGTCCTGGGCGGCGGGAGCCGAGCGCGACCCGTCGGAGACCGAGCTGATCGACCGGCTGCTGGACGCGGCCCGTATCGGGAAGGACGACCGGGTGCTCGACGTCGGCTGCGGCACGGGCGTCACCTCCCGGAGCGCCGCGCTGCGGGCCGGACAGGTGCTCGGAGCCGACCTGTCGGCGCCCATGCTGGAACGCGCCCGGCAGGACGCGGCGGGGCTCGGCAACGTCGTGTTCGAGCAGGCCGACGCCCAGGTGCACCCGTTCCCCGAGGGCGAGTTCGACGCCGCGATCAGCCAGTACGGCGTGATGTTCTTCGCCGACCCGCAGGCCGCGTTCACCAACATCGGGCGGGCCCTGCGGCCGGGCGGGCGGCTCGCCTTCGTGGTCCCGCAGCCCGCCCAGGAGTGCGAGTGGTACGTGGTGCCGGTCGCCGCGCTGCTGGGCATCGAGCCGCGGCCGAAGACCGTGGTGGCCGCGTACCCGGGGCAGGCGCCCGCGATGTTCTCGTTGTCGGATCCCGTACGCATCAGGCAGGTGCTCGCCGCGTTCGCCGACGTCTCGATCGAGGCGCTGCACGTGCCCCAGTGGTTCGGGCGCACGCCGGCCGAGGCGGCCGAGGGCCTCCTCGGCACCGGGCCGACCCGCTACCTCCTCGAGAGGGACGCGGCGCTGACCAGGCAGGAGGCGCACGCCAGGCTCTGCGCCGCGCTGGAGCCGTACGCGGGGGACGGGGGAGTGACGCTGCCCGGCGCGCAGTGGCTGGTGACGGCGCGGTGGACGGGAGGTGCGGCGGCGCGGTGATGTCCCCCAGGAAGGCCGCGGCCCTGCGCGACGCCGGCGACCTGAGTCTGCGCGACCACCTGGTCGCCACGGCCGAACGCCTCATCCGGCGGCGCGGGCTCGCCCGGCTCACCGTCCGCGACATCGCGCGCGAGGCGGGCGTGGCCGACGGGGTGCTCTACAACCACTTCTCCGCCAAGGAGGAGCTGCTGGCGCACGCCCTGCGGGCCTGCGTCCGGTCCGCGGGGCTCGCTCTCGGGGAGCCGCCGCGGGCCGGCGAGGGAGCGGTCCAGGACGGGCTGCGCGCGTACGTCCACTACGGGCTGGCGTTGCATGCCGAGCTCCTGCCGGTGCTCGCCGAGCTGCCCGCGCAGCCGAAGGTGCTGGCCCGGTTCGCCGCGCTGACCGCGGACGATCCGCGCTGGGAGCTGCGACCGGCGCTGGCCGGCTACCTGCGCGCCGAGCAGGAGCTCGGCCGCCTCGCCCCGGACGCGCGCGTCGAGGCCGCCGCCACCATGATCGTCGGGGCGTGTCACGAGGTGGTGCTGCCGCAGGTGTTCGAGCGGACGACCGGGCCGCTGCACGTGCCGCCCGGCTTCGTCGACGATCTCGTGGCCACGGTCCTGGACGGCATCCGCGCGTGAACGTTCAGGAGAACGCGCGGCGGGCGCAGGCGACCAGCTCGCGCACCGCCGGCCCCGGCTCGCTCCGCCACACCAGCGCCAGCAGCGCGGGGGTGTCGACGTCGGTGATCGGCAGGGCGGTGAGCCGGTCGGCGTAGGCGGCGGCCATCGACTCGCTGAGCACGGCCACCGCCATCCCGCGCGCGGCCAGGGCGGCGATCGCGTCGGCGGCGCCCGCCTGCAGCGTGATCGCCGGCCGCAGGTCGCGGGCGGCGCAGGCCCGGTCGAGCACCGTGCGCAGGCCGGTCCCGCGCGGCATGCACACCAGCGGGTACGCCACCAGCTCCGCCAGCGTCACCGCCCCGCGCCCGGCCAGCGCATGCCCGGCCGGGACGGCGGCCACCAGCCGCTCGTCGACCACGGTGCAGGCCTCCAGCCCCTCGGGCGGGGCGCTCGCGGCGCCGACGAGCGCCAGGTCGACGGCGCCGCCGCGGACGTCGTCGGCGAGGCGGTCGGAGGCGTCCTCCAGCAGAGTGATCTCCACGCCCGGGTGGGCGGCGTGGAAGGCGGCTAGCGCGTCGAACAGCGGCGTCACCGTGCAGCCGACCACCATGCCGACGGTGAGCCGGCCGCGGATGAGCGCGGCCACCTCACCGACCGCCTGCTCGACGGCCTCGGCGGCGGCCAGCGCGGCGCGGGCGTGCCCGAGCGCGGCCCGGCCTGCGGGAGTGAGGGTGGCGGTACGGCCGGAACGGTCGAACAGGTCGGCGCCGAGCTCGTGTTCGAGGCGGCGGATCTGGGCGCTCACGCCGGACTGGCTGATGTGCACCCGCTCGGCGGCACGCGTGAAGTTCTGCTCCTCAGCGACTGCGACGAAGTACTCCAGCTGCCTCAGTTCCATAACCAGTGATTCTAGTTTCTATGAAAAGCATCTGTTGGACTTCTGATACGGGCGTCCGCGACGCTGGAGCCATGAATGAGACACAGAAGGCCATGCGGCCTGAAGACATCACCCGCCTGTTCGTCGAGCGGTCCAACGCGGGCGACGCGGCCGGCGTGGCCGCGCTGTACGAGGAGGGCGCGGTGCTGGCGTACCCGCCGGGCAGTGTGACGGTGGGCCGGGAGGCGATCCGCGAGTTGTGGGAGAAGGTGCTGGCCGGGCGGCCGCGCTTCGAGCCGGAGGCGTCGCTGCCGACGTTGGTCTGCGGTGACCTGGCGCTCACCTCGACGCCGCCGCGCGACGGCGCGGGCGCCCGCGCCCAGGTCGTACGGCGCCAGCCCGACGGCAGCTGGCTGCGCGTCATCGACCAGCCCGAGTTCGTGACGCCCGCGTCCCCGTCCTGATCCCGCGCGCCCGGCCCCAGGCGCTGTCTCCGATCCGCGTCAGGACGGGCGCAGCGCCTTGAGCGTGAGGTCGACCAGGGCGTCGGCGTAGTCGGCGGTGAGCGGCCCCGAGCGCAGCAGCCAGCGCTGGTAGAGCGGCGCGTACAGCAGCTCCAGGGCGAGGTCGAGGTCGGCGTCGGCGGGGATCTGCCCGGCCTGCTGGGCGCTGCGCAGCCGGGCCTTCTTGGCCTCGTCGACCGGGCCCGCCACCTTTTCGCGGTAGAGGGCGGCGAGCTCGGGGTCCTGCAGGATCTCGATGTTGAGCGCCCGGATCGGCGCCTCGAAACCCGGGTCGGCGAACTCGGCCACCGTCGCCCGCATCACCGTCTTGAGGTCGGCCTCGATGTCGCCGGTGTCGGGCAGCGCCATGTCGCCGTCGATCTCGCTGAGCGACAGCACCGCGTCGAAGACCACCGCTCCTTTGGAACGCCACCAGCGGTAGATCGTCTGCTTGCCGACGCCGGCCCGCGCGGCGATGGCCTCGATGGACAGCTTGGCGTATCCGACCTCGGTGACCAGCTCACGGGCGGCGGCGAGGACGGCCTGGCGGGAGCGCTCGCTGCGCCGGGACGGGTCGGGTTGCTTGGCCATGCGGAACAGCCTAGCACCATAACAAGACGATACGGTCCGTCTTGTCGCTGGAAATAAATGAGTGGCCCGCCTCCGGAGGCGCTCGTTAATGTCGGACACGACGAAAGCGCGGGGCGGTTCTCATTCCGCCCCGAACGACTCAAGGAAAGGCCGGCCCATGCGGATCGCACTCGAGCGGGAACTCCGCTATCGCCGATGCGCCGCGCTGCTCGGGCAGGCTTCTGGATAGTCCACGCCAGGACATCCGGAGGCCGCCAGGTGACGACCAGGCGGCCTTTTCCTTTTCCGTATGAGCGGGCCGATGGTGAAAAGGCATCACACCTGCCTCGCACGCAGGAGTTCGGGTTTCGAGATCCCGTCGGTCCATTCTCGCGTCCGTGGCCCAATGGCAGAGGCACCGGTCTAAGGAACCGGACGGTGCGGGTTCGAATCCCGCCGGACGTACGCAAGCCCCGTTGGTCCAGCGGTCAGGACGCCCGGCTTTCACCCGGGAAATCGCCGGTTCGAGTCCGGTACGGGGTACGGCTCCATAGCTCAGTGGACAGAGCGCCGGTCTACGAAACCGGGTCCGCCGCAGGTTCGAGTCCTGCTGGAGCCACGCATGCGCGAGCTGGGCACGCGGTGAGCCCACCCGGCTGTAAACCGGACGCTTCGGCTGTGGCGGTTCGACTCCGTCCTCGCGCACGTTCGCCCCGACACGATGGGCCGGGGCGGCCCGGCGCAGTTCGCGGGTTGCGGAGGCAGGCCTGCAAAGCCTGACCGTGCGAGTTCGACTCTCGCCTGCGTCTCCACCGAGGTCCATCGGCGCGCCGATCAGCACCGCGCCGCCACCGAGTCCTGAGCCGGCCTTGAGCCAGTTTTGAGCCAGCGGCCGAGGTCGGCGTCTGGTCGGCGACGCCCCGGCCTGTTCGTCCTCAAGATGAGGTCCCGACCCAAGAGGCTGGGGAACGTCCGCCGTTGATCAAGCGGTCTCCGCCCATGCGTGATCGCCGAACTGACGACGTTGCTCGCAAGCGTTTTCTGTGCGGACCCTCGTCCGGGTCCTGACGGGTCAGTCTCCGGAGGAGGCCCTCGAGATCGCGCTCGCCGTCGGGGGGTCTGGACGCCGTGGGCCGCCATTTCTGCGAATCGCGCACTTTGTGATCCAAGGGATGGCCGGGCATGAAGGTTGCCAAGACAGGTGGTGATCTTGGAGGCTCTCCTTACCGACGCGTGCGACCTTCCAGGAGTGCTCTGTGATCATTGAGGATCTGTCCGAGCCGGAACTCGCCCTCTGGGAGGCGTTTCCCACAGCACGTCCTGTGGATCTTCCTGGCGCCCCCGTTCGGGCTGCGATCATCGCAAGGATGTTGCTCGGCGCCCAGGAACGCCTTGCAGGGCAGACGCCCGGCATACACCTGTCCGGCGCCCGGATCGCGGGCCGGTTGGACCTGTCGTACGCCGAGGTACAGCACCCTCTGATCTTGACCAAGTGCGAGTTCGAGGAAGCGCCGGTCTTCACCGGAGCCCGCACCGGTCTGGTGGACCTCGCGGCCTCCCGGGCACCCGGACTGCAGGCTGTGGACGCTGTGATCGGCGGGGCACTACGCCTGGAAGGCTGCGAGATGGCCGGCCCGATCCAGCTCGCCGGGGCCCATGTGTCCGGGACACTGAATCTCAGCCGCGCAGCGATCCACGCGCATCAGGCTGTCCATGCCGACGGCCTGATCGTCGACCGTGACCTTCTGTGCGCGACCGCCGTCATCGACGGTGAGTTACGTGTTGTCGGCGCCAGGATCGGCGGGACGATGACCCTCGATGGCGCACGGGTCGGGCGGTCAGGCGGCTTCAGCCTCACCGCCGAGGGGGTCGTCATCGACGGCGGGTTGTCGTGTGCCTGCGGTTTCCGCTCCTGGGGGGAGCTGAGCGTGCAGGACGCCCGGATAGGGCGCCGGTGCGTCTTCAGCGGAGCTCAGCTGTCCAACCCGGACGGCATCGCCCTGAACGCGGAGAGGCTCAGTGTCGAGGGCGGGCTGCGCATCGATGACGGCTTCTCGGCCGAAGGTGAAGTCCTTCTGCGCGGAGCCCGCGTGGCCGGTTCGCTCCGTTTCGCGCAGGCGAGCCTCGCCAATCCGGGAAGACGCGCGCTCAACGCGCCGCTGATGGAGATCGGCAGCGGACTGCGGCTCACACCAGGTTTTGCGGCGAACGGAGAGGTCTTTCTGGACTCCACCCAGGTCCGCGGATCGGTCAACCTCGACGGCGGGACGTTGTCCAATCCGGGTGCGACGGCGCTTTCCCTGCGTCGGCTGGGGGTTACCGGCAGGCTCAGCTGCAGCAGAGGCTTCCGTGCCGACGGGGAGATCGTGCTCGTCAACGCCCGAATCGAGGGCAGCCTGGAGTTTCACGGTGCCGCCCTCAGCAATCCCGGCGGGCGAGTTCTGTCCCTATGGGAGGTGATCGCGGGCGGGGGCATCGACTGCTGCGAAGGCTTCGCGGCCACGGGAGACGTCTCGATCAGGAACTCCCGGATCGCCGCCACATTGTGCCTTGCGGAGACCACCATCGACGGTGACCTTCACCTTCGTGGTGTAGAAGCGGCTTCGCTGAAGATCGGGCCCCAGACGGAACTGCTGCGGGCCGTCGACCTTCGCCACAGCCGGGTCGGCGTGCTCGATGACGCTCCCAGCCGGTGGCCTGCTCGCATCCTGATGAACGGCTTCACCTATGACGGCCTGGAGGCTCCCCTGCCTGTCCAGGAGCGCCTTGGCTGGCTGGCGAGGGAGGCCTACCAACCTCAACCCTATGAGCAGTTGGCCGCCGTCTACCGCCGGCAGGGTCACGATGAGGCTGCTCGGGACGTGCTGCTGGCCAAACAGCGTCGCCGCCGCACGGGGCAACGGCTCGGGGCGCGGCTGTGGGGATATGTGCAGGACTGGACCGTCGGGTACGGCTACCGACCCTTCCGCGCTGCGCTCTGGCTCGCAGCCCTTCTCCTTATCGGCACGGTCGTTTTCACCGCCCACCAGCCACCGGCGTTCAAGCCAGGCGAGGCTCCCTCCTTCAACGCCTTCCTCTACACCCTGGACCTGCTCCTCCCGATCATCAGCTTCGGACAGGAGAGCTTCTTCGGCCCGCGCGGCGCACAACAGTGGCTCGCCGCGGCGATGATCGCTGCAGGGTGGATCCTCGCAACAACCATCCTGGCAGGCCTCACTCGCGCACTCTCACGCCAATAACGCGGCCAGAAGCGGCCACCTTGACGCCCCTCTCAGCAGCCACTGACAGGGTGATCTACCTAGGAGCTGGGGCTTCGGTCAGCAGAGCCCCCGGCCCCCGTCGTCACACGAGATGATCCGCAGCTGGGGACGGGGCTTGGACGTACTGTTCGCGAATGCCTCCGTCGCCGCATTCGTGCCGCTTGAGCAGGTCACGGAGGAGCACTTCGACACCCTGTTCGGCATCAACGTCCGGGGCACGCTGTTCACCGTTCAAAAGGCGCTGCCCCTGCTCAACGACGGCGCCTCGGTGATCTTGAACGGCTCCACCAACGCGGACGTCGGCGCGGAGGCGTTCGGCGCGTACGCGGCGACCAAGGCCGCAACCCGTTCGTTCGCCCGGACCTGGGCCAACGAGCTCAAGGGACGCGGCATCCGGGTCAACACCATCACGCCCGGCCCGACCGACATCCCTGGTCTGTCGGGGCTCGCTCCCGATTCGGAACAGGCCGCCGGCCTCAAGCAGCACCTGACCGCACAGGTGCCGCTGGGCCGGCTCGGGCGCCCGGAGGAGATCGCCGCCGCCGCGACCTTCCTCGCCTCCGAGCAGAGCAGCTTCATCACCGGTTCGAGCCTGTACGTCGACGGCGGCCTGAACCAGATCTGAGTTCCGTGGCCGCACATCCGGCGAGGATGACGCCTGGCCTGCCGGGCTCGCTCAGGCGGGCGAGCCCGGCAGCCTCGATCGCAAGCCGGCCAGCCATCCTGATCAAGGAACGATTCCATGTAACCGGTGTGTCAGCACCCGGTGACACTCGATCGTGCTGCTCGACCAGCGGTACTCGGCGAACGGCCCTCAAAGTCGAAGAAATCTCAGGATCAGCCCAAACCCCAGACGGGTGGCACCGCTCCTGTTCGCCAGTGACTCGCCCTCGGCCCGTGATGGGCACGACCTCAAGCGTCCTCCCCGAACGCTCCGGGTTGGGTGGTGTGCGGGCTGCCCCTTCGGTAGGCAGTTCAGCCGGCTCGGCGCGTGATTGCGCCATCCTGACGAGTGGTGGAGTTGCATCGGCTCAGCAGCGCCATCCGGGTGCGGTGCACGGCAGAGCAGCCGCTGGATCGCGGTCCCGTCCGGCGACTGGACGACGTTGCCGTGCAAGATCCGCTATCCCCGCCGTCCGACCTGCGGCAGGGGTCACGCCGGTCTGACGCGACGCGGTTGCATCAAGCAGGCATTTTCTGTGTCAGAGGGCGTAGTCGTACTGGTCGGGCCAGGGGAGGGGCGCGTGCCCCAGTTCGTGGGCAGCCCGGTGCGGCCAGTGGGGGTCGCGCAGGAGCTCGCGGCCGAGCAGGACGGCGTCGGCCCGGCCTGAGGTGAGGATCTCCTCGGCCTGGTGCGGCTCGGTGATCTGGCCGACGGCGGCCACCGGCATGCCGGTCTCGGCGCGGACCCGGGCGGCGAACGGCACCTGGTAGCCGGGGCCGGCAAGGATCTTCGCGCCGGGCGCATTGCCTCCGCTGGAGGTGTCGAGCAGGTCGACGCCGTGGGAGAACAGTTCCTTGGCCAGGCGTACGGTGTCGTCCACGGTCCAGCCTTGGCGCTCGTCCTCGGGGTTCTCGGTGAGCCAGTCGGTGGCCGAGACGCGGAAGAACACCGGCAGTTCCTCGGGCCAGACGGCGCGTACGGCGTCGACGATCTCCAGCGCGAGACGGATGCGGTTCTCGAACGAGCCGCCGTAGGCGTCGGTGCGGTGGTTGCTGTGCGGAGAGAGGAACTCGCCGATCAGGTAACCGTGCGCGCCGTGCACCTCCACCACCTGGAAACCCGCTCGCAGGGCACGCTGCGCCGCCCGGGCGAAGTCGTCCACGACGCGCTGGATCTCCTCCACCGTCAGCTCTCGCGGCACCGGGTGATTCTTGGCGAACGGGATCGGGCTCGGCGCGACAGGCTGCCAGCCGCCGTCGGCGACGACGATCGGCCGTCCGCCGCGCCATGGCTGGTCCGTGGACGCCTTGCGCCCGGCGTGCGCGAGCTGGATGCCGGGTACGGTGCCGTGCCGGCTCAGGAACCGGGTGATACGGGTGAACGCCTGCTCCTGGCGTTCGTTCCACAGCCCCAGGTCCATAGGAGTGATCCGGCCCTCCGGGGAGACCGAGGTGGCTTCGGTGAGGATCAGCCCGGTTCCGCCCGCCGCCCGAGCCGCCAGGTGGGAGAGGTGCCAGTCGTGCGGCACTCCCGCCTCCGGGCCGTCCGTCGCGGCCGAGTACTGGCACATCGGCGACATCCAGACACGGTTGGGGACTGTCAGGGAGCGCAGGGTGATGGGGTCGAACAACATGATGACCTCTCGCTCGGCTCGTAGTACGGCAACCATCGTACTACGACAAATGTCGTACTACGACGATCATCGTAGTACGATGATTGGCGTAGTATCGAGGGGCAGCGAGAGGTGAGGGGAGCGCCGATGTCCGTCAGGGTCCTGGAGCATCCGAGCGTGGAGGAGATCCGGCTGGAAGCGGTGCTGCACGCGCTCGCCGATCCCGCACGCCTGGAGGTGGTGTGCTTTCTCGCCAGGACCGAGGGCGAAGCCGCGTGCTCGGAGATCGACCTCGCCGTCAGCAAGTCCACCGGGACGCATCACTACCGCGTCCTGCGCGAGGCCGGGGTCATCAGACAGGTCTACCGAGGCACCGCGAAGATGAACTCCCTGCGCAAGGCCGACCTCGACGCGCTGTTTCCACGCCTGCTCGACAGCGTCGTCTCCGCAGCCGCCAAACGGTTGCGAAGAGACCAGGGAACGACATCCGGTGCCCGACGGTCTCGTGCGCATCAAGGTGAGTGAGGCTACGGGGCTGACGTCGTGCGGTTGGTCGCCCGGCCGCTCTTCCCGGGAGGGGTGACGGCTCTCGCGGGTGGTGCGTGAGCAGGATGGATGCAGCAGCGCCTCCCGCAGTTCGTTGAGCGGGAGCGCCCGGGCATCTATGGCTTGGCCTGTGTGTGGCGGTTCAGGGGCCGTCGCATGGGCGAATAGGGCGCGCTGGTGCATGTGGGCCTCGATTTGCGCTCGGCCCCGTCTGCGTAGATCCCGAACTGGGATGACTAGGCTGGATCTGCAGGCTGGTGAAGGTGGCGATCTGTATGGGTGACGGGCACGCGCCTGGCCGGTCCGAGCAGGAGGACCTGCTCTGCGCCGGATGGGAGAGTCACCGGTCCGCGGTCTTCGGCGTCGCCTACCGGCTGCTGGGGAGTGT